>NZ_JBSHJJ010000002.1:0-313121 GCF_053619415.1 Nocardiopsis sp. NPDC055551 | reverse complement strand
AAACGACCCAGGCCATCAGGGGGTACCTCGGGGGGCCGGGGGGTCTCCCCCCGAAAACGACGAAGGACGACCCGGCGAGCGCGTTCACGCGCGAGCACGATCGTCCCACCTTCTCGTCACAACAGAACCCCCCACCCACCACACCGATCAAAACGACCCAGGCCATCAGGGGGTACCTCGGGGGGCCGGGGGGTCTCCCCCCGAAAACGACGAAGGACGACCCGGCGAGCGCGTTCACGCGCGAGCAGGGTCGTCCTGAGTCCGTGGAGGTGGCGGGAATCGAACCCGCGTCCTTCAGCAACGAGCCAGGGCTTCTCCGGGTGCAGTCTGTGGTGTCGTTCTACTCGGCCCCAGCGCTTGCACAGACACATCGCTGACAGGCCCAGCCACGTGAGTGTCCCGCTCAGGCCCCGTGGCCTGATCTGAGCGGTGAGTCATCTAAATGGTGCCGGATCCCGAGCCGATGACGAGCCCGGACCGACAGAGTCACAATCGCTTAGGCAGCGAGAGCGAACTCAGTGCGCTTAGAATTGGCACTTGAATTTATGCGAATGCAGGATTAACGAGGTCACAAACACAACCCTCGACCCGCTTCCCCTGGAACGACTACCGAAGTCGAAACCGATCACCCCCTGTGAAGTTGTCAAAGCCGACGTGGATCCCGTCTGCACGGGTTCGGTGTCGACCGACATGCGAGCGGCGAACCACTCGCGTGTTCGTCACTCTACCGGGTCAACGTTCGGGGGGCCAAGCTGATTCCCGGCTCGGGGACCTACTCAGGAAGAAACCCCCGTGAGGCGGACTCAAGATCTGGTCGACGCGACTCACGGGGGCGGTCGGCAGGGTCTGGCCGACCTTTGGAACCGGCAGGGTCTCCCCCGAGACGAGATCCTGCCTCATCGAACTGGTCCGCTACCCCCTGATGCGGTCCCAGTTACCCATGAAGACGCCGCCGGAGCGCCCGTGGGTTGCTCCGGCGGCGGCCTCTTTTTTTCCGTGCTACTCGGTCGGACCGGTGTCGGACTCCGGCATGACCTCGGCGAGCGGCTGGTCGTCGGTCAGCGGCTGCTGCTGGCCTTCGGCGGCGTTGCCCGCGAGGAAACTCGTGGCGGCGGTGACGGCGTACTGCTGCCACATCGTCATCTCCGGTTCGACCTCGGCGAGAACGGCGAAGGCGACGTCGCCCCGATAGCCGACGAACCAGTGCAGGGCGGTGTCGTCCTGTTCGGCCCGGGCGGCCTGCCCGTACACGGGCTCCTCACCCACGCCGACCTCGGGGAAGCGGTTGACGACGGCGTCGCGCATGCCTTCGCGGATCACTTCGAGGTGGGCCTCGTTCAGCTCACCGGCGCCGGCCGGGGCCGGCCCCTCCTCGGGGACGAGGGTCGGGGAGTTCCAAGTGCCGTCGGCGATCGCGCCGGCGGCCAGGGCCATGGCGAGCGGACTCACCTGGACCCCGTGCTCACCGACCATGGCGGCGGCCACATCGGCCTCGTCATCGTTGATGTCCACGACCCCGGAGTCGGCCGGCAGGGACAGCTGCCAGTCGGCACCCAGTCCCAGGGCGGCGGCGGACTCGGTGATCTGGTCGCCGCCCACATCCGAGGCGATGTCGACGAAGCCGACGTTGCACAGGAAGGACAGGTTGCGGCTCAGGTCGGGCTCCCCGGCGAGGAAACCGCTGCTGGGGTTGGTGAAGGTCCGGTCACCGATTTCGGACTGGTAGCCGCAGGGCATCGGGCTGCCCGGGCTGACGGCACCGGAGTCCAGGGCCGCCAGCGAGGACACCAGGGTGAAGGCTCCCCCGGGCGGGTAGCTCCCGGTGAACGCTCCATCGTCGGCGGCCTGGCCGGAGGCGTTGGCCGCGGCGAGCACGTCTCCGGTGCCGGTGTCGACGGCCACGAGGTAGCCGTCTCCCGGCAGGTTCTCCAGGGCGCCTTCCGCGGCGTTCTGGAGTTCGAGGTCCAGGGTGGTCTGCACCCCGCTGCTGCGCACACCGTCCCATGATTCCAGGACGGCGGTCTGTCGTCCGTCCTCGCCGAGGGTGACCACCTGCGTGGTGGCGGTCCCGGCGAGTTCGTGCTGGAAGATGTTCTGCAGGCCGCTCAGACCGACGGTGTCCCCGGCCTGGTAGGCGCCGGCGACACGGGAGGACACCCGGTGCTCGGCGGTTCCCGCGACATCGCCGAGGAGGAACGGCGCCACCCGCGGCGACAGGTTGATCTCGACCTCTTCGGTCTGCACCCCGGAGATCTTCCCCGCCTCCTCCAACAAGGTGCCATCGACGCTGCCGCCACGCATCAGCACCAGCGGCTGGAACTGCTCGGGCGGGGCGGAGCGCACCCGGTTGAGCAGCGGGTCCGGGTCCTCGTCGAGGAGTTCGGCGAGTTCGGTGACCCCGGCCTCCTTGTCGTCCATCTCCGCGGGGAGGACGCCGAAGGCGGTGACGCTGTCGGATGAGACGAGGGGTTCACCCTCCCGGTCCAGGATCTGGCCGCGATCCTCGATCTCGTAGCTGACGGCGAGTCGCTCGCCGTCCTGGAGTTCGGGGTGGATGACGCCGGGCGACCAGTCGATCCGCCAGCCCTCGGGACCGTCCGTCAACGGCATGCTGCCGGTGTAGGTCCACACCGGGTCGCCGATGCCGAGGTCGGCGGAGGCCTCGAACTCCGCTACGGCCTGGTCACCGTCCTGGGTGATGCCGCCCAGGTTGAACCGGACCGAGGCCAGGTCGAGTTGGTCGTGTACGTCGGCGAGCGCCGCCTCCACCTCGGCCGGGTCACCGGTGGTGAACCTCGCGGCGTCGGCGTGGTTCCCGTCCTGCCAGGAGAGCAGGAAGGACCTGACGGCCACCTCCGGGCTGGGGTGGGTCGTGCAGGCCGCGAGGGTCAGGGCGACGACCAGGCCGCTGCTTGCGGCCGCGATCTTGCGGCCGAGGGGACGGGGGGACACCTTGTGTGTTCCTTTCAGGCGCCTCAACGAAGAATCCGCTACCGCCGACGGCGAAGCGCGCGTTCCATGTCGCGCTTGGCCTCACGTTCGGCGAGGGCGTGGCGCTTGTCGTATTCACGCTTACCGCGGGCCAGAGCGATCTCGACCTTGGCCCTACCGTCACTGAAGTACAGGGACAGCGGAACCAGGGTGCGCCCGGGCTCCCGGGTCTTACCGATCAGCCGGGAGATCTGCTCGCGGTGCAGGAGTAGTTTACGTGATCTGCGGGCGGAGTGGTTGGTCCAGGTCCCTTGGGAGTACTCCGGGATGTGCACGCCCTCCAGCCACACCTCACCATCGTGGATGTGCGCGAAGCCGTCCACCAACGAGGCCCGTCCCTCTCTGAGGGACTTGACCTCGGTCCCGGTGAGGACAAGGCCCGCCTCGTAGGTGTCGTCGATGTGGTAGTCGTGCCGCGCCCTACGGTTCTGGGCGATCATCTTGTGCCCGGTTTCCTTGGCCACGGATGGATCCCTTCATCAGTCCGGGGGGCCAGTGGCCCCCCGGTGTTCCGCGCCCGCCGGTCCCTTCCGACGGTGGTGCCGTCAGACCTTCAGGTAGCGGCGCAGGGTGAGGAACGAGGTCACGGTGCACAGGAGCACACCGAGGACCATCGAAACGCCGATGACGGACAGCAGCGATGTCGTGCCCAAGGCCACATCGAACTGGAACCACTCCTCGATCTGGGTGAGCAGCGTGAACCTGGTGGTCACGATGAACCCGGACGCGATCACACCACCGATGAAACCGGCGATGGCTCCTTCGAGGAGGAAGGGCAGCTGGATGTAGAAGTTCGACGCACCGACCAGACGCATGATGCCGGTCTCCCGACGACGACTGTAGGCCGACAGCCGGATGGTGTTGCCGATCAGCAGCGCGGCGGCGGCCAACTGCACGCCCGCGACCACCAGGGCGGCCCACTTGAGACCGTCGAGCAGACCGAAGAACTGCTCCAGGACGCGCTGGTCGTTGGAGACGGAGTCGACGCCGTCGGCCCCGTCCACGGCCGCGCGCACCGCGTCGTAGTGGTTCGGGTCGGTGAGCTGCACCCGGTAGTTGTCCGGGATGTCACCTTCCTGGGCGGCCTCGGCGAGGGCCTCGTTGGAGGAGCCGATGCGCTCCTGGAAGTCCTGCCAGGCCTCGGCCTCGGTCAGGTACCGAAAGCTTTCGACCTCGTTGAGCGATTCAAGCTGCTGCTCAAGGGCCTCACGGTCGCCCTCGCCCGCGGCGCCGTTCTCCTGACAGGTCGAGGTCGGCGAGATGTCGTTGCACATGTAGATGGTCAGCGTGATCCGCTGGTCCCAGTAGTTGCGCATCTCGGCGACCTGTTGGTTGACCAGCAGACCGGCACCGAACAAGGTGAGAGAGATGGCCACCGTCGTGATGACGGCGATGGTCATCGTCAGGTTGCGACGCAGGCCGATCCACGTCTCGGAGAGAACGAATTGTGCTCGCATGATCTGTTAAAGGTCCATCCTTCGGGGCTTCGCCATGCCGGTGGTCTCGGGGTCGCCGACCGAGGCCCGGCGACGAACGTACCAGGGCTCAGTACGCCTGGCCGTAGACGCCACTCATCTGGTCGCGCACTACCAAGCCCTCTTCAAGCTCGATCACACGCTTGCGCATGGAGTCGACGATGGCGGCGTCGTGCGTCGCCATGACGACGGTCGTTCCCGTGCGGTTGATTCGGTCCAGCACCTTCATGATGCCGATGGAGGTCGCCGGGTCGATGTTTCCGGTGGGCTCGTCGGCCAGCAGGATCTGCGGGCGGTTGACGAACGCGCGGGCGATGGCCACACGCTGCTGCTCACCACCGGAGAGCTCACCCGGCATGCGACCGGCCTTGCCTTCGAGGCCGACGAGTTCGACGACCTCCGGCACGACCTTCTTGATGAACCGCCGTGGCTTACCGATGACCTCCAGGGCGAAGGCGACGTTCTCGAAGACGTTCTTGTTCGGCAGCAGGCGGAAATCCTGGAAGACACAGCCGATACGGCGGCGCAGGTGCGGGACCTTCCAGTTGGACAGTCGCGCCAGGTCCTTGCCCGCGACGTGCACGCGGCCCTTGTCGGGCCTCTCTTCCTTCAGCACCAAGCGCAGGAAGGTCGACTTACCCGAGCCGGATGGTCCGACCAGGAAGACGAACTCGCCCTTGTCCACGTCGATGGAAACACCGTCGAGCGCGGGACGCTTCTGAGTCGGGTACTGCTTGGTGACGTTATCGAAGTGGATCACAGGCGCATCACAAGGCTCTCGAAGGTATGGGCACCCGGCGGAGGTGCTCCGCGCGGGATCGTACCGGCCGCATGGCCACCGACAGTTTAGAGGGGACAGGGGCCCGGATTGTCCAGGTCCCGTCTCGCCCAAGCGATCTGTGGAGATCAGCGCACTATCGGACAACAGCCACGAGCATATCGGAGGTGTCAACCGATGATAACGTTCACATATAGCAGTTTCGGTAAAACTGCGGCGTCGTGGTCATCACCTTTGGGACACGTCACCCCGGACCCGCCGAATTCGGCGACCCGGGGTGATCGACCAACGACCGTGCGCGTCCCCGCCCTGGTGGCGGAGGAACACCGGTCGGTGTTCGGGGCTCGTCTCGCCCCTACTCCTGCTTCTCCTGGTTGCGCATCCAGCGGATCTCCGCGTCGATGAAGGCGTCGATCTCGCCGTCGAGCACCGCCGACGGGTTGCCGGTCTCCATACCGGTGCGCACGTCCTTGACGTTCTGGTACGGGTGCAGGACGTAGTTGCGCATCTGGGTGCCCCAGCTGCTCACCGAGTCACCGCGGATCTCGTCCAGGGCCGCCTGCTCCTCCTGGCGCTTGCGGGCCAAGAGCTTGGCCTGGAGCATCGTCATCGCGGTCGCCTTGTTCTGGAGCTGGGAACGCTCGTTCTGACAGGAGACCACGATGCCGGTCGGCTGGTGGGTGATGCGCACCGCCGAGTCGGTCGTGTTGACGCCCTGACCACCGGGACCGCTGGAACGGTACACGTCCACGCGCAGCTCGGTCTCGTCGATCTCGATGTGGTCGCTCTTCTCCACCATCGGAACCACGTCCACACCCGCGAACGAGGTCTGGCGCCGGTTCTGGTTGTCGAAGGGCGAGATCCGCACCAGGCGGTGGGTTCCGTGCTCCCCGCGCAACGTGCCATAGGCGAAGGAGGCCTTGACCGCGAACGAGGTGGACTTGATGCCCGCCTCCTCCGCGTAGGAGGTCTCGTAGACCTCCGTGGGATAGCCGTGACGCTCCGCCCAACGCAGGTACATGCGCTGGAGCATCTGCGCCCAGTCGGCCGCGTCGACACCACCCGCTTGGGAGTTGATGGTGACGATGGCCTCGCTCTCGTCGTGCGGGCCGTTGAGGAGCGTACGCACCTCTAGTTCGCCGATCTCCTTACGGAGTTGCTCTAGTTCGCGGTCCGCCTCGGCGCGGGTGTCGGGGTCGTCCTCGGCCTCGGCGAGCTCGTAGAGCACTCCGAGGTCCTCCAGACGCTGCCCGATGCCGTTGACCTTGTTGACCATGGACTCCAGTGTCGAGAGTCGACGCGTCACCTTCTGCGCGTTGTCCTGGTCCGACCACAGTTCGGGGTCGGCGGACTGCTCGCGCAGTTCGGCGATCTGCGTCTGCATCGCCTCCAGGTCCAACACGGCGGTCACACTCGCCAGGGTCGCCGCGAGTTCCTTGATCTTCTCTGCCGGGTCCAGTTCTGCCACGCACCCAGTGTAGGACCCAACAAAGGGGCGGGCCCCACACCTGACGGTGCGGGGCCCGCTCGGGACACTCCATGTGCCCCCACTCCGGTTGCCCTAGACCACCAGGGAACGGATGGAGCGCAGGGCCACGGACAGGGTGGCCAGGTCGAAGCGCTCGTTCTCCTGGATCTCGGACAGGGTGATCCCGGACCGCTGCACGGCGCCCTCGTTGGCCTTCGTCCAGTCGGCGATGAGCTCACCGGCGGACGTGGAGTCGCCGGACTCCAGGACCCGCGCGGTCAGGTCGGCGTGCGCGGCGTACAGGTCGTCGCGCAGGGCGCCTCGGGCCATGGTCGCCCAGCGGTCGTCGCGCGGCAGGTCGATGATCCGCTCACGCCACCAGCTGAGGTTGAACCGGTCGGCCAGCTCGAAGTAGAGCGCGGCCACCTCGCCCACCGGACGTCCGGTGCGGTGCGCGATCTCCACCAGGTCCAGCGTGGAGTAGGCGGGCACCATGACCGCGATGCGCTCGGCGAGCCCGGTGGGCACCCCCCGGGCGACGTACCGGTCGCGACGTTCCTCGAACGCCTCCCGGTCACGGCCCCGCAGCAGGTCGACCAGCTGCGGCAGCACCTCGCCCACACCATCGGCGAAGAAGCCGATCTCGGTGCTGATGTCGAACGGGAAACTGCGGTTGCGCAGCAGCCACCGGGTGGAACGCTCGGCGAGCTTGCGGGCCTCCAGCAACAGGACGAGCTGGTTGTCCACGGCGATCTCGTGGTCGAGGTCCTCCAGCTCACCCCACAGCTTCCGCAGTCCCAGGACCTCCTGGGTCACCAGGTAGGCCCTGGCGATGTCGGCGGCGCTGGAACCCAGCTCCTCGTTGAGACGGAACGCGTAGGTGATACCGGACCGGTTGACCAACTGGTTGGTCACCTGGTTGACGATGATCTCCTTGCGCAGCGGGTGCGCGGCCACCTCGTCGGCGAAGGCCCGCACGCGCAGCGGCTTCGGGAAGTAGTCCGTCAGGGTCGGCGCCAGGTAGGGGTCGTCGGCCAGGTCCGACAGCGCGATCTGCTCCTTGAGGCTCATCTTGGTGTAGGAGAGCAGCGTGGCGAACTCGGGACTGGTCAGCCCCTTGCCGGCGGCGCGGCGCTCGGCGATGGCCTTGTCGGAGGGCAGGTCCTCCAGCTTGCGCTTGAGGACCTTGGTGCGCTCCAGGTGACGCATGTAGCGACCGTGGACGTGCAGCATCTCGTAGCTCTGCTTGCGCGCGGCGGCCAGCACCGTGTTCTGGGCGTAGTTGTTGTCCAGGACCAGCGAGGCGACCTCGTCGGTCATGTCGATGAACAGCCGGTCGCGTTCGTCCTTGTCCAGCTCGCCCGCCCGCACCTCGCGGTCGAGCATGATCTTGATGTTGACCTCGTGGTCCGAGGTGTCCACACCGGCGGAGTTGTCGATGAAGTCGGCGTTGAGTCGGCCGCCGTTGCGGGCGTACTCGATCCGGGCCGGCTGGGTCATGCCCAGGTTGCCGCCCTCGCCGACCACCTTCACCCGAAGGTCGGCCCCGTTCACGCGCACGGGGTCGTTGGCCTTGTCACCGACCTCCGCGTGGCTCTGGGAGCTCGCCTTGACGTAGGTGCCGATGCCGCCGTTCCACAGCAGGTCCACCGGTGAGGTCAGGACGCGCTGGATGAGCTCGTCCGGGGTGAGTTCGGTGACGTCCTCGTCGATGCCCAGGACCTCGCGGACCTGCGGGGTGATCGGCACGGACTTGGCCGAGCGCGGGTGCACGCCGCCGCCCTCGGAGATCAGGTCCGTGGAGTAGTCCGCCCAGGTGCTGCGCGGCAGCTCGTACAGGCGCTCCCGCTCCACCCAGGAGGTGTGCGGGTCGGGGGCGGGGTCCAGGAAGACGTGCCGGTGGTCGAAGGCCGCCACGAGCTTGGTCCGCTTCGACAACAGCATGCCGTTGCCGAACACGTCACCGGACATGTCCCCGATGCCGACGGCGGTGAAGGGCTGTTCCTGGACGTTCACGCCCAGCTCACGGAAGTGGTACTTGACCGATTCCCAGCCACCGCGGGCGGTGATGCCCATGCCCTTGTGGTCGTAGCCCACCGAGCCGCCGCTGGCGAAGGCGTCGCCGAGCCAGAAGCCGCGCTCGGCGGAGATGCCGTTGGCGATGTCGGAGAAGGACGCGGTGCCCTTGTCGGCGGCCACCACCAGGTAGGAGTCCTCACCGTCGTGCCGGACGGTGCGGTCGGGGTGGACGAGCCGACCGTCGACGAGGTTGTCGGTGATGTCCAGCAGGGCGCTGATGAACTGCTTGTAGCAGGAGACGACCTCGGCCATCACCGCTTCACGACCGCCGCCCGAGGGCAGGCGCTTGCAGACGAACCCGCCCTTGGCACCGGCGGGCACGATGATGGAGTTCTTCACCATCTGGGCCTTGACCAGGCCCAGGACCTCGGTGCGGAAGTCCTCGAAGCGGTCGGACCAGCGCAGGCCGCCGCGTGCGACGGTGCCGAAGCGCAGGTGGACGCCCTCCACGCGCGGCGAGTAGACGTACATCTCCAGCCGGGGCCGCGGCTGGGGCAGGTCCGGGATCTGCTGCGGGTTGAGTTTGAACACCAGCCGTTCCTCGGAACCGTGCTGGTAGTGGTTGGTGCGCAGGGTGGCCCGCATGACGGCGAGGAACGAACGCAGGATGCGGTCGTGGTCCAGGCTGGCCACACCCTCCAGTTCGGACTCGATCTTGGCGACCAACGTGCCGGCGCGTTCCTCGCGCCCCTCGTCGGGCAGGTCCGGGTCGAAGCGGGCCTCGAAGAGCTCCATCAGGAGGTTGGTGACCCCGGCGTTGGCGACGAGGACGTCGGCCAGGTAGTCGGGGGTGAAGGTGGATCCGGTCTGACGCAGGTACTTGCCGTAGGCGCGCAGGACGGTGAGCTGACGCCAGTCCAACCCTGCTCGGACGACCAGGGCGTTGATGCGGTCGGATTCGGCCCGGTCGCGCCAGGAGGCGTCGAACGCCTCCTCGAAGAGGACCCTCATCCGCTCGGGCGGCAGGTCCGACGCGGGGAACTCCCCGAGTCCGAAGTCGTAGATCCAGATCCTGCCCACGCCCTCCACTTCGAGGGAGTAGGGACGTTCGTCCACCACCTCGACGCCGAGGTGTTCCAGGACCGGAAGGACGCGGGAGAGCGAGAGGGGCTCGTCCAGGCGGACCAGACGGAACCGCCAGGCGGTGTCGTTCGTCTCGTCGTCCCGGTAGAGCGCGACGGAGAACTCACCGCTGCGCTCATCGGAGGGGAAGCGTTTCAGGAGGTCTTCGACGCGCTCGATGTCCTTGGCCGCGGTGACCGGGGTGTTGTCGACCTTGTAGGCCTCGGTGAGGCCGGCGCCGTAACGCTCCTTGAAGCCGGTGGCGCGGGTGGGACCGAACTCGTCCACGAGTGCGTCGTCGAAGTCGACGTCCCAGGACCTGGCGGCCTCGCGGACCTTCTCCTCCAGGGCGACCTGGTCGATGTCTGCGAGGGTGCGCCCGTGTTCGGCTCGGGCCACCAGGTACAGGCGCGCCAGTGGCGCGGCACCGATCATCACGTGGTGGTCCATCGTGGCGCCTTGGAAGGCCTCGGTGAGCACTTCCTGGATGTCCAGACGCACGCGGGTGCTGTACTGGTCGCGCGGCATGTACACGAAGCAGGACATGTAGCGGCCACCGTAGGGGTCGCGGCGCATGAACAGCTTGGTGCCGCGGCGCTCGCGCAGGCGCAGGACGCCCCGGACGATGCTGTAGAGCTCGCCGACCGGAATCTGCAGGAGTTCCTCGCGGGGGAAGGTCTCCAACAGCTCGATGAGGTCCTTGCCGTTGTAGCTCTCGGCGTCGAACCCGGCCTGGGACAGCACCTCGGCCCGCTTGCGACGCAGGATGGGGATCTCCCCGATGCCCGTGTTGTCGGCCTGGGAGGTGAACAGTCCGAGGAAGCGGCGCTCACCGACGATGTTGCCCTGGGCGTCGAACTTCTTGACGCCGATGTAGTCGAGGTACTTGGGGCGGTGGACGGTGGCGCGCGAGTTGGCCTTGGTCAGGACCAGGACGTAGGGCTCGCGGGCCTTGGCCCTGATCTCCGGCGGCAGGGCCGCGAATCCGGTGGAGGCCGGCGGGTCCATGCGCAGGATGCCCAGGCCGGTGCCGGGTTCCGGACGCAGGGAGTCGTCCCCGTTCTCGTCGGTGACCAGGGCGTACTCGCGGTACCCCATGAAGGTGAAGTGACGGCTTTCGAGCCAACGCAGGAAGTCGACGCTCTCGCCGACCTCGCGCGGGTCGACGCCTCCAGCGACCAAGGGGTCGGGGTCGGCGGAGATCTCGTCCGCGATCCGGCGGATCCGGTCACTCATCTTGTCGGCGTCCTCGTCCACTTGGCGGACGTCGCCGAGGACGGTCTCCAGGCGGGAGGTGATCTCCTTGACCCGCTCGGGATCGCTCTGCCGATCGATCTCGACGTGCATCCAGGACTCGTCGACGGGCAGCAGGCCGTCGCCGCCGATCTCCGGGTCGATCTCGATCAGGTGGCCGGAGAGGTCGCGCCCGACGGTCATCTGGGGGTGGATGACGGCGCGCACGCCCGCACCGAGGTCGGCGAGGGCCATGGTCACCGA
The DNA here is from genome assembly GCF_053619415.1 of Nocardiopsis sp. NPDC055551. Taxonomy (NCBI): domain Bacteria; kingdom Bacillati; phylum Actinomycetota; class Actinomycetes; order Streptosporangiales; family Nocardiopsidaceae; genus Nocardiopsis; species Nocardiopsis sp. NPDC055551. The sequence continues at coordinate 301,771 of NZ_JBSHJJ010000002.1, read as the reverse complement.
CGAGACGATGAAGGGCGCGTTGTCGGTGATCACCTCGACGACGCTGGACTGCTGTTCCCACCCGTCCCGTTCGAGGTCCGGGGTGTAGACGCGGACCTTGCCGCGCCCGGGGGTGCGCTCGGTGCCGAAGGAACGGTGCGCCTCGGCGGCGCCGCAGATCTGTTCGGGGGAACGGTCGCCGATCTCTTCGGGATCCGTGTGGCGGTAGTAGAGGGGAAGGAAACGGCGGATCGCGTCGGCGGCCTCGGGGCTCAGGCGAGCCCCCGGTTTCCACCGAGAGGCCGCGTCGTTGAGCAACTTCTGGAGAATGACGTCGGATTGCCCGGACATAGGGATCTCACTCCTTTGTGAGCGGCGTCGGACGAGCGTCGCGAAGGACAGCGGGTCATGTGACGTGTCGGCCGGTCGGCCGGCCGAACCGTCGGATCCGTGAACTTCTGTGGTCGACTGTGAGTTTCCGTGAACCCCTTGGGGCACAAGGGAACCGAAGTCGGCGTGGTCGGGTCCGTACCTGTGCGCACAGGTGACGTGAAGCGAGGTGGGGAACACCGTTGTTCCCACCTCTGGGGCACCCCGAGAGCGGGGGCCCGGCCCCCACCGTAGCGGGGACCCCGACCAGGCTACTGGTTTCGATCCCCGAGAACAGAACCGACACCGATACACGGTGATCGGTGTTGATGTGGACGGAATCGCGATGGTTCACACCAGTACACAAAGGGAACACGCCCTTCTCGCCGACGACGCTCGCTGTCGTTACGGAGACGTTACCGCCCCTCAGGGCGATGTATCTAACTCGTGGTGGCCTGGTGGACCGCGGTCATCACGGCCCGGGGGTCGCTCAGGTCGGGCAGGATGATCTGCGCCCCGGCATCCCGCAGCTGTCCCTCGGTGGAGGAGTCGCTGAGGACTCCGATAGGGGTCGCCCCACCGATCAGCGCGGCCCGCACGTCCGGGACGGAACCGGCGATGAACACCGTCTCCTCCTCCGTGTAGGCCCGTCCGCCCTCGCCCGAGGCGTGGAGTCGGATGGACTGGATCAGGCTCGCCTTGGGGTAGTTGACCGACCCGAACCCGCCCACGGCCAGGTTGAGGTAGGTGTCCAGACCGAAGGCCACCAGTTTGGCCGTGGCGTTGGCCCGGGTGCTGCCGCTGACCACCGTCTGGACGGTGTCGGGCATGGACGCCACCGCGGCCAACGACGCCGATGCGCCGGGCAGGGCACGCCCCTTGGCCAACAGTTGGTCGCCACGGGAGGCGAAGGAGGTCTCCAACGCGGCCAGGAAGTCGGCCAACGTCTCGGTGTCGGCTTCGAAGTCGACGTAGTTGCGGGCGCAGAACTCGAAGAACATCTCCGAGTCGGTGCGGCCCGCTGCCGACGTCAGGTAGACCAGCGGTTCACCGGTGACCTTCTCGAAGGCCTCCGCGTAGGCGACCCGCATGACCTGACCGACGTCGAGGAGGGTGAGGTCGATGTTCCATAGCACCAGGCGGCTGATGGCTTACTCCTCGGCGTTCGGGGTTTCGGGACGCCACCCATTGTGCCGGATGGCCTCATAAGGGGGGAATCGGCGTCCGAGTCCGGCCAGATCCGCCCCCGTATTCGACACCGAGCGTCAGCCGCGGAAGTCCTCGACCACGTAGCGGATCTCCTGGACGGCGAACCACAGCAGTTCGTGGTCGTCGGCGGCGCCGGACCCGGGGTCCTCCACCGCCTTGGCGACGTCCGCGACGGCTCGCTCGTCGTCCACGTGCGCCGCCTTCAACCTCTTGTAGGGGATGCTCGCCCGAACACCCACCCGCGCGACACCGTCGCCGTGCCGGGCCTGGTGTTCGACGATGTGGTCGGGCATCTCGGCGGTCAGGACCACGCGTCGGCGCGGGGCACGCGGGTCGGCGGCCAGCAACCGCAGCGACTCCTCCGCGGCCGCGTACATGGCCTCGTACTCGGCCTCCTCGGGGTCACCGCCGGGCCCCGGTTCGGCCGTGAAGGCGGTCAGGGGCTCGCCCGCCAGGCGGCCCTCGTCGAGGAGGGCGGCCAGTGCGGGGACGGTGCTGGGCAGGAAGACGTACATCGAGGCTCCAGGGCGCGATCGGGTTCACTACGAGTTTCCCAAAGAACCCGAGGTGACCGGACCCGCGCCCCGTCGTGGATCAGACCGGTTGGCGTTGGTGGTCGCCCTCCGGGGCCAGGAAGCGGGTCAGCGCCGCACGGGTGCTGTCCACGTCCGTGTGCAGGATGCCGGTCATTCCGAGGGACTCGGCGGTGGTGACGTTGTGTTCGAGGTCGTCGATGAAGACGCACTCCTCGGGCGCGAGTCCCAACCGTTCACAGGTGTGCAGGTAGATGCGCTCCTCGGGCTTGCGCATGCCCACCTCACCGGAGATGACGACGGTGTCGAAGGTGGCGGTGAAGCGCTCACGCGGGTAGCCGTTGCCCCAGGAGTTGGACAACAGCGCCGTGGCGTGCCCGCCGGTCCGGGCCGACCGGAGCGTTTCGTACATGCCGTGGACCGGGTCGAAGCGGGAGAACATCCGGTGGATGAGTCCCTCGGCCTCGACCGGGCCACCGTGGGTGGAGCGCAGCAGCGCGGCCAGGTCCCGTTCGAACTCGGCGGTGTCGATCTCGCCGCGTTCCAGGGCGTGCACGGGGTTGTCGGCCAGGCTGCCGTCGAAGTAGGGCCGGGTGACCTCGTAGTAGTGGTCGACGTCGATCGCGTCGTCCTGGAGCCAGCCCCGGATTCCGTCGATCAGTGGCGGAGTGAGCACGCCGCCCCAGTCGGAGATGACCCCTCGTCGGGTGGTGCGGTTCATCCGATCGCCTCCTCAGGTGAGCCGTAGGAACCACCCGCCCGGCTCCTCGAAGGCCGAGGAGTCGGGCGGGGAACCGTTCTTCCCGTTCCCCGCCCGACTCAACCTCGCGAACCGAACGACTCACCCCCGAAGGTTCCACCGCTGACCCAGGTCCGGTTCAGTGAACCACGGGGGGTTACCCGTTCGGGCGCCGTCAGGGTTCTGGAGGTGCCGGCGGTGGGATAGCACGCTTTTCCGCTATCCCACCAAGGCGCCGAAGGTTCCTGACTCCCAGGCGCCCGAACACGCCAAAGCGAAGCGGAGGCGCTAAAAAACACCGCCTAGTAACCGAGGCCCGTACCGGATTCCACGTCCGCGCCGGGGATGTCCACCGGCAGCGCACCCGAAGGTTCGACCTCTCCGGCGATGACCCTGGCGGCGGCCGTTCGGGAGACCTCCACCGCCGAATACAGGGCGAGGTAGCCCTCGACCTCGGGAATGACCTCCAGGTCGTAGGGGCCGCCCTGGGACACGGCCACGACCGGTGTGCCCGCGCCCTGCGCCGAAGAGACCAGGCCCTGTTGCTCGGTGGAGCCGCGGGCGCCCTCGGTACCCACCACGAGCACGTCCTCGCCGCTGTCCACGACCTCCAGGCCCGTGTCGGACAGGGCCGGGGCCAGGCTTTCGGAACCCACCCCCGCCACCCGCACCTTGGTGCCCCGTGCGAGGGGCAGGAGGTCGTTCTCGTTCCGCACCAGGGTCACCGAGGCCTCGGCCACCCGACGGGCGGCCTCGGCGTGCTCGGGGTCCTCCATGACCGCGGTGGCCGCGGCCGGGTCGACCGGATCGGCCTCCAGGATTCCGCGCTTCTCCTTGAGCGTCAGCACCCGCAGCACCGACTCGTCGACGCGTTCCTCGCTCAGCCGACCGCTCTCCACGGCCTCGCGAATCGCGGAGAGCGCGGCGCTCGGGTCCGGCGGCATCAGGAGTTGGTCCACACCCGCCTCGATCACGCGAACCGCGACCTCCCCGTCGTCGTGACGCTGACGCACGCCCTCCATGTTGAGGGCGTCGGTGGTGACCACACCGTCGTAGCCGAGTTCCTCCCGCAGGATCCCGTCGATGATCGACGGTGAGATCGTCGCGGGATCGGGGTCCTCGGAACCGTCCAGCTGCGGCATGAGCACGTGGGCGGTCATGATCGAGTCCACCCCCGCCTCCACCGCGGCCCGGAACGGCGGCAGGTGCTCGGCCTCCCACTGATCCCGGGGCAGGTCGATGACGGGCAGACCGGTGTGGCTGTCCACGTCGGTGTCGCCGTGCCCGGGGAAGTGTTTGGCCACCGGCACCACACCGCTCTCGGCGTAGGCGCCGGCCTCGGCCAGCACCATCTCGGCGACCTTGTCCGGGTCGGAACCGAACGAACGGTTGCCGATCACCGGGTTGTTCGGGTCGGTATTGACGTCGGCGTCCGGGGCGTAGTTGAGGTTGATGCCCACCGCGGCCAGCTCGGTGGCGGTGGTGGTGGCGCGCAGGGCCGCGAGTTCGGTGTCACCGGTGGCCCCGACCGCCATCGCGTCGGGGAAGTGCGTGCCCACGGGCATGCGTACGACCCGGCCCTGCTCCTGGTCGATGCCGAGGAACAGGGGAACCCCCTGCCCCTGTTCGGCGGCCAGTTCCTGAACCCCGACGGACAGCTCGGCGATCTGTTCGGCGTCGCTCAGGTTCGCGTCGAAGTAGATGAGCCCGCCGGGGTTGTAGGACTCGATGAGCGTGGCGTTCTCCGCGGCCGTGGTGCCCTGGGCGGTGAGGACCATCAGCTGGCCGATCTTCTCGTCCAGGTCCATTCCGGCCAGGAGTTCGGGTGCAAGGACCGGCTCGAAGGGCTCGGCCGAGGCTTCCGGTGACTGTTCGTTCTCTCCGGGCGAGGTTCCCACCTCCTCGGGTGTCGTGGTGCAGGCGGTCATCATCAGGGCGAGGCCTGCGCAGACCGGGGCCAGGGCGTGCGGTTTCATGTGGGGTGTCATCTCCGGCGGTTCGCTTGGTGCGGCCGGAGAATACCCTGTCGGGTTCGGTGGGCGGGGTCACCCCGCCGGTGGCTCGGTTATGGCCTCGGCTCCGTCGAGGGCGTTCGGGTGGTCGGGTGTTCAGGGCCGGACCGGGTCCGGGGTCCACGCGAAGAGCTCGTCGCCGGCGGTGACGGCGCCACTCGCGTGCCCGCTCAGGGCGTCGCTGCCGGCGTCGAGTGCCACCACCGGGACCACGGAGGGTCTGCCCAGGGAGGCGACCAGCCCCGGCGACCACTCGATCACCGGAGTGCCCGCCGTGACCTCGGCGCCCTCCGAGACGAGGAGGGTGAACCCCTCCCCCGCGAGTTGCACGGTGTCGATGCCCAGGTGGACCAGGACACCGTGTCTGTCGTCCGGGGCCATGACCACGAAGGCGTGGGGGTGGAGCTTGACCAGGGTCCCGGATATGGGCGCCACCGCCTCCTGCCGGGACTCCTGACCGCCCTCCTGGCCGGGTTCGGGGTGTACGGCCAGCCCGGGGCCGACCATGCTCTGTGAGAAGACCGGGTCGGGCACGGTCTCCAGGGACATCGCCGTTCCGGTGACGGGGGAGAGTACGCGCAGCGCACTGGTGTGGTCTGACATGGGGGAGATCTTCCCTACGGACGCGACTTAATCCAGGATCACATCGACCAAAAGGGCCGAAGGGCCCGCGTTCTCTCCCCCACCCCGTCCCGGAACCCTCCGGCGGTCGCCCCGACGGCCGTTCCGGCACTCTGACCGGGGGTTACTCCAGCAGGTCCTGGATGTCGTCGGTGAGGCTGTCGGCCTCGGGTCCGACGACGACCTGGACGACCCTGCCCGAGACCAGCACCCCGTGCGCGCCGGCGGCCTTCAGGGCCTCCTCCTTCACCAGCCCCGGGTCGGCGACCTCGGTGCGCAATCGGGTGATGCAGGCCTCGATGTCCTCGATGTTGGCGGCTCCGCCCAGCCCGGCGACGATCGCCTCAGCCTTGTCGGCCATGTACCCTCCGCGCTCTGTTCTCGCGTGTCCGACGGACACGTCCACGAATCCCAACCGAGCTTAGAAGGTGATGGACCGCACACGCCAGGGTCGACGCCGACCGGTGCCCGGCGAAGGTCCCGGGGCACCGGTCGACGAGGACGGTCGGCGTGGGTCAGTCGGCGGGGTCCTTGCCGGCCCCGGCGGCCCCGGCGGCCCCTCCGTCCTCCCCCGTTCCACTCGAACCGGCGCGGTTCTCCTCGTCGGCGGCCGAGGTGGTGTGCGCGGCGACGTTCTCCTCCGGTTCGGCCTCCCTGCCCGGGGTGGGGATGTTCAGCTTCTTGATCAGCAGGTAGAAGATCCCGAAGTAGACCAGGAAGTACAGCACCCCGAACAACAGCAGGATCCCCAGACCCTCCGTATTTCCCTTGGTGGCGTTGAGCAACAGGTCGATCAGACCCGCGGAGAAGCCGAAGCCCAGTTGCACGTCCAGCGCGTTCAGCACGGCCATGGAGACACCGGTGAGCACGATGTGCACACCGAACAGCACCGGGGCCACGAAGATGAACGCGAACTCCACCGGTTCGGTGATGCCCGTGGCGAACGCGGTCAGCGCGGCCGGGATCATGATCGAACCGATCTGGGCCCGGCGGGCCGGGGACGCCGCCAACCACATGGCCAAGGCGGCACCCGGAAGACCGAACATCAGCACGGGGAAGAACCCGGACAGCAGGCCGCCGGCGTCGGGGTCCCCGGCGAAGTACCGGGTGATCTCACCGTGGGAGACGCTACCGTCCTCGGCCGTGTAACTGCCCGAGACGAACCAGATGAACGAGTTCACCACGTGGTGCAGGCCCATCGGCAACAGGATGCGGTTGATGATCCCGTAGACGCCGGCACCCAGCGCGCCCGCGCCGATGATGGTCTCACCGAGGTTTTGGATCCACATCCCCACGATCGGCCAGATCAGACCCAGGGCCACACCCATGAGCAGACCGACCAGGGCCGTGACGATGGGCACGAAGCGCCGGCCGCCGAAGAAACCGAGCCAGGTGGGCAGCTTGATCCGGTGGTAGCGCTGCCAGAGCACGGCGGCGAGCAGACCGATGACGATCCCGCCGAGTACGTCGGTGGGGTTCTTGATCGCGTGGTCGATCGCCGGAGCGACCGCGTTGACCGTCTCGGGATCGGTGACGGGTTCCCGGGTGACCGGATCGATCGGGAGCGGATAGGAGGTGACCTGGGAACCGAGGTCGCCCTGGGGCCCGTCGAACGTGGCCATCGTCCAGGTCGCGACCCGGTCGAAGACCAGGTAGCCCACGACCGCGGCCAGCGCGGTGGAGCCGTCGGCGCGCTTGGCGAAACCGATCGCCACCCCGATGGCGAAGAGCAGCGGCAGCGCCTGGAAGATGGCGTCACCGGCGGTGCCCACGGCTCCGGAGACCGGGTTCATCCAGGACATGCCCGGCAGTCCGCCCAGACCGTCGGCGCCGAGCAGGTCGTCCTGGCCCAGGCGGAGCAGGATCGCGGCGGCGGGCAGGACCGCGATCGGCATCATCAGGCTGCGGCCGAGCCGTTGGAGGACGGCCAGCGCGGACGAACCGCGCCCACCTCCTCCACCGGTACCACCGGATGGTTTCGGTGAGGTATTGGCTGCTTTCGGGTCCGACATGGCGGGGGGCCTCCCTTGGCGGTGCGCCGATGGGCGCGGGGGTGTCAGTCTCCGTGCCGGCGCGGGTCCAGCCTGGAGTGCAGCTGGTAACGGTCGGCACGGTAGGTGGACAGTGCCAGTTCCACGCACTGTCCCTTGGAGAAGCTGCGGCGCTGCATGATCAGCACCGGGCTTCCAGCGGGCAGACCGAGGAGACGGGAGTCGGCCGAGTCGCAGATCCCGGCCTCGATGGTCTGTTCCCCGGAATCCAACAGGATGTCGAACTCGTTTTCCAGGACCTCGTAGAGGGATCTCTCGGCGAGGTCGTGGTCCTCCAGTCCCGGCACCATCGCGGCCGGGATGTTGGAGCGCTCCACCGCCATGGGTTCGTCGTCGGCGGTGCGCATGCGTTCGATGTGGTGGACGAGGGTGCCGGGTGCGATGTCGAGCATGCGCGCGGTGTGACCGCTGGCCGGGATGACCTGGCGGATGAGCTCACGGGCGCCCGGTTCATAACCGCGCGCCCGCATGTCCTCGCTATAGGAGGCCAGGACCAGGGACATCTCGATCTTGGGGCGGGCGACGAAGGTGCCCTTGCCGGGAACCCGGTAGATCTTGCCCTCGGCGACCAGGAGGTCGATGGTCTGGCGCACCGTCATCCGGGACAGGCCGTAGTCCACGCTGAGCTCGCGCTCGGAGGGGATCATGTCGTCCACACCCAGCCCCGCCGACGTGATCCGGTCCAGCAGCAGTTCGCGCAGCTGCACGTACTTCGGCATGGGATTGGTGGGATCGATCGACATGGGCGACCTTCTGTTCTGCGGTCGGGGTCGGGGTGGGGACGACCCTAGTGCCGTGTCGGCCGAGGTTCATCCCATCGCGGCGTTCGGCAGGGCGCCTCTCCGCTTTGGCGGAAAACCCACGTGGGAACCACCATGAGGGCTTCCCGCCGCCTTGCGACGCACCATCCTGAACGCCACTCCGTAACGGGCGAACCCCGACCGACGCGGCATTAGCGCGCGACCCGCCCTTACATTCGGGCTTCTCAGGGCAATTCGGCTGCGACTGGTATAGTCCGGACTAGACCATAGCCTCCGACTCCATGTCAATCCTCTGCCGACGACGTCGAGGCGAGCGTGGAACCACGGGCTCCCCGCCGTTCACCGACCTTCGGCGCGGCACCCGACGCCCGTCCAGGGCGACCCGTACACACCCTGGGAAGGTTGTTGCACATGACCACCACGACGAGCACGATGCGAGCGGAGATCGCCGAGCAGCCCGACGCTCTACGCCGCACCTTCGCCGAACTCCTCCCCCTGCGCGGGGAGATCGAGGCACTGGGCCGTCGCACCAAACACGTCCTCTTCATCGCACGAGGGTCCTCGGACAACGCCGCCGTCTACGGTGGTTACCTGCTCCAGGCCCACACCGGCCGGCTGGCCACCCTCGGCTCTCCGTCCATCGCGACCGAGTACGGGGCGAAGGTCGACCTGTCCGACGTCCTGGCGGTGGCCATCTCCCAGTCCGGCAAGACCGAGGAGATCGTCGAGACCATGCGCTGGGCCGCGAGTTGCGGCGCCCGGACCCTGGCCGTCACCAACGGCGCCGACTCGACTCTGGCCGACGAGGCCGACGTCGCCCTGGTCACCCGGGCGGGGAACGAGCTCTCGGTACCCGCCACCAAGACCTACAACTCCCAGCTGGCCGCTCTCGCGGTACTGGCTCTGGGATTGGGCGCCGACCTGGACCCCGGCGAACTCGACCTGGTCCCCCAGGGCATCGAGGAGACCCTCGCCGCGCCCACGGACGTCCTGGAGGAGATCGTCGAACGGATGGTCGCGGTGCGGGGCGCCGTGATCTCCGGACGCGGCATGGTCTACTCCACGGCCCTGGAGACCGCCCTGAAGCTCAAGGAGGCCTGCTACCTCCACGCGATGGGGATGTCCTACGCGGACCTGCTGCACGGACCCATCGCGGTCCTGGACCCGCGCACCCCGGCGGTCCTGGTCGCCTCACCCACCGGGCCGACCCTGCGGGGCACGGTCTCCCTGGCGGAGAAGGCACGCGCGGTCGGTGCCCCGGTGTTCGGCATCGGCGGTGGCAAGGCGTTGGCCGCCGCCAGTGACCTGTCCATCCCCGCCCCGGACGTGCCCGAGTGGGTTTCGCCGATGAACCTCATCGTTCCCGCCCAGTTGCTCACCGAGCACCTGGCCCGCCGTCTCGGCCACGACCCCGACGTCCCCCGCGGGCTCAACAAGGTCACCCAGACCTCCTAGGATCGCCCGGACACGCGCGTGGGCGCGGCCCCCGAGGGGACCGCGCCCACGCGCTCTTCGGTCAGGGAACCACCGGCTACTTGGCCGAGGCGTCCCCGTGGCACTTCTTGAACTTCTTGCCGGAGCCGCAGGGGCAGGGCGCGTTGCGCGCGGTGCCCGCGTACTCGTCGTTGGCCTCGCTGTGCCGTTCGACGGTGCCGTCCTCGCTGGGAGCCGAGTACTGCAACCGGCTGGGTCGGTCCTCGCCGAAGCCGGGAACCACCACGTCCTCGGCCGGAACCTCGGTGTCGGGGGCCTTGACCTCGGCGGCCTCCTCGTCCTCCGCCACCGCGGTGGCGACGGCGGTCGCGCTCGCGGTCCCCCCGCCGACCTTCGCGGCGGTCTGCGCGGCGGCGGTGGTGGTGAGGCTCGGCTCGGCCTTCTTCTGCACCTGGACCTCGACGTTGAAGAGGAAGCCGACCGACTCCTCCTTGATGGCCTCCAGCATCTGCTGGAACATGTCGAAGCCCTCGCGCTGGAACTCGATCAGCGGGTTGCGCTGAGCCATCGCGCGCAGGCCGATGCCCTCCTGGAGGTAGTCCATCTCGTAGAGGTGCTCACGCCACTTGCGGTCCATCACCTGGAGGATGACGCGGCGCTCGACCTCGCGCATGGCCTCCTCGCCCAGCTCGGACTCGCGGATCTCGTAGGCCGCCTTGGCGTCCTCGACGATGCCGTCGGCGATGAGCTCGGTGGTCAGCGTGTGGACGTCACCGTTCTGCTCGACGAACTCGTCGACGGTGAAACTGATCGGGTAGACCTGCTTGAACGCCCGCCAGAGCTTGTCGAGGTCCCACTCGTCGGCGTCGCCACGGGCGGTCTCCTCGGTGACATAGCCGCGGAGCACCTCCTCCAGCATCTCGATGACCTGCTCGCGCAGGTCCTGGCCTTCCAGGACCTTGCGACGCTCGGCGTAGATCACCTTGCGCTGGCGGTTGAGGACCTCGTCGTACTTGAGGACGTTCTTTCGGATCTCGAAGTTCTGCGACTCGACCTGGCCCTGAGCGGAGGCGATCGCCTTGCTCACCATGCCGGACTCGATCGGCTGGTCGTCCGGGATGTTCAGCTGGTTCATGAACACCTCCAGACGGCTGGAGTTGAACAGGCGCAGCAGGTCGTCCTGGAGGGACAGGTAGAAGCGGGACATGCCCGGGTCACCCTGACGGCCGGAACGACCACGGAGCTGGTTGTCGATCCGGCGCGACTCGTGGCGCTCGGTGCCCAGCACGTACAGACCGCCGGCCTCGACGACCTTCTCGTGCTCCTCCTCGAACTCGGCCTTGGCCTTCTCCAGGGCGTCCGGCCAGGCCTCCTCGTATTCCTCCGGGGTCTCCAGCGGGCTCAGGCCACGGTTCTGGAGCTCCTCGTCGGCGAGGAAGTCGGGGTTGCCTCCGAGCATGATGTCGGTACCGCGACCGGCCATGTTCGTGGCGACGGTGACGCCGCCGAGCTTGCCGGCCCGGGCGATGATCGAGGCCTCACGGGCGTGGTTCTTCGCGTTGAGGACCTCGTGCGGGACGCCTTCGCGCTTGAGCATCCGGGACAGCAGCTCGGACTTCTCCACGCTGGTGGTACCGACGAGGACGGGCTGGCCCTCCTCGTGACGCTCGGCGATGTCCTCGGCCAAGGCCTGGAACTTGGCGTCCTCGTGCTTGTAGACGACGTCCTTGACGTCCTCACGGATCATCGGCTTGTTGGTGGGGATGGGCACCACGCCGACGCCGTAGGTCTGGGTGAACTCCGCCGCCTCGGTCTGGGCGGTACCGGTCATGCCGGCGAGCTTCTCGTAGAGGCGGAAGTAGTTCTGGAGCGTGACCTTGGCGAGAGTCTGGTTCTCGTCCTTGATCTTGACGCGCTCCTTGGCCTCGATGGCCTGGTGCATGCCCTCGTTGTAGCGGCGTCCCGCCAGGACACGGCCGGTGAACTCGTCGACGATGAGCACCTCACCGTCCTTGACGATGTACTCCTTGTCCTTGCGGTACAACTCCTTGGCCTTGAGGGAGTTGTTGAGGAAGCTGATCAGCGGGGTGTTGACGGCCTCGTAGAGGTTGTCGATGCCCAGCCAGTCCTCGACCTTGGCCACACCGGACTCGGTGATGCCGACGGTGCGCTTCTTCTCGTCGACCTCGTAGTCCTCCTCCGCCTTCAGGCGGGGAGCGATCTTGGCGAACTCGGAGTACCAACGGGAGTTCTGCTCGGAGGGGCCGCTGATGATGAGCGGGGTCCGCGCCTCGTCGATGAGGATGGAGTCGACCTCGTCGACCAGGGCGAAGTAGTGCTCGCGCTGGACCGTGTCCTTGAGCGACAGCGCCATGTTGTCGCGCAGGTAGTCGAAACCGAACTCGTTGTTGGTTCCGTAGGTGATGTCGGCCTTGTAGGCGTTGCGGCGGGCCTCCGCGCTCATCTGCGGGCCCACCACGTCGACCTCCAGCCCCAGGAACTGGTAGATGCGGCCCAGGTTCTGGGCGTCGCGTCGGGCGAGGTAGTCGTTGGTGGTGATGACGTGGGCGCCCTTGCCGGCCAAGGCGTTGAGGTACACCGCGAGGCTTCCGGTCAGGGTCTTGCCCTCACCGGTCTTCATCTCGGCGATGTTGCCCAGGTGCAGGGCGGCCGCGCCCATGACCTGAACGTCGAAGGCGCGTTGGCCCAAGGTGCGCTTGGCCGCCTCGCGAACCGTCGCGAAGGCCTCCGGGAGCAGGTCGTCCAGGGACTCCCCGTCCTCGTAGCGGTCCTTGTACTCCTGGGTCAGGGCGCGCAGCTCGTCATCACTCAGATCGACGAAGTCGTCCTCAAGGAGGTTGACCTGATCTTTGTACTTATTGAGCCGGCGCAGGATCTTTCCTTCACCCGCGCGCAGGAGCTTGTCGAGTATGCCTGGCACTTCCTATGCGCTCCTCGCAGATCGCGGTCGTCTCCACTTTCGGTGGAGGGTCAGATCTTGGCCCGCTGACCGCACTCGTTTTCTCGTGGGAGGTCAGGGAGAACCCTGGGTCCTCGGGCCTACATCCTAGAGGAACCCGACCGGCTCCCCGTCCTATCGACAAACGAGTTGGACGGGGGTGGATGTTCCCGCCATTTTGATGATGTTCGTGCAGACTCGCGCATTTCTTCGGGTAGTGCAACGGGTACAGGGTGTTCCGAACGCGATTTCGTGCTCACACGTTCCGCGCGACGACGCCCGACCGGAAAGGCACCACCGAGGGAGGAGCCATGCGAGCCGGCAGGAAGCACGAAGGGGCCACGGCCCGAGACTTCGAGGACGAGCGTCCGCCCGGGCCTCGAACCCCGGCCGACGCGATCGAGTCCGCGATCGAGAACCCGCACGGGAGACGTCCCCGCCCCTCCGAGGAGGACGATCCCGCGCTCGCCTGGGAGCGGCACCACCCCGGTGACGACGAACAGAGACGCCGGGGACGCATCCGGGGGTTCCAGCGCCAAGGCGGCTCGCTGGCGCCGAGCAGCGGTCACCGTGGCAGCGCGGCCTCATGGATCGTCGTGGCGCTCGCCTGCGTGGGCTTCGCCCTGGGCGGCCTGGCGATCGTCCTGGGCGGGTCCCCGTGGCTGTTGGTGGTGGGCGGTCTGCTGATGCTGGCCGCGCTGGTGGTGGCGGTGTCCTGCGACATCCTCTCCGACGTGGTGCTGGATCCGCCGCGCGTGGAGTCGGAGGAACCACACCAGACGCCGCTGCACCGCATCAAGCAGTCCACCGAGGAAGAGCGAACCGAGGGTTCCGAGGGTTAGGGGAGCGAAGGCCGGCCCCGGCCGCTTCAGAGGTCCGGCGAGGGGCCACCACCGGACCTTCCCCGCAGGAACGCGGCGGGCCCGGACGGGCCCGCCGCGACCGCTACGTCCTCACCTCCGGCGTGTTCGGATCCGAGGGCGAGGCCACGATTGCGCTAGTCGACCAGTCGCAGGACTCCGTAGTTGAAGCCCTTCCGGCGGTAGACGACGCTCGGGGTGTCCTTGACCTCGTCGTGGAAGAGGTAGAAGTCGTGGCCGATCAGCTCCATCTCCATCAACGCCTGGTCGATACTCATCGGCTTGGCCCGGTGGAACTTCTCCCGCACGATCACGGGAACGTCCCCTTGGGTGTCGAGTTCGACGAACTCGTCGGAGAAGCGGCCGTCGACCTCGACGCCGTCGATCTCCTCGTCCCCGCTGCGGCGGGCAGGGGGCGCCGTTCCACCGGTCGGGGCGAGTGAGGGCAGGTCTCCTGGGAGGTCGGCGGTCGCGGCCGCCACGGAGACGGGAGTGCGGTTGCCGCGGTGGACCTTGCGGCGGTCCGCGGACTTGCGCAGACGGGCCTCGACCTTGTCGAGGGCGAGGTCGAGGGCTCCATGGCGGTCCACGGAGGCGGCCTCGCTCCTGATGACCGGGCCGTCGGAGTGGATGGTCAGTTCAACCCGCTCGCGGACGTCGGCGAGCTTGGGGTTGCGCTCCTGGGACACCTCCACATCGACGCTCATGCCCTTGCGCTCCCACTTGGAGAGCCTGTCGAGCTTGGTCTCGACATGCTGTCGGAACTTCTCACTCACACCGGTGCGTCGACCCTTGACGATGATGTCCATAGGACCCCCTTCATCGCATGGCCGTCGTGAAGGCGACGGCCAGGCTGGTTCTACTCCCTCCCCGGGTAGGGAGGGGTGTGACGCGTCGACCCCCTTCCGTCGGCGGCGCGAGCCGGTGCACGGCCCGCTTGAAAGTGCGTATACCCATCAGGGACAGGGTCATCACCCGCCCCAAGGACATGATTGCCCGGAGCCGGTGAGCTGCGAATAAGGACCTTCCACGGGTTTAGGACATGTCCGGGCAAGTCGCCTGAATCGGTCATGAGAACCCGCGGTGGGAAAGGTGCGCGGACCCCGGTGAAGTACCCGACACGAACGTCGGTACGGTCGGGACGAAGGATGTCGGAAACGACGGGACGACCGCGATCGCGGGACGCCGCGAGGATCGCGAGAAAGCCGTCCCGGTCCTGGGAACGGTAGGGGGCCCACGCCCACGGGATCTTCACCCCGGACACGTCGGACCCCCGCACGTCGGCATGCCACCCGTCCGGCCGACCTGGTCTTCGTCCCCACATCCGCCTGCTGAGAGTGTCGCCGCTCTTGATCGCGACTACTGCTCTTCTCCCTGTCATGAGGGACATCGGGACCCTCCGCGGGGCAGGGCTTACCTCTAAGGCGCACCGTGATCGGTCGACGAAAAGTCGCCTTACGTGGGCCGTTTCGCCTGCGCCTGGCATCGGCTTGCCGGAGGAGCTCCCCGGTTTTCCCGGAGGCTCAGAGATTCCGACGCAACCACGGACCCGGACGGGTGCCATACCTGGACCGTAACCTGTCCGGGCCCGTATGTCAGGTGGAGAACCGGCCCTCGACCCACCCCTCAGGCCCGCAAAGCCTTACAGAAAGGCATCTTTCGCCTGTTCAGGGGGGTTTGTAAAACCTTGGTCCTCGAACATTGCCCGCGCCCGAAGTCGGCCGCTCCGACGCCCGTCCCCGCTCCGCCAGCACGACCGCGCCCAGGACCCGGGCGCCCTCCGCCCGCAGGACTCGGGCCGCCTCCGTGAGCGTCGCCCCGGTGGTGAGGACGTCGTCCACGATCACGACCGATCGGCCGGCCGGTTCGACCCGCCCACCGTGTTCGAGTCGGGCGAGTGGGCGGGCCGTGAACACCCCGGCCCGGTTGGTCAGGCGTTGTGCCCGCCCCAGTCCCACCTGAGGTCCGACCGGGCGCCGGTACGCGAGGACGGGTGCCGTTCCGGCCGCCCCGGAGGGGCCCGCGCCGCGGACGCACTCCCGCGTCAGCCGCGCCACCCGACCGCTTCCCGCTCTGGTGCCCCAGCGGCCCGGGACCGGAACGAGCAGCACGTCCGGACCGGCACGACCCGAGGCCCACAGTGTCCTGGCGAGTCTCTCCCCCAGCACACCGGCCAGCCGCCCGTCACCGTGTTCCTTGTAGGCGAGCAGGACCCGACGTTCCCGCCCCGCGTGCCCGCCCGCCGCCCAGGTCGGTGGGCATCCCCTCCGTGGCACGCAGGGGCGCGGCCTCTGGGCGAGCAACGTCCGGCAGTCGGGGCACAGCGGGCCGTGGGGCGCGGAGCAGCCCGCGCAGCGCTGTGGCAGTAGGAGGTCGAGAAGTGCGGTGAGGAGGGCCGACAGGTGGTGCACGAGCCCGGACGACAGGCCCGGTAGCCACCCCCGTGAGGGTGCGCCGTCTTGGTCCATGCCCTCAAGGGTGCGGGACCGGGCACCGCTCCACCAGTGCCGACTTCGAACCTGTGGACAACTCGGCGCCCCACCGCCGTCGGGCCATGCGCGTTCGTCTGTTCGGTGGGTCAGCCCGGGAAGGTGGGCGCCCCGCCCTCGACGACGTTCTGCCAGTTCAGCGGGTCATTGGAGGCCCAGATGTTGCCGTCGTCGGAACCGGCGAGCAAGGGCTGTCCGGGCGCTCCGGAGATGGTGACCATGCCCGCGGCGGGGGTGCCCGCGCTGGCCGCGGGGGTGCCGCCGTCCAGCGCCACCAGCATCGCCTGGTGCGTGCCACCGTCCCTGCTGCCCAACACCACCAACTGGTCGCTGGAGCGCCAGGCGACCGCGGTGACGTCCTCCAGCTCCTGGGCGAGGGTGATGAACTCGCCCACGGAGACCTGACCGTCGCGGTCGTCGACCACCCGGCCGACCTTGAGCGCTCGTTCACCGTCCTGTTCGGTGATGACCACCGCGCGCGCACCGTCCCGGGAGATCCGGAAACTCACCAGGGAGTGATCGCGCAAGCCGCTCACCTGGGCGCGGACGACCTCGTCGCCGTCACGGAGCATCCACAGGGCGCTGTCACCCGGTTCGGGCGGTTCCTCGGCTCCCGATCCGCTGAGGTTCGGGTCCCCTTCGGGCTCCCGACCCGCGCCCTCCTCTTCGTCCTCGCCCTCTTCGTCCTCATCCTTGGTCTCCTCCACCACCCAGAGGTTGTTGTCGATGTCCCAGGACAGGTCGGTGAACAGACCCTCGTCGAGGACCTCCTGGGTCTGGGCTCCCGGATTGGCGAGGCTGGTGACGACCTCGCTCCCGCCGAGGGTGATGCCGGCGATGGTGCTCTGGTCGAGCGAGACCGCGAACCGGTCCAGCGTCTGGTCACCGCGGCCGAGCGGGCCGGGGACCGGTTCGGCGTCGCCGAAGTTCTCGGCGGTCCAGTCGGAGGCCGACCACAGCTGCCCCTCGTGGGTGTAGTAGCCGCGGATGTCGGAGGAGGTCGCCCCGGGACTCACCCTGGCCCACAGGTCGCTGCCGGGGCGCGGCCGATCGGCGCTCTCCCCGTCGGAATCGGGGAAGGCGACCTCTTCGCCGTTGACCTTGAGGGTGAACTCCTGGACCTCGGGCAGTTGGCGCAGCGTCCAGGCGATCTGGGCCGCCATGTCGTACTCGTCGATCTCGGCGACGCCGCTGACGTTGATCACCGCGTGCTGGGCGTCGACCTCCAGCCGGGTGGTGGCCTCCTCGGGGAACGCGGAGGACACCGCGGGCGCGAGCCAGTCGGTGGGGCCGGCGATGAGCTTGCGGAGCAGCCGCTCGGCCGGCTGGTCCGGGCTCACCGGCAGGTAGACCGGGTCTGGGACCAGGGCCGTGCGCTCGGCGTTGAAGTAGTAGAGGTTGAACGGTCGATGGGTGCGTTCGATGTCGAGCGCGCTCAGCAGCAGTTCGTCCGGCAGGTCCTGGATCCGCCACTCGCCCTCGGGGTCGCCGTCCTCCCGGGCCAGGGTGAACGTCTCCTCCAGGAGGGTGGCCGAGGACTGGGTGGGGACGTACTTGCCGCTCTCGTCGATGGTCGCCACCAGGTTGCTGCGCACCAGGACGCGGGCGGTGAGGCCGTCGTTGCTGATCTCGGCGTCGAAGTCGGCGGCGTCGAGGTCGTTGAACACGCTCACGCCGCCGTCGGGGGACCACGTCCCAGCGGTCTCGGGCAGCATGTAGCTGCGCGCCGCCTTGTGGTCCTCCTCGAAGCTGCCCATGTCCTTGAGGAATCCGTCGACCAGACCCTCGGGGGCCACTCCGGGCTGTGGGCCGGCGGGCAGCAGCCGCACGTAGCCGTCATAGGGGTCGCCGGAGACGTCGCCGCCCTCGCCGGGGACCACCGGGCCGGTCATGGGGACGGTGGCGCACGCCGCGAGCGTCACGCAGGCGAGCGCGGCGGCTCCCAGGCTCCGTGTGGCCCGGGACGACCACCGCGGGGCCCTCACGCCCGGTTGTGGCGTCCTCGGGGACCACGCGACCGTTCGTGCCTTCTGGCTCACGGTGCCTCCTCGTCTTCGGTGCCACCGCGCACCTTGGCGGACGTTTCACCCGGGGCGGTGAAGTTGTTACGGCCCAAGGCGATCTCCGGTGGTACCAGCGGCAGCGGAGAACCGCGCAGTTCGGTGCCGGAGCGTCGAGGCAGGGACAACCGGAACTGGGATCCCTGGCCGGGCATGCCCCACGCCTGGAGCCAACCGCCGTGCAGGGTGGCGTCCTCCTTGGCGATGGGCAGTCCGAGGCCGGTGCCTCCGGTGGTGCGCACCCGGGAGTAGTCGGCCCGCCAGAAGCGGTCGAAGCACAGGTGCTCCTCCCCCTCCTTGAGGCCCACACCGTAGTCGCGCACGGCCACGGCGATGGCGTCACGGTCGCCGGCGGCGGCGACCACGACGTCGCGGCCCTCGCTGTGCTCGATGGCGTTGACCACCAGGTTGCGCAGAATGCGGTTGATCCGTCGGGTGTCGAACTCGGCCATGCAGGGTTCGGCGGGCAGTCGCAGGATCACCTTGATCCCACGGCGTTCGGCGATCTGCTCGGCGTCGCCGACCGCCTTCATCACCGAGTCCCGGATGTCGGAGGACTCGATTCCCAGGGTGGCCGCTCCCGCGTCGTGTCGGCTGATCTCCAACAGGTCCGAGAGCAGTTCCTCGAAGCGTTCCACCTGGCTCTGGAGGAGTTCCACGGAACGTCGGTGGGAGCCGTCGAGCTCCTCTCGATCGTCGAAGAGCAGGTCACCGGCCATGCGGATGGTGGTGAGCGGGGTGCGCAGTTCGTGCGAGACGTCGGAGACGAACTGCCGCTGCACCTTGGACAGCTCCTCCAGCTCCTGGATCTTCTCCTGGAGGTTGCCCGCCATGTCGTTGAAGGACATCGAGAGCCGGGCGATGTCGTCCTCGCCCCGCACGGTCATGCGTTCGGAGAGGTCGCCCGAGGCGAGTCGTTCGGCCGACTGCGCCGCGGAGCGAACCGGGGCGACCACCATGCGGGTGACCATGAACGCGATGAACCCGAGGAGGACCACGAGCAGGACGCCGACGAGCGCGACCGTGTTCTGGACCAGGTCCAGGATCTCCTGCTCGTGTTGGAGCGGGAACACGTAGTAGAGCTCGTAGGCGTGGGTGAGTTGGGCTCCCACGACCAGCGCGGGTTCGACGGAGCCGTCCTCGGTCTCGATCCGCGTGTACGTGTGGTACTGCTGGTCGGGCACTTCGGAGTGGCGGACCTGTTCGACCAGGCGTTCGGGCACGCTCTCGTTGACGGTGTCCTCGTCGACGGTCGCCCAGCCTCGTTCGTCGCTGACCGAGGGCAGCACGATGACGCCGTACAGCCCGGTCTCACCGCTGCGGCTGGTCAGCTCGCGCGCGATGTTGTTGAGCAGGCGGTCGCGGTCGCTGGTCTCGTTCTCCTGCAGTTCCGCCACGGCGTAGCTGAGGCCGGCGCGGTGGTCGTTGACCGCCCCGTTCACCTTGGCCTCCAATAGTCCGCCGCGGACCTCGGAGATGAGGACGTAGCTCAGTCCCACCAGGACGAGCAGGGACAGGACCAGGGTCGTACTGATGACCCGCAGGTACAGCGAACGGCGCCAGTTGGTGTGCGCCCCGCGCACCAGTGCGCGCGCGGCGTGCTGGGCGAGGAGGTAGGCGCGGGTCAGGCCCGAGTTGGATTCGCTCGGGGCGTCCTCGGACGCGGGCAGCCCTGAGGAGGGGACCGGCCGTTCCCCTTCGGGGTCGGCCTGCCGCCCCTCCTCGGGTTCGGACACGGTCATGGGGTTCTCGGTCGGATCAGGCGGTACCGGCCTTGTAGCCGACACCGCGTACGGTCACGACGACCTCGGGGTGCTCGGGGTCCTTCTCGATCTTGGCGCGCAGGCGTTGCACGTGCACGTTGACCAGGCGCGTGTCGGCGGCGTGCCGGTAGCCCCAGACCTGTTCGAGCAGCACCTCGCGGGTGAACACCTGACGCGGCTTGCGGGCCAGGGCGACCAGCAGGTCGAATTCGAGCGGGGTGAGACTGATCTGTTCGCCGTCGCGGCGCACGGCGTGCCCGGCGACGTCGATGTTGATGTCGCCGATCTGCAGGACCTCGGGGGCGGGCTCCTCGGTGCGGCGAAGACGCACCCGCACGCGGGCCACCAGTTCCTTGGGTTTGAAGGGCTTGACGATGTAGTCGTCGGCCCCCGACTCAAGGCCCAGCACCACGTCGACGGTGTCGCTCTTGGCCGTGAGCATGACGATGGGCACCCCGGACTCGGCGCGGATCTGACGGCACACGTCGATGCCGTCGGCCCCGGGAAGCATCAGGTCGAGGAGGACCAGGTCGGGCTTGGTCTCGCGGAAGGCCTCCAGGGCCTTGTCCCCGTCGTGGACGAACGAGGGTTCGAACCCCTCACCCCGCAGTACGATCCCCAGCATCTCGGCGAGGGCGAGGTCATCGTCGACAACCAGTACACGTCCCTTCATCGGTGTGTCCGGCGCCGTAGGGCCGGCGTCACCCTGGGGCGACGCGGGGTTTTCGGCGCCTACTCCTCTCTCCTGGAACACTCAAGCGGCGTCAGTGGTTCGGTCCCCGTGATCCCGGTTCGGGATCGTCGGGAACCGCGTTACGTCTTCTCCAACCTTGCCGGCTATGGCCAGGGTTGGAAGAGCGGTCAACGGTGTTGGGCCCTTTTGGCCTGCTTTCGACCACCGGCGGTGTCGCCCCTGGCCAGGAAGACCTGGAAGGCTACGTGACTTGGCCGGTTGGTAACAGAAAGCATACAAAAGGAATGAAGTGCGTCGGTTGGCATGGGACACACTCCGAGGCCACTGAAGAGCGGTGGGACCGACCGGTAGGTTGGTTTCCGACAGATCAGAATTGGCGCGAATACGCTCGCGCAGAGTAACCGAACCTCACGGAGGGCGGAACGGATGAGCCAGGAGGACGGCCACCGGGACACGTCCGGGGAGAGCCCGGACGGCACCGAGGAACAGCGGTCGCCCGACTCCGGGAGCTCCGGCGGGTCCGAGCGGCCGGCCCCGGGTTCCCCCGACCAGGGTCCCGCGGCCCCCGGATGGGCCGCTCCGGGGCAGGGGGCGACGCCTCCTCCCACGGGGACCGATGACCCGGGCCTCGCACAGCCCGCACAGCCCGGGCACGGCGAACAACCCGCCTATGGGCAGCCGTCCTACGGGCCACCGCCCGGGTACGTCCCGCCCGCACAGCCCGGCCACGGCGGGCATCCCCCCTACGGACAGCACTACGGACAACAGCCTTCCTACGGGCCACCGCCCGGGAGCGTCCCGCCCGGTGTCCCGGGTTACGGCGTTCCCCCCGGATACCCGCCCGGCAACGGCCCCCAGGGCGGCCACGGATACGGCCCCGGGCGACCCAACGCCCCCAAGCCAGGTGTGGTGGCGCTGCGGCCCATGAGCCTCGGTGACATCTTCAACGGGGCGTTCAGCTACGTCCGCAACAACCCGAAGACCACCATGGGGTCGGCCCTCGTCGTCATGGCGTTGGCGACCATCCTCAGCTCGATCGCCTCGACGCTCTTCCTGAACGACTACACCACGTTCCTGGACGAGGTCATGGCCGATCCGATGGCCGTCGACCCGAACGCGCCGCTCTTCCCGTCCTCTCCGCTGGTCATGGGCCTCATGTACCTCGGCGAGCTGATCGTCTACCTGGGCGCGGCGATCCTGCTCGGCCTCCTGGCGGCGGTCGCGGGCATGGCGGTCCTCGGTCACAAGCTCACCCCGAAGCAGGCGTGGGAGGCCGCCCGCGGCCGAATCGGCGCCATCATCGGCCTCTCCCTGTTGAAGCTGCTCCTCGGGTTCGTCATCGGCGTGGTGTTCTTCCTCGCGATGTTCGTCGCGATCCTCGTCGGCGTCATGGTCGGCTACTCCTCCGGTGGTGGGGCCGGAGTGGCCGTCGGACTGCTGGTCGGCCTGCTCGCGGCGGTCGCGGTGATCGCGCCCGCGATGTGGATCTGGATCCGGCTGTACTTCGCCATGCCGATAGTCGTGCTGGAGCGGATCGGTCCCTTCCAGGCCATCGCGCGTTCCTGGCGCCTCTCGCGGGGCGGTTGGTGGCGCACCCTGGGCTACTGGATCCTTACCGGGCTCATCGTCATGCTGGTGCAGATGGTCCTGAGCGGCCCGGTGGCTCTGATCACCGGTGTCATCAGCGTGGCCGCTCCCGAGGCCGCCTGGCTCACGATCCTCGCCGGAGCGATCACCTACCTGCTCACCGTGCTGATCTACGCGGTCACCCAACCGTTCGTGGCCGGGGTGAACACCCTGCTCTACGTCGATCTGCGGATGCGCCGTGAGGGGCTCGACCTGAAGCTGCACCAGGTCGCCCAGCGGGGCGGGTCGAGCGGCCCGGAGATCTACCTGCCGGAGCCGCGCGCGTGAGGCCGGCGACGTTCGCGCCCCTGGAGGTGAGCCGGGACGAGGGGCGACGCCGCGCCATCGAGGAACTCTCCGACCCGCTCTACGGTGAGCACGAACCCTCGATCATCGATCGCTTCCTGGCCTGGCTGGGAGAGTGGTTCGACGCCCTGATCGCCGCCGGTGAGGGGTACCTGCCCGGTTGGGTCTGGGCCGCCCTGATCCTGCTCATCGTGGCGATCGCCGTGATCGTGCTGGTCGTGTACCTGCGACCGAGGCGCAACCTCCGTATCGACGCCCTCGTCCACGAGGGAGCCGTCCGCTCGGCGGCCGACCACCGCGCCGCGGCCGAACGACACGAGACCGCCGGCGAGTTCGCCCAGGCGGTCATGGAACGACTGCGCGCCATCAGCGTGGACCTGGAGGACCGGACCATCATCGCTCCCCGGGCCGGGCGCACCGCCACCGAACTCGCGGCCGAGGCCTCCGACGTACTGCCGGGAGAGGCCGAGGAGCTGCGCGAGGGCGCCCGCATCTTCAACGACGTGGTCTACGGCGACCGGGTCGCCACCGCGGACTCCGCCCGCATCCTGCGCGAACTGGACGTTCGGCTCAGCGCCGCCCGTCCGGTGCTCGCCGAGGGCGAGACCGTGGAGGGGACACGATGACGGCGACCGCTCCGGCCTCCCCCGAGTCCGCGACCCGAGAACGGCCCCGTCCCGGGAACGACTCCGGAGCCCGACGACTGTGGCGCTCGGTCCGTGTCCCGGCGGCCCTGGTCTCCGCCCTGCTCCTGGTGGGGGTCCTGCTGTCCCTGGGCGGCGAACAGTTCCCCTCCGGCCACCTTGAGCCGGGCAGCCCCGAACCCGATGGGGCGCGGGCCCTCGCCCGGCTCCTGGGCGAGGAGTCCGACGTCACCGTGGCGCGTGACTCCACGTCCGCGGCGCGGGCCGTGGAACGCGCGGGTGAGGACACCGTGCTGCTGGTCTTCCTCGACCATCGGTTGCTGCCCGAGGAGCTGGACACACTCTCCGAGCTGGGCACGGACACCGTGCTCGTGCGGCCCTCGCTGCGTTCCCTGGGGGCGTTCGCGCCGGGAACCGACGTGACCGGGCGGGCCGACGACGAGGAGTCCCTCGAACCGGAATGCGCGCTGCCCGCCGCCGATTCCGCGGGGTCCGCCGAGGTCGGCGGTGAGCTGTACTCCGCGAACGAGGACGTGGTCGCCCAGGCCTGCTACCCGTCCGACGACGGGTCCGCGCTGATGAGGGTGGATTCTCCGCACGGAGGCACCACCACCGTGGTCGGCACCGGTGCCTTCCTGTCCAACCGCGACCTGGACGCCGACGGCAACGCCGCCCTGGCCCTGAACCTGGCGTCGGCGGAGAACGTCGTGTGGCTGCGCCCGGACGCCCCCGAGGAGGTCGGCGGCTCCGACATCGTCGACCTTCTCCCGGGCGGACTGCTGTGGTCCACGGTGCCCCTCGCCCTGACGCTGCTGCTGCTCGCCCTCTGGCGGGGCCGGCGGATGGGCGCCCTGGTCCAAGAGTCGCTGCCCGTCGTGGTGCGCGCCTCGGAGACCACCGAGGGGAGGGCCGGGCTGTACCGGTCGCGCAACGCGCGGGACCGGGTGGCGGCCGCGCTGCGCAACGGTTTCCTGGAACGTTCGGTGCCCAAGCTGGGACTGAACGCCGACTCCGGCTCGCAGACCGTGGTGGCGACGCTGGCCGCGCGAACCGGGGACGACCCGCGTCACTTGGAACAACTGCTGTACCCGGGGCCGAACGACCCGTACGTGGCCGATGACGCCGCCATGCTCGGGCTCGGCGAAGCGTTGGACGGGCTCGCCCGGAAGCTGCGATGACCCGCGGCACCGGGCGACGCACCGAAGGACCGGGACCGAAGGGTCGCGCGGTTCTCCCCAGACCAGAACCGACAAGGGATCGAGAGAGGTAGACGGCACGTGAGCGCGTTCACACCCGAGGCACTGCCCTCCGCCGACGAGGCACGGGCGGCACTGACCGCCTTGCGCCGTGAGGTGGCCAAGGCCGTCGTGGGCCAGGACGAGACGGTGACCGGCCTGGTCGTGGCACTGCTGTGCCGGGGCCATGTCCTGTTGGAGGGTGTGCCCGGTGTCGCCAAGACACTGCTCGTGCGCACGGTCTCCGCCGCACTGTCCCTGGACAACAAGCGGGTCCAGTTCACCCCCGACCTGATGCCCGGCGACGTGACCGGGTCGCTCGTCTACGACCAGCACACGGCGAAGTTCGAGTTCATGAAGGGCCCGGTCTTCACCAACCTGCTGCTGGCCGACGAGATCAACCGGACGCCGCCCAAGACCCAGGCCTCCCTGCTGGAGGCCATGGAGGAACGTCAGGTCACGGTGGAGGGCGCCCCGGTGGCGCTACCGGACCCGTTCATGGTGGCGGCCACCCAGAACCCCGTGGAGTACGAGGGCACCTACCCGCTGCCCGAGGCCCAGCTGGACCGGTTCCTGCTCAAGGTGACGATCCCGCTGCCCGAACGCCACTCGGAGATCGACATGCTCGGCAGGCACGCCGCCGGGTTCGACCCGGGCGACCTGGCCGCCGCCGGCGTGACCGCGGTCGCGGGGGCGGCCGAACTGCGGGCGGCCCGCGAGGCCGTCGCGCAGGTACGGGTGGCCCCCGAGGTCCTCGGTTACATCGTGGACCTGTGCCGGGCCACCCGCTACTCGCCGTCCCTGCGGTTGGGCGCCTCCCCTCGTGGCGCCACGGCGCTGCTGCGCACCAGCCGGGCCTGGGCCTGGCTGTCGGGGCGTGACTACGTGACCCCGGACGACGTCAAGGCCCTGGCCAAGGGCACCCTGCGGCACCGGATCGGACTGCGCCCGGAGGCCGAACTGGAGGGCGCCACCACGGATGGGATCCTGGACGGCGTGCTCGCCTCCGTCCCGGTGCCGCGCTGATGGTGGTCACCGGCCGGGCCGTGCTCTTGGCGCTCCTCGCGACGTGCGCGGTGGCGATCTCCGGTCAGATCGGTGAGCCCGTCACCTACATCGCCGTGGGCCTGGTGGTGCTGCTCATCGTGCTGGACGTGGGGTTGGCGACCTCCCCCCGCCGGATGCGGCTGTCCCGGGAAGGCGACACCTCGTTGCGGCTGGGCGACTCCGCTTCGGTCTCGGTCCTGGTGGGCAACCCGACCAAGCGCCGGCTACGCGGTTCGGTGCGCGATGCCTGGCCGCCCAGCTCGCACAGCACACCCAAGGCACGGCCTCTTCGGGTGGCGGCGGGTGAACGACGGCGGGTCACGACCACCCTCACCCCGACCCGGCGCGGCGACGCCCGATCCGCCGGGGTCACGGTTCGCAGCGTCGGCCCGTTGGGGCTCGCCGGACGTCAGGCCACCCTCCAGGCTCCGTGGACCGTGCGGACGCTGCCGCCGTTCCACAGCCGCAGGCACCTGCCGGGCAAGCTGTCCCGGCTGCGCGAGTTGGAGGGACAGCACACCGCGATGGTGCGTGGTCAGGGCAGCGAGTTCGACTCACTGCGCGACTACGTACCCGGGGACGACGTCCGGTCCATCGACTGGCGCGCCACGGCCCGCAACGACGGTGTGGTGGTGCGGACCTGGCGTCCCGAACGCGACCGGCGCATCCTCATCGTGTTGGACACCGGACGCACCTCCGCCGGACGCGTGGGCGACACCCCGCGGTTGGACCACGCCATGGACGCGGCCCTGCTGCTCACCGCGCTGGCCGGCAAGGCGGGCGACCGGGTGGACTTCATGGCCTATGACCGGGTCGTCCGCGCCCAGGTGAAGGCCTCGGGCAAGGGCAGCCAGGTGCATCGGGTCGTGGAGGCCATGGCGCCGTTGGAGGCCGAGCTGGTGGAGTCGGACCCCGCGGGGTTGGTCAGCACGGTGCTCTCCCAGGGCCGCAGTCGCCGGTTGGTGGTGTTGTTGACCGACCTCAACGCGACCGCCCTCGAAGAGGGTCTGTTGCCGCGTCTGCCGCTGTTGTCCTCGCACCACCTGTTGTTGGTGGCGGGGATCAAGGACCCGAAGGTGGAGGAGATGGCGACCGAACGGGGTAGCGCCGCCGCGCTGTACCGGGCGGCCTCCGCCGAACGCACCATGAGCGAGCGACACCGGATCAGCGCGGAGCTGCGCCGGATGGGCGCCGAGGTGGTCGACGCCGACCCCGAGCGCATCGCCCCGGCCCTGGCCGACGCCTACATCAACCTCAAGGCCCAAGGCCGGTTGTAGCACCCGGACTCGAAAGGAGGCGCTCCCGTACGGGGGCGTCTCCTTCGTGCGGCATGAGGGGCTCTCCACCCCTCAGGGCCGACCGCATGGCGCAGAGCGTGACGGCGCTCGACGTAGGCCTCGTGGATGATCCCCTTGAGGACGGTGGAGTGGTCAACGTCCCCCAGCGAGTTCTCGCAGTTCACGCTCGGTCTGGTCATCGGGGCTGAAGCTGATCATCGCCATACCCGAACCGTATGACGCAGCGTCACGAAACCGAGCCGATCTTCGTCCTACGCCGGTGCCCGCACGGAACCGTGCACTATGGGGACATGGCCTCACCCCCTGACGCCCACAACTCCGCCCATGGCGCCGTCCACGGGCAACTGATCCAGTCCCGTGACATCCACGGCGACGTCAACGTGTACTCCCCCCAGGCGCCCGCCACCGTCGCGGACGTGTCGCTGGACCCTCCGCGTCTCGCCACCGCCGTACGAGGGCGTGACGGGCTTTTGGAGGCCCTCCGGGACGCGATGGCGCCCGGGGCGCCCGAGCCACATGTGCTTACCGGGCCCGGCGGGTTCGGCAAGACCACCGTGGCGGCGGCCCTCGCCGAGCACGCCCGCACCGAGGGGTGGACCGTGTTCTGGGTGCGGCCGGACGCGATCCTGCCGAGCATGCTGGAGATCGCCGTGGAACTGGGCGCCTCGCGCACCGAGGCCGAGCAGGTGAAGGGCGCCCCTCGATCGGCTGCCCGTTGGGTCTGGCGACACCTCGACGCCGCTCCCCATCCCTGGCTGCTGGTGATCGACAACGCCGACCGACCCGAGCTGCTGGACCCGGAGAACCGCCCGGGCGAACAGCGGGGTTGGATGCGCTCCAGCCCCGGAGGATTCGTCCTGGTCACCAGCCGCGTGAACGACCCCGCGCTCTGGGCTCCGGCGAAGGTGCACCGAGTGGAGATTCTGACCCACCAGGCCGCGAGGTCGGCGTTGAGCGACCACGCCGGGGCCGAAGACATACCCGGGGCCGAGGCCCTCGCCGAACGCCTCGGTGGCGTGCCGATCGCCCTGGCACTGGCCGGACGCATCCTCGCCACCCATGGGTTGCTGTTCCCCGACGCCTGGTCGCTGCTGGAACGGTTGAAGGACGATGTCACCGGCCTGGACAGACTCGCCTCCCCGTTGATCGCCGGAACGAGCAGCGAGCGCGAGCTGCTCTCGGGGGTCTGGAGCCTGTCCTTGCGACTGGTCGGCGAGCGTTTCCCTCAGGCCGAACGGCTACTCGAGTTCCTGGCTCTCCTAGGACCCGAAGGCATGCACGTGTCCGTGCGCAGGCTTCCGATCTCCGCGCTTCGGGGTGGTCTCCTCGACGATCCCGCGTCCCCCTTGGACGAGGCGACCCTGGCCCGTTCGATCAACGCCTTGATCGTCCAAGGACTGGTCCGGTCGAGCCTTGACAGGGGTGAGCCGGCGGTACACCTGCACCCCCTCGTGGCGGAGACCGTGTTGGAAGGGCTCACCTCGTCGGACGCACCGCTCATCGACGAGGTCACCTCGCTCCTGTTCCGGCAGAACGGACGTGACCCGTTCCAGGAGTCGATCGCCCATTTCCACATCCTGCGGCGACGGGCCCGGTGGGGAGACCCGCTTCCGGGCGACGATCCGGATTTCCGAGAGTCGCCGGAACTCGTCTCCCAGGCGGTGGAGATCGTTCGCCTCCTCAACCTGGCCGGCCTGAGCGAGGGAGCCGAGTCGATGGGGCGTCGGTTCGTACGGGACCTGGAGTCTCAGCTCGGAGAGAGTCACCCCGAGACTCTCAGGATGCGGCACGGCATAGCCGAGTCCTGGCTACAACAGGGAGAGCTGACGAAGGCCGAGAGGGCCTACCACGACCTCCTCGAAACCAACCTCGCGGTGCACGGCGAGGAGCACGACGCCACGTTCAGCGCGCGTTTCATGGTCGCCCTCATGCCCCTGCGCCGTGGTGACTGGCAAGCGGCCGTCACGGGGTTCCGCCCCTTGATCGAGTCCAGGACACGCCGTTACGGACCGGACGACGGCCGGGTGCTCCTCGCACGCGAGAACGTCGCCTTCGCCCTCATGCACCTGGGGGACGTACGTCGCGCCGAGGACGAGTTCCTCGCCGTGCGAGAGATCCGTCTACGGACGCTGGACGTCGAACACCCCTTGGTCGCGATGTCCGACTACTACCTGGGGCGAGCGGCGTTCATGGCCGGAGACTGCGACAGGGCCGGTGAGCACCTACGACGCTGTGTGGACGTGCGCGAGCGGACCCTGGGCCATGGCCACCCGGACTCCGAGGACGCCCGCGAGTGGCTGGAAAGGGTCAACGAGGAGGCGAACTGACGAAGGCCCGCCATTCCGCCCCGTCGAAGACCAGCCGCTCATCCTCGGGTCGTCGGGAGTCGCGCACCAGGATCACCGCCTCCGACCTCGCGACTTCGAGGCAGCAGCTCACAGCCGCGCTGTAGCTGCTCTTGAACCAACGAGGGGATGCACTCATGACTTCGATTCTGTCAGAGGAGATCTCGCCTAGCCGGCGACGGGGACGGCTGCGGGGGCGTCCTCGATGTCGCCGGTCTCCCCCTCCTCATGGGCGCGCTTGCCGACGGTGAACACGTACAGGAAGAACAGCGCCTCGGCCACCACACCGATGCCGATGGCGACCCAGGTGTTGGTGATCCAGCCGGTCACCAGGCCCTCGATGAGGCCCGAGATGAACAGCACCACCGCCAGTCCCAGGGCCACACCGATGGCGGCACGGGCCTCCTCGCCCAGGGCGCGCAATCGGGTGCGCTCGCCCGGGGAGATCAGCGACCACCCGATCTTGAGGCCCACACCTCCGGCGACGAACACCGCCGTGAGCTCCAGCAGGCCGTGCGGGAGGATCAGCGCGAAGAAGACGTCACCGCGGCCGTGGGCGAACATCATGCCACCGGCCATGCCCACGTTGATCGCGTTCGTCAACAGCACCCAGAGGGTCGGCAGCCCGAAGGCCACCCCGAAGATGATCGCCTGCGCCGCCACCCAGGCGTTGTTGGTCCACACCTGCGCCGCGAACGAACCCGCCGGGTTCTCCGTGTAGTAGTTCGCGAACTCGTACTCGACGTAGCGGGCGATGGATTCAGGGGTGCCCAGCGCCGCCAGCACGTCCGGATCGCCCGCCACCCACCACCCCGTGACGGTCGCGACCAACAGGGTTCCCAGGGTGGTCCCGATCCACCACCAGCGCAGGCGGTACAGCGTGGCCGGGAACCCGCGGGTGAAGAACGCGCCGACGTCGGCCCAACCGGAGGAATGCGCGCCCGTCACGGCCGACCGTGCCCGGGCCACCAGGGACGACAACCGTCCCGAGAGCGCCGGGTCCTGTCCGGAGGTACGCACCACCGACAGGTGTGTGGAAACCCTCTGGTAGAGCTCGACGAGTTCGTCGATCTCCTCACCCGTGAGCGAACGGCGTCTGCGCACCAGTTCGTCCAGCCGGTCCCATTCCTGCGTGTGCACCGCGGAGAACACGTCGATATCCACGCATTGGACACTACTGGATCTTGACCCGGCCACCGTGCTCCCCCGCGACCGGTGCGCGCTCGGCCCGGGTAGTGTCGGTGGAACGGTTCCAGAACACCCGGAGAGGGAGCGTGTACAGGTGTCCTACCCCGGCGGCGATACCCGCGGCGACGTCTACGGCGTGACGCCGTTGGTCACGGGGGACGCGGTGGTGCTGGAATTGCGCCCCGCGGGGTTCGCGACCCGTACCGCCGCCTTGGCCATCGACGTCATCCTGCAGGCCGTCGCCCTGCTCGCGCTGGCCGTGGTGGTGATGTGGATCGGCGTCTCCGTGAACCCGGCGGCGACCGCCGCGATCTACCTGGGGCTGAGCATCCTCATCCTGGTCGGTTACCCGACCGCGTTCGAAACGCTCTCGCGCGGACGTTCCCTGGGCAAGATGGCGCTGGGTCTGCGGGTGGTCGGCACCGACGGTTCGCCGGAGCGGTTCCGTCAGGCGCTGGCCCGCGCGCTGAGCGGGGTCGTGGAGTTCTGGATGACCTCGGGCGTGATCGCGCTGATCACCTCGATGATCAACCGGGAGGGCCGCCGCGTCGGTGACTTCGTGGCCGGGACCATGGTGGTGGAGGAACGCTCCGTCTCCCGCAGGCAGCAGGAGATCCCGATGCCGCCGCAGCTGGCCGGATGGGCCGCCCAGGCCGAACTCTCCCGGTTGTCCCCCGAGACCGCGGACTCCGCCCGCCAATACGTGCTGCGCTACGGCGAGCTGGCCGAGCACACCCGGCACGAGATGGGCGCGCAGTTGGCCGACACGGTCGCCGCCCAGGTCAGCCCGCCCCCGCCGCCGGGGACCACTCCCCCGGTGTTCCTCGCCGCGGTGCTGGCCGAACGGCGCCGCCGCACCCTGCACAAGATGACCGGCACGGACCCGAACGCGGCCGAATGGCAGCAGCCGGGTCCCTACCCCGCGGGCCCACGGCAACCGGGGCCGTACCCGCAGGCCCCGGCGCCGTGGCAGTGGCCCGGTGGCAGCGATCGGACACCTCCGCCCCACGACCCCGGACCACCCCGGTGAGTCAGGGACGCCAGGAGCTGAGGTAGGCCTCCTGTTCGGATGTGAGGGTGTCGATCCCCACGCCCAGGGCCGCCAGTTCGAGTCGCGCGACCTCGTTGTCGATCTCGGCCGGTACCTCGACCACGTCCGGGGCCAGGTCCTCGTGCGCGCCGGCCAGCCACGCCGTGGTCAACGCCTGCACGGCGAAGGACATGTCCATGACCGCGGCCGGGTGGCCCTCGGCTGCGCCGAGGTTGACCAACCGCCCCTCCGACAGCAGCAGGACGCTCCGACCATCCTCGAACACGTACTCGTCGGCCTGTTCGCGCACTCCGTGGTTCACCCGTACCGCCAGCGACTCCAGGGCCGGTAGGTCGATCTCCAGATCGAAGTGGCCCGAGTTGGCCAGGATCGCGCCGTCCCGCATCCGCTCCAGGTGTTCTCCCCGGATCACCTCGCGATTGCCGGTGGCGGTGACGAACACGTCCCCGACCGGCGCGGCCTCGCCCATGGTGGCGACCGTGTACCCCTGCATGACGGCGTCCAGGGCCTTGACCGGGTCGACCTCGGTGACGACCACGTTCGAGCCCATGCCACGGAAGCGTTCGGCCAGTCCCCGGCCGCAGTAGCCGTAGCCGGCCACGACCACGGTCCGCCCGGCCAGCAGGGTGTTGGTGGCCCGCAGGATGCCGTCGACGGTGGATTGCCCGGTGCCGTAGCGGTTGTCGAACATCCGCTTGGTGCGGGTGTCGTTGACCGCCACCATGGGAACCCGAAGCTCTCCGGCGGCGCTCATCCGGCGCAGCCGGATCACGCCGGTGGTGGTCTGTTCACAGCCGCCCAGCACGCCTTCGAGCAGGTCGGGGCGGTGGGCGTGGACCGTGTTCACCAGGTCGCAGCCGTCGTCCAGCAGCAGGTGCGGACGGGACTCCAGGACGGTGACCAGGTTGCGGTCGTAGGCGACGGTGTCCATACCGGCCCAGGCGTGCACGCCCACCCCGTACTCCGCCACCAGCGCGGCGGCGGTGTCGTCCTGGGTGGACAGCGGGTTGGACGCGGCCAGCCACACCTGGGCACCGCCCGCCCGCAGGGCGCGCAGCAGGTTGGCGGTCTCCGCCGTGACGTGCAGGCACGCCGCCACCCGCAGCCCTTCCAGGGGACGTTCGGCGGCGAACCGTTCACGGACGCTGCGCAGCACGGGCATGGAGCGTTCGGCCCAGGCCACGCGACGGACCCCGGCCTCCGAGAGGCCGAGGTCCGCTACCTCGTGTGAGGGCGTTGTCATCGCCGGAGGTCCATCAGTAGCGGTAGTGGTCCGGCTTGTACGGCCCGGCCACGTCCACGCCGATGTAGGAGGCCTGCTCCTTGGTGAGCTCGGTCAGCCTGACGCCGAGCGCGTCCAGGTGCAGACGCGCGACCTTCTCGTCGAGGATCTTCGGCAGCGTGTACACACCGGTCGGGTACTCGTCGGTCTTGGTGAACAGCTCGATCTGCGCGATGACCTGGTTGGTGAAGCTGTTGGACATCACGAAGCTGGGGTGACCGGTGGCGTTGCCCAGGTTGAGCAGGCGGCCCTCGGAGAGCACCAGGACGGACTTGCCGTCCTCGAAGGTCCACTCGTGAACCTGCGGCTTGATCTCCTTCTTCTTGATGCCAGGGATCTTCGCCAGGCCGGCCATGTCGATCTCGTTGTCGAAGTGGCCGACGTTGCCGACGATCGCCTGGTGCTTCATGCGCGCGATCTGGTCGGCCATGATCACGTTGAAGTTGCCGGTGGTGGTGACGAAGATGTCACCGGTGTCCAGCACGTCCTCCAGGGTGGCGACCTGGAAGCCGTCCATGGCGGCCTGGAGGGCGTTGATCGGGTCGATCTCGGTGACGATGACGCGGGCGCCCTGGCCACGCAGCGCGTCCGCGGAACCCTTGCCCACGTCGCCGTAACCGCAGATCACGGCGACCTTGCCGCCGATGAGGACGTCGGTGGCACGCATGATGCCGTCCGGCAGCGAGTGGCGGATGCCGTACTTGTTGTCGAACTTGCTCTTGGTGACGGAGTCGTTGACGTTGATCGCCGGGAAGGAGAGCGTGCCCTCACGCTGCATCTCGTACAGGCGGAGCACACCGGTGGTGGTCTCCTCGGTGACGCCCTGGATCTCCTCGGCGAGCTTGGTCCACTTGCCGGTGTCCTTCTTCAGGCTCTCGCCCAGAAGCTTGAGGACGACCGCGAACTCCTCGCTGTCGGCGGTGGAGGGGTCCGGCACGACGCCGGCCTTCTCGAACTCGGCGCCCTTGTGGACGAGCATGGTGGCGTCGCCGCCGTCGTCCAGGATCATGTTGGGGCCCTCGCCCGGCCAGGTGAGCGCCTGCTCGGTGCACCACCAGTACTCCTCCAGGGTCTCGCCCTTCCAGGCGAAGACCGGGACACCCTTGGGGTCGTCGACGGTGCCGTCGGGGCCGACGACGATCGCGGCGGCCGCGTGGTCCTGGGTGGAGAAGATGTTGCAGCTGACCCAGCGGACCTCGGCGCCCAGGGCGACGAGGGTCTCGATGAGGACCGCGGTCTGCACGGTCATGTGCAGGGAGCCCATGATGCGGGCGCCTCGGAGGGGCTTGCTCTCCCCGTACTCGGCTCGGGTGGCCATGAGTCCGGGCATCTCGTGCTCGGCGAGGCGGATCTCGTCGCGGCCGAACTCGGCCAGGGAAAGATCGGCGACCTTGAAGTCGAATGCCATGGGTTCCTCACTCGTCAAGTCGTGGTGGCGACCCCGATTCTAGGGGCGCATCCCCACCCGGGTCACAAAGTTGACGACGGAGCGTTAGATTCCCCCCGCGCACAGGTGGGGGTGGGTTAGGGTCGCGTACATGGCCGCCCGCGACACTCCTTCCATCGAACCCGGCGATTCCACCGATCCCGCCCCGGTGCCGATCTCGGCGGCCGCCGAACGCGTCGGCAGCACGGCCCGCATGCTCCGCTACCGAGAGGGCCTCGGGCTGCTCCCCCGCACCCAGGACCCGCCGATCGGGCGCGGCCACCGGCACCGCCGGTTCACGGAGGAGGACCTGCGGACCATCCGCGGTGGGCTGGAGCTGGAGCGCGAGTTCGACATCCCTCCGGCCGCGCTCTCCTTCGCCCTGCGGGTCCTGGCCGAACCCGAGGTCCTGGCCCGGGTGCGCTCTCACGGCGAACGCCTGGGTCGACTGACCCCGGCGCCCGCGCGGGCCATGGACTTCGAGAAGGAGAAGGCGATGCGCCTGCTCCGTCCCACCCTTTGAGGTACGGCGGCCCCACCTCGGTTCGGGCGCCCGAACGGCGACCTCCCGCACCACAGGACGGAACCCGGTCACCAGCGGCCCCAGGACGCTCTTGAAACTCTCTGGTTGACCCGGATTCACGGCCGCCTCCGGACACCCAGACCAACCGTTCGGCATGTTTTGGCAAACCGCCCCCGGGCTACGTGAACACACGTGGACAGCCAACTCGGCGCCCCTGTCCGGGACTCCCTCCCGGATCGCGTGCGCACAGAACTCACGGACGTCGACCGCCTTCGGGCGTTCTGGGCCCGGCACCGCCAGTGCCAGACCCTGGAGGCCCGGGCCGCGGCTCGACGTTCCCTCACCCACGACCGCGTCCAGGGGTGGGGCGGCGGACCGGCGCTCGCGGACCTGTTGCTCGTCGACCCGGTCGAGCCCCACCCCCCGATGACCGCCGACCACATCGCGGGCCTCGCCGGGCGGGTGGCCGAACTGTCCGCCGTCTCGGGCCCGCCGCAGGCCCCACTGTCCGCCGAACACACCCGTGCCCTGGCCGAGGCGGCGACCGTGCCCGCGCATCCGGTCGTACGCGCCGCCCACGTATACGCGGAGTGCGCGCGGACGCTGGACGAGCTGAACGGACCCTCCACCGAAGCCTCCGAAGGAGCACCCGCTCGGATCCTGCCGTGGGTGCTGGCGTCCAGGGTGCTCCAGCGCGCCGACCACCCGCCGTTGCTGCCGGATCCGCGCACCCCCGCACCCCGGGCCCGGGTCGGTCCGCGGGAGGGCGAACACTTCGCGGAGCTGGTCACCCACTTCGCCCGGCTGGTCACCGAGGCGTTGCGCGCGGAGATCGGATGGGGTCCGAGGACGGGTCCCGTGCTCGACGCTCCCGTGCCACCGCTGAGCGCGGTCACCCGAAGAAGGGTCCTGGACTACGTGCGCTCCCGCGGCGCCACGGTCGAGCTCATCCTGCGAGCGCTCGACCCGACGGCACGCGCCACCGTGACCTCTGGGGACGGTACTTCAGGCACCGGGACCGGGGTGGCCGCGCGCGTGCTGCTCACCCCCGGAGCCACGCACTGGTGGGCCCGCCTGGACCTGGAGGTAGGTGCGGCGTGCCTCTCGCTGTACGTGGTGGTGCAGGACGTGGGCAGACCACCCTCGGGCGTGCTGGCGGTGACCGCGAACGCGCGCCTGACCACACCGGAGGGGGTCCAGGACGTCCTGGAGATGTCGGGCAGCGACAGCGTCACGGTGATGCCCAGCGACTGCGTCGACGACCGGTGGCCCCGGGTACGCGACCTGGTGGACGAGGCGGTCTCGCGTTCGATGAACGAGCTCACCCGGGCCTGACCGCGCCCGGGGCCCGCTCGGTCAGCCGCTGATCGCGAGGATGAGCACCAGCAGGAGCAGGATGACGATGGTGATGAGCACGAGCGGGATGACCCAGCCCTGCTGCAGCACCGAGTCCTTCCGTTGCTGCTGGTAACCGCCCCCGTAGGTCTGGTTGGGGTGCAGCCCGCCGGTCATCATGGGGTTCGCGCCGTGCTGCGCCGCCTGCGGGAGCCTGGGCTGCTGTGGCAGCGGCGGCTGCCCGAGCATGCCGGGACGCGGGTCGGACGTGCCCGGCTGCATGGCGTAGCCGCCGTGCCTGGGGTCCGAGCTCATGGGGTGCCCCGGCATCCCCGGCCGCGGGTTGGAAATACCGGGGTTGCCCATGCCCGGGGTGGGGTTGGCGAACCCGGGGTTCTGACCGGTTCGCGGGTCGGAGACCCCCGGCGGGTAGGCCATCCCGGGGCGTGGCCCGGTCTGGGGTTGAGGGCCCGTCTGCGGCTGGACCGGCGGCAACTGCGCCCCGTTGAGCAGACCGGTCTGGGCGACCCGCTCACCCCGCTCGAACGCGTCGGCGGTGTCGGGTTCGTCGGCCTCGTGCCCGAGCAGCCGCATGAGGAGCTGCTGGGCGTTGGGGCGGTTGTCGGGGTTCTTGTCCAGGCACGACTCGACGATGGGGCGCAGCATGTCGTCGATGCCGTCCAGGTCCGGGGGCGCGCTGACCACCCGGTGCACCACGGCGGGCACCGTGTCGGAACCGAAGGGCGCCCGTCCGGTGGAGGAGAACGCGATCACGCATCCCCACGCGAAGATGTCGCACTTGTCGGTGATCCCGCGCCCCTCGATCTGTTCGGGCGCCATGTAGGAGGGCGTACCGACGATCGAGTTGGTCATGGTGGCGGTGCCGTCGTCGACCCGGGCGATGCCGAAGTCGATCACCCGCGGCCCGTCCGGGCCCAGCAGCACGTTGCCGGGCTTGAAGTCGCGGTGGACGATGCCCGCCTTGTGGATGGCCACGAGCGCGGTCGCGGTGGACACCGCCAGTCGCTGGAGCGCGGCCCCCCGGACCGCGCGCCCCTTGGCCACGGTCTCCTGGAGGTCCTTGCCCGGCACGAACTCGCTCACCACGTAGGGCGGATCGTGATCGAGTTGGGCGTCGATGATCGCCGCGGTACAGAAGGACGCGACCCGCTGGGCGGCCCGCACCTCCTTCTCGAACCGCTTGCGCAGGTCGGAGTCCTGCGACCACTGGTCGTTGAGGACCTTGACCGCGTACTCCTCCCCGTCGGTGTCCTCGACGAGGTAGACGACGCCCTGGCCGCCCTTTCCGAGTCGTCCGGTCACGCTGTAGTCACCGAACGATGAGGGGTCGCTCGGCAGTAGCGATTCGGGACCGGGCATCGGTGTCCTCCAGGGAGGTCGTCTTGTGCGGGGCGCGCAGGACCAGGGTACGGGCAGGGTACGTCGGTCGGCGTGCTGGGAGAGACGGGACCCTGTGGGTCACCGCCTGACCGACGTACCCCCTATGACTGCCGAAACGAGTAGAACGTTCCGTTTCGGCCCGAACCTTTTTCGATCCTGCCGGGGGTACCTCGTGAAGGCCCCTGGGTGAGGGTTCAGGGCTGGGAGATCTTGCGCGCCTCGTCGACGAGCAGGACCGGGATGCCGTCCCGGATGGGGTAGGCCAGGCCGCTCTCGTCGCAGACCAGCTCGTCGGTCTCGGGGTCGTGGCGCAGCGGCGCCTGGCTCTGCGGGCAGGCCAGGATCTCCAGCAGCCAGCCGTCGATCTTCGTGCTCATGATTCTCGTTCCTCGTGTGCCGGCCTCGTGCGAGGTCGGGTCAGGCACGGACAATGTCCAGGACCTCGTCGCGCAGGCGCGCGACCTCTGTGTCGTCGGCGGCCTCGACGTTGAGCCGCAGGAGCGGCTCGGTGTTGGAGGCGCGCAGGTTGAACCAGGCCCCTTCCGGCAGGGTGACGCTGAGACCGTCGAGTTCGTCGACGGTGACTCCGTCCCGTCCGACGAACGCCTCGCGTACCGCCGCCATGCGACCGGAGGCGTCGTCGACCTTCGAGTTGATCTCACCCGAGGCCGCGTAGCGGGAGTACTCCTCCGTGATCTGCGAGAGCGGCCGTTGGTCCGCCCCCAGGACACGGAGGACGTGCATCGCCGCGAGCATACCCGTGTCCGCCTTCCAGAAGTCCCGGAAGTAGTAGTGGGCGGAGTGCTCACCACCGAAGACGGCCCCGCTCTCGGCCATCGTCGCCTTGATGAAGGAGTGACCGACCCGGGTGCGGACGGGCTCGCCGCCGTGTTCGGCGACGATCTCGGGGACCGCCGCGGAGGTGATGAGGTTGTGGATGATGGTCGCGCCCGGTTCGCGCTTCAGTTCCTGGACGGCGACCAGCGCGGTGACCGCGGACGGGGGTACCGGTTCGCCCCGCTCGTCGATGACGAAGCAGCGGTCGGCGTCACCGTCGAAGGCCAGACCGATGTCGGCGCCGGTCTCGCGCACCTTGGCCTGGAGGTCGACCAGGTTGTCGGGGTCCAACGGGTTGGCCGGGTGGTTGGGGAAGGTGCCGTCGAGTTCGAAGTACAGGGGCACGATCTCCAGCGGCAGGTCGCGCAGCACCGCGGGGACGGTGTGGCCGCCCATGCCGTTGCCGGCGTCCACCACGGCCTTGAGCGGCCGAGAACCCGACAGGTCCACCAGGTCGCGCAGGTATTCGGCGTAGTCGGCGAGCAGGTCCCTCTCGGCGACGGTGCCCTTCGGGCCGTCGTGGGCGGGGACGCCGCCCCCGTTCAGGCTCTCCTGGGCGAGACGACGGATGTCGTCCAGACCGGACTCGCCGCTGATGGGCGCGGCCCCGGCCCGGCACATCTTGATGCCGTTGTACTCCGCCGGGTTGTGACTGGCGGTGAACATGGCACCGGGCATGTCCAGGGCACCGGACCCGTAGTAGAGCAGGTCGGTGGAGCCGAGTCCGGCGAACACCACGTCCACGCCCTGGGAGGTGACCCCGTCGGCGAAGGCGTGGGCGAGCTCCGGCGAGGAGGGGCGCATGTCGTGGGCGACCACGACGGAGGAAGCGGCCACCACGCGGGCGAATGCCGCACCGATCGCTCGGGCGATATCGGCGTTGAAGGTGTCCGGAATCACACCCCGCACGTCGTATGCCTTGAAGATGCTTCCGAGGTCAACCACGTCTGCTCCGGCCGGGTCGGTTCTGCCACGAGTTCGGTCCAGCGTCCGGGTTCCGGACGCCGTACAAAACTAGCAAGGTACCGGCTGGGAGCCCCACGGGCATCGCCCGGAGGGGGCGCCCGTT
Source organism: Nocardiopsis sp. NPDC055551 (assembly GCF_053619415.1). Taxonomy (NCBI): domain Bacteria; kingdom Bacillati; phylum Actinomycetota; class Actinomycetes; order Streptosporangiales; family Nocardiopsidaceae; genus Nocardiopsis; species Nocardiopsis sp. NPDC055551. The sequence goes on along the minus strand of NZ_JBSHJJ010000002.1, from coordinate 262,625 downwards.
CAGCCGTGCGGTCGGCGAGGGTCTCGCTGTTCGGAACGGTCGGACTTGACCACGCGTAGGTGGCCGCGGCGCAGGATCTCCTGGCCCTCGCCCACCGGCTCTCCGGGGGACGGCTCAGAACGCGCTGGCGGCCGCGCCGCCTCACGTACGGCGTCCGCCAGCGCCTCCAGGTCATCGCTGCCGGGGCCTCCGCCCGACGTCTCGACCGGGAGCCGGACCACCTCCCACCCGCGCGGTGCGGTCAGGCGCTCGGCGTGCATGGCGCACAGGTCGTAGCAGTGCGGTTCCACGTAGGCGGCGAGCGGTCCGAGGACGGCGGTGGAGTCGGCGTAGACGTACGTGAGCGTGAATACGGCGGGCTGCCTGCACGCGGTGCGGGAACAGCGTCGAACATGGCTCACAGCGTTCGACTGTATGCCTTTACCGAGGGACACGCCAGCATCGTGTCATGAGCTGTACGTTTTCCGAACCCACTCGCCGGCTTCGAGCGGGTTCCCGGGATCCACGGCCCCACCATGGCCTTGGGGCCCGAATCGGACAGGGGCTACGCCAGGGGCCCGTGATGGCTTAGGCTCGAAGTGTGCGACGAGTGCGCCTTTCCAGTGGCCAACCAGATCGAGTCCGGCGCCGGGACCGCCGCGGCCGAGGCATCCGCGGTCCTCTCGTGCCCTCCGACCTACCGGTGTACCGCAGCCGAGCGCAGGCCTTCGACGACCTCGTCTTGGACGCGGTCGAACGCCTCGAACGGTTGTGGGCACGCGAGCTGGCGAACGTCGACTTCCTAGTGGAGGACGTTCCGCCGGTCCCGCCCCGCGGCGAGCCATCCGAGACGATCCCCTTCTCCCGCCTGGAGACCGACCCCGAGGGTCGGGCCAGGATCGTCGTCTACCGCCGTCCCGTGGAGATCCGGACCAAGGATCCGGACGAGATGGCCCTCCTGGTCCACGAGGCCGTGGTCGAGGAGGTCGCCAACCTGCTCGGGGTGGAGCCGGAGTCGGTCGACCCGGAAGGGTGACGACCCGGCCCCGCCCCCACGGGTCCGGATCCGGCCGTGCCACCCCGCACGACCGGATTCCACCCCTGCCCGAAGCGCTCCGCCAGTGCCGCGTCGGTCGGGATTCGCCCGTTACGGAGCGGGGTTCAGGATGGTGCATCGCAAGGCGGCGGGAAGTCCTCATAGTGGTTCCTATGTGGGCTTTTCGCCAACGCGGCGAGGTGCCGTGCCGAACTCCGCGACGGGGTGAATCCTGGCTGACGCGGCACTAGGGGACCACACCGGTCATGCTGTCTCGGACGACCGGTAGGCGGACCTCGATGGGCGCGGGCCGCACGGGCAGGACGCTGATCCCCGAACCCGAGCGCAGCACCCGGGCCACGTACACCGGCCCGGAGTCGTCCAACAGTTCCAGGCGCACCGCGTACCCGTCCGCGGGGTCGGCCCCCGAGGGCGGGGCCCAACCGTCGGTGTCCGTTCCGAAGACGTGCGTGGTACCGCCCGCCACGTCGGCGCGCACCGCGTCGCCCATGCTGCCGTCGGCGGAGATGGGGGTGGCCACGACCCTGGCGTCCTTGTCGGGGGCGCCCAGGATGAGCTCGACGTCGACGTCCTCGGGCACGTCCGGGATGACCGCGGTGCCGTTCAGCGGGGCCGCGAGCGGGTCGACGGCGGCCGTGTAGGCGGTCTCCACGACGGTCGAGCCGTCGTCGGAGTCGACCTCCTCGACGATCACACCGGCCACGACCGGGGAGTCGGACTCGACCACGATCGTGCCGGGGAGACCGGCCAGGGCGCTCTCCATGGTCATCCAGGCGGAGGCGGCGGGCGGCACGTTGAGGATCATCGGATCGTCCGGGGTGCCCTTGCCACCGTTGCCTTCGCCCTCGTCCTCGGCCTCTTCGTCACCGTCCTCGGTGGAACCCTCCTCGGGGACCACGTGGACGCGGGCCTCGACGGGTTCGTCACCGGGCGCGGCCACGATCAGGCGCCGGACGCCTTCACCGGCGGGCAGACCCGGAATGACCTGTTCGACGTCAGGGGCCCGAGTGGGGGTGACCCAGTCGGTGTGCCCCTCGGCGTGCTCGGCGAGCAGGGAGGCGGCCACGCGTCCCGTGCTGGTGCGCACGTGAACGCCGATGGAACCGGTGTTCTGGATGAGCTCGGTGACGTCGATGGTGGTCGACTCCCCCGGTTCCAGGCCGATCCCCCGGCTCTCCGGTGAGTAGGAGGGCCCTTCGGACGCGTAGATGTCGATGCTGGTGGTGGCCCGGAAGTCCTCGGGGTTGGTCAGGTGCACGGTGAGGGTCTCCAGTTCGACCCCGTCGGCACCGCCACCGCCGGGCAGGGCGAACCACGCGCCGATGCCGGGTTCACCGCAGCGGACCTCGGTGACGGCGTCGTCGGACACCGTGGTCTGGGCGACGTCCAGGCCGGAGGCCAGCGAACCCTCGGCGTTCAGCGCGGTGGGATGGGAGACCTCACCGGTGTCGGTGCGCCAGACCCGGCCGGGTTCGGTGAGTTCCTCGCCGAGCAGGTCTCCGCGTTCGTCGGCCTCCTCGGCGTCATCGGGGCTCCGGGACTCGGTTTCCGTGTCCTCGTCCGCCTCGTCCGTCTCCTCCGCGTCGGTGTCCTCGTCCTCCTGCGGGGTTCCCTCGACGGGTGTCGCCCACAGGGCCCCCTCGTCGTCGCGGCCCACCCGGGGCGCGAAGCCCGCCATCGAGCTCTCCGCGCCGTCGTCCTCTGACTCATGGGGGGCCGGGCACACGCGTGTGGCCAGTTCGGGACGGACGGTCCCGGGCCGGGACACCCCGAGTTCGGGGTTGACCGGCCGGATGACGAAGGCGACCCCGAACAGGGCGAGCAGGGCCAGCGCGACCAGTCCGAACAGGGCGAACCGGTTCTCCACGATCAGTCGCATCTAGCCCTCCCTCTCATCGTCGGGGCTCTCCGCGTCATCGCGGGACGCGCCCTTGTCGTCCGCTCGACGCTTCTTCGGAGCCCTGCGGGTGCCGGCCCGCCTGGTCCCGCGCTTGCCACGACGACGGCCGCCGACCACAGGAATGGACCCGGTGGTGGTGGGCCCGCTGTCGGGCTCGTCGCCCGGGTCATCGACCTGGTCGTCGCCGGCGTCCTCCGGGGAGACGCCCTCCTTGGCGGTGTCCTCCGGTGGAGCCTCGGTCTCGACCGTGGCGCCCCTGCGGGTTCGTCGGCCCCGACCCGGCGCCGAGGGGCCCTTGCGCGGACGGCGCGGGCTCGGCATCGGGGTGGCCTGGATGAGGCGCCGTTCCTCCTCGGTACGCACACCCGGCGCGGCCAGCACCGACACGATCAGCAGCAGTACGCCCTGGGTCAGGACCCAGGCCCGCTGCACCAGGTCGGTGTAACGGATCCGCAGTTCCCCGCCGTTCACCGGCAGGGTCCAGGCCTGGGTACCGTTCTCGGTCTCCACCGGGGTGAGCTCGACACCGTCCAGGCTGGCCTCCCAGCCGTCGTCGGCGGTCTCGGCCAGGGCCAGGCGCCGTCCCGTGTGGCCTTCCTCGACCTGTGCGGTGAGGTCGTCGGCGGAACCGTCCACGGTGAGTGCCTCGGCGGTCACACCGTCCTCTTCGACCACGCGCAGCGCACCGGTGGGCTCGGCGATCCGCCAGAGCCCGTAGTGGTGGGAGAGCGACTGCCGACCCAGGCCGGGGGTGCCGTCGAGGATGTCGACCATGGTGGCGTCCGCGGGTCCGCCCAGCTCGGGCCGGGGGTAGAGCACGTACTGGATGCCGTGGTCGAGCAGGGCGACCAGCTGATCGCCCTGGCCGGCGGCGAGTTCGGCCACCGCCCGATCCATGACGGCACGGGTCTCCGGATCGGGCACGAGCCGTTCCTCGCCCAGGCGGGGTTCGCGACCTCGCGCCACCACGTAGTCGAAAGCGCTGTCATCGGCGGGGGTGACGATGAGGGTGCGGGGTCGGGTCCCATCGCCGCTGACGCTGATCAGGGCACCGGGAACGGCCGGGGTGGCGTCCGCGGTGAGGGGTCCGTCCACTCCCTCCCACATCCACAGACCGGCCGCGGTGATCGGGGTGGCCAGGGCGAGGGTGGCCACACCCAGGGCGAAGTACCGCTTGAGGCCCCCTCCACCGATCATGTCGCCGAACGCCCGTGCCGCCGTGGCCGCCGTGAGCAGCACGGCGGTGGCGACGAAGGCGAGCGCGACCCCGGGCCAGACCTGGGCGGGCGGACCACCGAAGTAGGGCTCGATCACGACCTGGCCGGTGAGGATGGCGATGAGCAGACCGAAAAGGGCGAGCGACCAACCCGCCGCCACGATCATCCTGTTGCGGAGCAGCAGCAACGAGCACAGCGCCGCCGCGATGAACCCGGCGGTGACCCAGTACGGAGGGGTGCCGGGGCCGCCCGGGGACAGCATGAGCAGTTCGACGGGGGTGGCCCCGGGGTCGGACAGCTCGGGCCGGTGCAGCCCCGCCTCCAGCAGCCACAGGCTCGGGTGCAGCAGGAGTTCGAGGGTCCACGGCATGAGCAGCATCAACGGCACGCCCAGGCCGATTCCGACGCTGACGTAGACGCGGCGGCCCAGGTGCCCGAAGGCCAACGCCACGAGTACCCCGGTGACCAGGCACAGCAGCCAGACGAGGGGGACGAATGCGGTGGCCACGGTCAGGGTCAGGGCGAGTCCCCAGGCGGCCCGTCGGGAGGACTTGGGCGGCATGGACACGAGCCGGACCAACAACAGTCCGAGGATCGGCAGGAGGGCGTGTACCAGGGCCGTCCCCAGACGGCCTTGGGCGACCGCGCCGGTGGCCATCGGCATCAGCGCGTAGGCGCCGGCCATCCACAGACGGGCCGGGCGGAAGCCCAGCACCTCCTTGGCGAGCAGGTAGGCGGTCAGGCCGGCCAAGGGGACGCAGCCCAGCAGGATCACCATGACGGCGACCCAGGGTTGGCCCAGGGTGAGGGTGGACAGCAGCGCCAGCACACCCACGTAGGGCGGGACCGGGCCGTCGGTGCCCACACCGGTGTCGGGATGCGCGGACAGGTACAGGTTCCACAGGTCGGCGGCGTTGCCCGCCACCGCGGGAAGCGCGCCCCCGGCGAGCAGGTCGCCGAAGAGGAGCGAACGTTCGGCGATGATCGTGATCACGGTCAACCCGATGACCAGCATCGGACCGGGTTGCAGGACCACCCGGCGCAGGAACGAGTCGGCGTCGTCGGCGACCCCGTCCTCTTCCTCACCCGGCTGGACGGTCACGGCCTGGTGCCGGCCCGCGGTGTCGCCGACCGATTCGCCGGTGAGGAGCCCGGTGAACGCGTCGGCGAACTGCCGGGCGGCCACGCCGCGGGCGAGGAAGGGGCGGATCGCGCTGTAGGTTCGGCGACGGTCGCGTCGGCGGCGGAAACGGGCCTTGGCCAGCCGGAACGGCCTGCCGTAGACCATGGTGATCGCGGCCGCCTCGTCCAGCGCGTTCGCCGGCTGTTTGATGAGCAGGTACAGGATCACGCGCAACAGTGAGGCGACCGAGTTGCGCAACAGGGCGAACACCATGCCACCGACGGGCAGGTTGGCGAGCAGGACGAACACCGCGTGCCTGCGGTCGATCCGGCGGGGGTGGTTGCGGGTGGCCGTGATGCGCCGACGGCGGCGGGCCGAGGCCTCGGCGTGGTAGGCGATGGCCTCCGTGACCAGGCGCACCCGGAGTCCCGCGCCGCCCACACGCCAGCAGAAGTCGATGTCGTCGCGGAACAGGGGCAGCGCCGGGTCGAACCCGCCGAGCCGTTCCCACACGTCGCGGCGGACCAGCATGCCCGCGCTGGAGACGGCCAGGACCTGGCGGGTGCCGTCGTGCTGACCGTGGTCGAACTCACGCTGTTCCAGGCCGGTCTCGCGGCGGCCTGCCCCGTCGATGGTGACGCCGACCTCGACCAGGAGCCGGCGGTCGAACCAGTCGCGGAGCTTGGGGCCCAGGACCGCGGTGCGGGGGTCGTTGTCCGCCGCGGTCAGCAGCTGTTCGAGGGTGTCCCTCTCCGGGGTGAGGTCGTCGTGGATCAGCCACAACCACTCGGTGGCGTCGTCGTCGAAGCCCCGTACCTCGGTGGTGGAACGCGGTAGGTCCAAGGCGGCCCGGATCGCGTCGCCGTAGCCGGTGTCGTCGGGCAGGTCGATCATCGCGTCGTCGGGCAGGTGGTCCGCGAGGACGTCGGTGCTTCCGTCGGTACTGCCGGTGTCGGCCGCCACCACGCGCTGGACGGGCCTGCTCTGCGCACGCAGCGCGGACAGGGTTTCCGGCAACCAGCGTGCGCCGTCGTGGGACACGAGGACAGCGGTGACGACGTGACGGGCGGAATCCAGGTCATGCACGGCTGTGGTGGGTTCTCTCCGGGAGATGGATCGGCACCCGTGCTGCACGGGGCCGGGGATACTCCGGCCGGGCCGGCCGGTCGGCGCGTGAGTGCGCGGGGCGGCTCGCGGGCGCGAACGCGGGACATCACGATACGCCACCCCGCACCATTACAGGTCTATTCGGGTCAGGGGGACGGTGCGACCATATCGGAGCATTCACCCCATCGGAGGAGGGAGGGCGTGGTTCAGAGCCACCGACATGAGAAAAGCGCGCCCGGGCTCGTGCCCGGACGCGCTATGGCGATGGCTCCTCAGAGCATGTCCGCCAGGAAATCGAAATCTCCCCCGGCGGCTTTCTTCAGCCTTCGGCGCTCGCGCTCGGAGAGTCCCCCCCAGATGCCGAAGCGTTCATCATGCTCCAGCGCGTATTCCAGGCACTCCGCACGTACCTCGCACGACTGACAGACCTTCTTGGCTTCCCTGGTGGAGCCGCCCTTCTCGGGGAAGAACGCCTCCGGGTCGGTCTGCGCGCACAAGGCACGTTCCTGCCAGCCCGGATCTTCATCCGAACCGTGCGCCAGCGGGATGACCTCGCTCATGCGCACCTCCTGTAGCCCCCCAATAGATGTCCCGACCCTTTTCATCCCCCGGGTCGGGCGGAAATCCCACATTGGAATTACACGTGGATGCTCGACCTGAGGTCAAGCGCCCTGCGTGGTAATCCACTGAATATCATGCGACGAGCCTCCAACGGCAGGCCCGCGATGTCCGTTCTGTGGATTACCACGCCATTCACGTACCTTCCAAGGTGCGCTTCCGGGAGGCCTACCAGGATGGATCAGCGCTGACCGTCGTTGCCGTACCAGTTCTGCTGGCCATCGGCTCCACCCTGTCCTTGCTGGTCAGAGCCGTAACCGGCGCCTGATCCGTACTGGCTCCCGTAGGTGCCGGCGTTCGGATCCGACGACTCACCACCATTGTTCTCACCGGAGTTAAAGAATCCTTCAACTCCGCCCTCGGCAGGCGGCTCCTGCCCCGGCTGGGCCTGGTTCTGGTTCTGGTACCAGCCGTTCTGGATGGCGTCCTGGGCCTGCTGGTCGGCGACCGGCTGAGCGTCGTAGGGCTGCGGGGCGTACTGGGAGGGGTCGTAGCCCTGCCCGTACTCGGCCGGCTGCGCGGCCGGCTGAGCGCCCGTTCCGTACTGCTGGCCGTAGGCGTCGACGTTGTACTGCTGACCGTAGGAGTCGGCCCCGTACTGCTGGCCGTAGGCGGCCTGCTGCTGGGCGGCGGCGTCCTGCTGTTGACCATAGGCGTCCTGGCCGTAGGCGGCCTGCTGCGCACCGGTCCCGTACTGCTGGGCGTAGGCATCCTGACCGTAGGCCTGCTGAGCGCCGGTCCCGTAGGCCTGCTGGCCACCCGTGCCGTACTGCTGACCATAGGCGTCCTGGCCGTAGGCGGCCTGCTGCGCACCGGTCCCGTACTGCTGGGCGTAGGCATCCTGGCCATAGGCCTGCTGAGCGCCGGTCCCGTACTGCTGGGCCGCCGGGTCCTGGCCATAGGCCGCCTGCTGCTGGGCGGCGGCGTCCTGCTGCTGACCATAGGGGTCCTGGCCATAGGCGGCCTGCTGCGCACCCGTGCCGTACTGCTGGGCGACGGCCTCCTGCTGCTGGCCGTAGGCGTCCTGACCGTAGGCCACCTGCTGCTGAGCGGCTTCCTGGCCGTACTGCTGACCGTAGGCCGCCTGCTGCGCCGCCGGGTCCTGGCCGTAGGCCTGGGCCGGGTCGGCCGAGGGGTAGCCCTGCTGGGCGAATCCCTGCTGCGCGCCGGTGGCCGGCGGGAACTGCTGCGGGTACTGGACCTGCTGCTGCGGCTGCGCGCGCGGCACCAGGTTCGGGTCGTTGAACGCCTTCAGCAGAGCGAACCCGAAGAAGCCGAGCACCGCGCCGAGTGCGGCCCGAGACAGGAAGCCGGAGAACGCCAGGCCACCGTTGTTGATGTCGATGAACCCACTGATCAAGCCGATCAGGCAGAACAGCAGCCCGACCCCGACCATGATCATCGCGGTGAGGACCACCGGGAAGGAGTTCGGGCGAGTACGCTCACCGGTCAACACCAGGGCCACCGCCGCGATCAGCAGCAGGGTGACGTTGATGCCGTAGAAGGACGAACCGGCCCCTCCCATGGCCCCGGCGAAGCTCCCGCCGATCTCGCTCGAAATGATGATCAGATCGATGAGACCCGAGAGCATCGTGACACCCACGGCCCCCAACAGGACCCAGGCCCCGGGCAGGCGTAGGCGTTCTAGTGTTTCGTTTTTCAAGAGAGGTTCCCCTCTGCTGCTTCGCCATCGCGTCGGAGGAAGCTTGGCATATCGTCGGACTGTCGGGTGAATCGGCTCGACCGTGCGTGGGCGGGACTTAAGGGACACCGAACGCGGAGCCGATGGGGTGGGATGGTGACCGCCACCGGAAGGTTCGCAAACCGCTCGCACCGGATCGGTCACGATGGACCGCGCCCACCATGGGGCAGACGACCCATACGCCTGCCCAGCCTGCCAGACTTGGGCGCATGCGGATAGTCGTACCGGCCGGCGGTATCGGCGGCGCACGTTTCCTCCGCGGCCTCAAGGCCGCCTTGGGAATGGACGCGTCGACCGGCCCGGACCAGGCCACAGACCACGAGATCACCGTCATCGGCAACACCGGTGACGACATCACCCTCTTCGGCCTCCGGATCTGTCCGGACCTGGACACCGTGATGTACACCCTGGGCAGTGGGATCAACGAGGAACAAGGCTGGGGCAGGATCGACGAGACCTTCACGGTCAAGGAGGAACTCGCCGCTTACGGGATGAAACCCACCTGGTTCGGGCTCGGTGATCGGGACACCGCCACACATATCGTACGTGCGCAGATGATCGCGGCGGGTTTCCCCCTCTCCGCGATCACCGAGGCGCTATGCGACCGCTGGAAGCCGGGTGTGCGCCTGCTCCCGATGAGCGACGACCAGGTCGAGACGCACATCGTCGTCGAGGACGGGCAAGGGCGCCGGGCCATCCACTTCCAGGAATGGTGGATCGAGCACCGTGCCGCACTGCCCGCCTCGGAGATCGTCTCCGTGGGCGCGGACACCGCCAAGCCCGCCCCCGGCGTGCTACGCGCCATCCAAGACGCGGACGTGGTCCTGCTGCCGCCGTCCAACCCCGTGGTCAGCGTGGGTTCCATCCTCGGGATCCCTGGGATCCGCGAGGCCCTCGTCGACAAGACCGTGGTGGGCATATCCCCCATCATCGGCGGCGCGCCCGTGCGCGGGATGGCCGACGCCTGCCTCACCGCCATCGGGGTCGAGACCAGCGCCCGAGCGGTCGCCGAGCACCTGGGTTCGGACCTGCTGGACGGCTGGCTGGTCGACGAGGCCGACGCCGACACCGAGGTCGACGGGATCGAGGTCCGATCCCGCCCCCTGTACATGAGCGACCCCCGGACCACCGAGGCGCTGGCCCGGGCCGCCCTGGACCTGGCCCTGGAGCTGCGCGGGGACGAGGACCGATGAGCACCGGCTTCCGCGTGCGCGGCCTGGTCGGGATACCGGAGGTACGCCGAGGAGACGACCTGGCCGCGCTGATCGTCGACGCGGTGGCGGCCTCGGGCGATCCACTGGTCGACGGTGACATGTTGGTCGTCACCTCCAAGGTCGTCAGCAAGGCCGAGGGGCGCGCGGTGCGGATGGACCGTGAGGAAGCCATCGACGCCGAGACCGAACGGGTGGTGGCCCGCATGGGTCGGACCCGGATCGTGCAGACCCGACAGGGGCTGGTGATGGCCGCCGCCGGGGTGGACGCCTCCAACGTCGAACCCGGGACGGTGCTATTGCTGCCCGAGGACTCCGACGTCTCCGCCCGTGCCCTGCGCGCCGAGATCACCGAACGCCTGGGCGTGCGCGTGGCCGTGGTGATCTCCGACACCTTCGGCCGCCCCTGGCGGGAGGGTCAGACCGACGTGGCGATCGGGGTGGCCGGACTGCGCGCGGCACAGGACCTGCGCGGCACGGTCGACACCCACGGCAACCTCATGGACGCCACGATCAACGCCGTCGCCGACGAGATCGCCGGCGCCGGTGAACTGGTCAAGGGCAAGACCAGCGCGATTCCGGTGGCGATCGTTTCGGGTCTGGGCGACCTGGTCGACGAGGAGGACGGCCCCGGCGCGGCCGAGTTGATCCGGCCGGCCGACGCCGACATGTTCCGCTATGGATCGCGCGACGTGGTCCCTGCCCGACGGACGGTACGGTCCTTCACCGACCGACCGGTCGACCCGGCGCTGGTGCGCCGCGCCGTGGCCACCGCGGTGACCGCTCCGGCCCCGCACCACACGACGCCGTGGCGGTTCGTCATGGTGGAGTCGGCCCACACCCGCAAGCGTCTGCTGGACGAGATGTTGCGGGCGTGGGTGACCGACCTGCGCGGGGACGGGTTCACCGAGGAACAGATCACCCGGCGGACCCGGCGCGGCGACGTGCTGCGACGGGCCCCGTACCTGGTGGTGCCGTTCCTGGTCGCGGACGGGGCGCACCCGTACCCGGACGAGCGCCGGGCCGACGCCGAGCGGTCGATGTTCCATGTGGCGATGGGCGCCGGCGTGCAGAACCTGCTGGTGGGGCTGGCCATGGAGGGGCTGGGTTCGGCCTGGATCTCCTCCACGATGTTCTGCGCGGACGTGGTCCGAGAGGTACTGGAGGTGCCCGACGACTGGCGTCCGATGGGCTCGGTGGCCGTGGGATACGCGGCCGAACCTCCCAAGGACCGCCCGCCCCGGGACCCCGACGACTTCGTCGTGGTGCGCTGAGCCCCGCGCCCTTTCCGGATTCCCCGGCTCCACGTCAGGACGCGCCGCCCGCCACGCGGGCGGCGCGTCCTCGTGTCGTGGCCGCCCGACCACTGCATGCTGGTCCGGTGCGCGACCGACGTTAGGGGGCCCGGGTGCGCGTGGAAGAGTACGTGATCGCCACGTTGGTCGTGGTGGTGGCGGTCATCGTGGGGAAGGTCGTCTCCGGGCGGATCCGGATGCCCGGCGCCGTGGTGCTGGTGATGCTGGGGATGGTCCTGGGCGTGGTCCCGTGGATGCACTCGCTGTCGATCACCCCCGAGATCATCCTCCTGGTCTTCCTGCCGCCGCTGATCTACAACGCGGCGTTCTTCTCCTCGCCCAAGGACATGCGCGACCTGATGCGGCCCATCATCGTGCTGTCGGTGGGGATGACCCTGGCGACGGCGTTCGGGTTGGCCGCGATCGTCCACCTGCTGTTGCCGGACGCCGGGTGGCCCGCGGCGATCGCGTTGGGGGCGGCGATCGCCCCGACCGACGCCGTGGCGGCCTCGGCGATCCTCAAACGCGTGGGCACCCCGCGCCGGGTCCTGACGATCCTGGAGGGCGAGTCCTTGATCAACGACGGGGTGGCGCTCACCCTGTTCGGTCTGGCGGTCACCGCGATGGCGCGCCCCCTCACCCCGGGGGACGCCGCCCTGGAACTGGGCAAGGTGGTGGTGGGCGGGCTGGCCTACGGGGCGCTGGTGGCCGTGGGGGTCGCCTGGGCCCGGGGCCGGATCCGGGACGCGTCATTGCAGCTGATGGTGTCGCTCGTCCTCCCGTTCGTGGCCTACATCCCCGCGGAGATGGCGGGCTTCTCCGGGGTATTGGCGGCGGTGGTGGCCGGGTTCTACCTGGGCACGCACGGGGAGGGCCTGTTGCCGCCCCGGGTGCGGGTGAGCGGCCAGACCATCTGGGGCACGTTGGTGACCCTGTTGGAGGCGATGCTGTTCGTCCTCCTGGGGTTGCAGTTGGACGCGGTGGTCACCAGCGTGCGGGAGAGTTTCGACTTCCTGTACCTGGTGTCGGTGGCGTTGGCGGTGACCGCGACGGCGATCGTGCTGCGCGTACTGCTGATGCTGTTGATCAGCCCCCCACGGCGTCTCGCACCGCGGCTGAGATCGGACCTTCCGTCGTTCCGTGAGCGCGTCGCGATCGGGTGGAGCGGCATGCGCGGGGCGGTGTCCCTGGCGATCGCGCTCTCGTTGCCCGCGACCTTGGACGGGGACCCGTTCACGGATCGGGGCGGGCTCATCTTCGTCGCCGGGGTGGTGGTGATGGTGACGTTGGTCGGACAGGGGGCGACACTGCCGTGGTTGCTGCGCCGGCTGGGACTGACCGACGAGGGGACCCGGCGCAAGGAGTACCTGCGGGCCGAGTACGAGATGGACTGCGCGGCGGTGCGCAAGGTCGACGAGCTGCTCACCGCGGGCGACATGGAGGACGAGACGGCGGACGTGGTCCGGGAGAGGTACTCACGGCGGATCGGTCGGTTGAAGAGGCTGCTCGACACCGAGGAGGGCGACCTGGACCGGATCAAGCGGGACGCCCGGGAGCGGGGCGCGATGCTCGGTCAGATCGATCAGGCGCGCCGGGACGCGTTGATGGCGCTGTACCGCTCGGGGGAGATCGACCACGACGTGTTCACCGGGATCGGCAAGGAGCTGGACCTGCGTGGCAAGGGCGGTGGGATCGCCCCCTGATAACAACCGGTACCGGGTACCCAAGAAAACTACAAACTTTCTTAACCATTTCCGTTGACGGGCACCGGCGGTAACTCTAAGGTCTCCTAACAATTACCGGTTCACACGAGCACCTTCGTCTCCCCCGTCTCCCCGCTCGACGAAAGGAACGACCCCCTCATGCTCATCACCCGAAAGGCCCGGCTCGCCCTCATCGGCGGCCTCGCCGCGGCCACCACCGCGCTCGTCTCCTCCTGTGGCGCGACCGCCGAGCCGGTCGAGACCGTGGCCAACGCCGACTCCGTCGAGGTCCAACAGACCGACCAGTGGCTGACCGGGTACTGGCACAACTTCGACAACGGCTCCACCGTGATGCCGCTCGGGGACGTGCCCTCCGAGTACAACCTGGTGCCGGTGGCCTTCGCCGACAACCACCCCGAACTCGACGGCGGCATCACGTTCAACCTCGCCAGTGACGAACTGGGCGGGTACACCGACGAGCAGTTCCGCGAGGACATCACCGCCCTGCAGGCCGAGGGCCGCAAGGTGATCATCTCCGTGGGCGGCGAGCTCGGCCACGTCGACGTCACCAACCCCACCCAGGCGCAGAACTTCGCCGACACCACCTACGAACTCATGCAGGACTACGGGTTCGACGGCGTCGACATCGACCTGGAGCACGGCATCGACGCCCAGCACATGAGCGACGCCCTGCACGACCTCAGCGGCCAGGCCGGTTCCGACCTGATCATCACGATGGCCCCGCAGACCATCGACTTCCAGAGCCCGGACGCCGGGTACTACCAGCTGGCGGAGAACATCTCCGACATCCTCACCATCGTGAACATGCAGTACTACAACTCCGGCACGATGCTGGGGTGTGACGGCAACGTCTACGAGCAGGGCACCAGCGACTTCGTCGCGGCCCTGGCCTGCATCCAGCTGGAGATGGGCCTGAGCGCCGACCAGGTCGGCCTGGGCCTGCCCGCCACCTCCGACGCCGCCGGCGGCGGGTACATGCCGCCGAGCGACGTGGTCGCCGCCCTGAACTGCCTGCAGACCGGCGAAAGCTGCGGCGCGTACTCCCCCGAGACCCCCTACGGCCAGATCGGCGGCGTGATGACCTGGTCCGTCAACTGGGACGCGGTGAACGGCTACGACTTCGCCCAGACCGTTTCCGCGGCCCTCGTGTAGGAGGGACCGGAAGGGAACGATCCGCGGGAGCACTCCCACCCGCGGCCTCGCGCGGCCCGAACCTCCCCTCGCCGGGCCGCACCCCACAAGGGGCGGGACGCCATCACCGGCGTCCCGCCCCTTCGGGTTCGGGGCCCCTCAGACCACGGGCAGGTTGGGGCGCAGGATGCTCGGGGCGACGCCGTCGCTGTCCTCGGCCACCCTCTGGCGTTCCTCCGGGACCGGGCCGTAGGTGGTGGTGCGCTGGCGAACGGGTCGGCCAGTCGGTCCCACCAGGGCCTTGATGTCGCTGATCGTCTTGTACGAACCCTGGCCCGAGCCCGCCATCCGGCTGATGGTCTCCTCCATGAGGGTGCCGCCCACGTCGTTGACACCGCCCTGGAGCAGCTGCCGGAAAGTGCCCTCGGCGAGCTTGACCCAGGAACCCTGGATGTTGTCGATCTGTCCGTGCAGCAACAGCCGCGCCAGGGCGTGCACCGCCCGGTTCTCGCGCACGGTGGGACCGGTACGGGCCAGCCCGGCCAGGTAGATCGGAGCGCTGGTGTGCACGAACGGCAACAGGACGAACTCAGTGAAACCGGGCCGTCCGTTGCGCTCACGGGACCGTTCCTGGAGGGAGCGCAGCAGCTTGATGTGCGCCACCCAGTGGTGCGGGGAGTCCACGTGTCCGTACATCATCGTGGACGTCGTGGGGATCCCCAGGTCGTGCGCGTTGGTGATGACGTCGACCCACTCCGACGCGGGCAGCTTGCCCTTGGTGAGGACCCACCGGATCTCGTCGTCGAGGATCTCCGCGGCGGTACCGGGGATGGAGCCCAGACCGGACTCGCGGGCACGGGTCAGCCAGTCCCGGATCGACATGTTCGTGCGGGCGGCGCCGTTGACGACCTCCATCGGGCTGAACGCGTGTACGTGCATGTCCGGAACGCGTTCGCGCACGGCCGCGGCGATGTCGAAGTAGGCGGTTCCGGGCAGGTCCGGGTGGATACCGCCCTGCATGCACACCTCGGTGGCGCCCGCCTTCCACGCCTCCTCCGCGCGGTCGGCGACCTGGTCCAGGGAGAGCGTGTAGGCGTCCGCGTCGGTGCGGCGCTGGGCGAAGGCGCAGAACCGGCAGCCGGTGTAGCAGACGTTGGTGAAGTTGATGTTCCTGGTGACGACGTAGGTGACGTCGTCACCGACGGTGTCGCGGCGGACCCGGTCGGCCAGACCGGTGAAGGCCTCCAGGGCGTCGCCGTCGGCGTGCAGCAGGGCGAGCGCCTCGGCGTCGCTCAGCCCGGCGGGGTCGCGTTCGGCGCTGCGCAGGGCGGCGGCGATCTCCGGGTCCGTCCGCCGGGGCACCGCGCCTTGGCGGTCGACGACGGGGGTGAGTTCGTCCCAGTCCCCGTAGACCGCGTCGAAGTCACTTCGCCGGTCCTCGGTACGGCCCTCGGTGTCGATGTCGGTGTGCAGGTCGATGCGGCCCGAGGAGACCATGACCGCCTCGGGTTCCTGCCAGGGGCGGCCCACCAGGGGCGCGTCCTCGCGGGCCAGTCCGGTCTCGGGGTCCACCAGGGCGTCGACGTGCGCGCGCACCCGTGGGTCGATCCAGGGTTCGCCGGCCCGGATGTACTCGGGGTAGACGGTGAGGCGCTCGCGCAGCGTGAAGCCCTGGGCCGCGGTACGGGCGGCGAGGTCGTCGATCTGGGGCCAGGGACGTTCGGGGTTGACGTGGTCGGCGGTGAGCGGGGAGACCCCGCCCCAGTCGTCGATACCCGCGCGGATCATCAGCGCGTACTCGTCCACGCTCCCATCCTCCGCGCCGATGAGGTTGGGCGGTGCCTGGATGTGCGCCTTGGGCCCCATGACCAGGCGGGTGACGGCGATGGTGGCGGCCATCTCCTCGCGTTCGGCGTCGGGGCGGTGCATCATCGCGGTGTCCGGCTTGGCGCGGAAGTTCTGCACGATGATCTCCTGGAGACCGCCGTAGCGGCGGGAGACCCCGCGCATCGCGAAGATCGAGTGCGCCCGGTCGGCGAACGTCTCGCCGATGCCCAACAACAGGCCGGTGGTGAAGGGGACGCTGGAGCGACCGGCGTCCTCCAGGGCGCGCAACCGGACGGCCGGGTCCTTGTCGGGGCTGCCGTAGTGGGGTTGGCCCTTCTCCTCGAACAGACGCCGAGAGGTGGTCTCCAACATCATGCCCATCGAGGGCGAGACCGGCTTGAGGCGTTGGAAGTCCGACCAGGTGAGCACCCCGGGGTTGAGGTGCGGCAGCAGGCCCGTCTCCTCCAGGATCATGATCGCCATGGCGCGCACGTACGAGAGGGTGTCGTCGTAGCCGCGCGAGTCGAGCCACTCGGCGGCCTGCTTCCACCGGTCCTCGGGGCGGTCGCCCAGGGTGATGAGGACTTCCTTGCAGCCCATCTCGGCGCCCTTGCGGGCGATCTCCAGGACCTCGTCCGGGGACATGTAGGGGGATTCGAGCCGACCGGGGACCGTAACAAAGGTGCAGTAGTGGCAGCGGTCCCGACACAGTCGGGTCAGTGGCACGAAGACCTTGCGGCTGTAGGTGATGACGTTTCCGCGCCCGGAGGCCTCCAGGCCGGCGTCGCGTACCCGTCCGGCGTGGTCGAGGAGGAGGTCGAGGTCTTCGCCACGGGCGTGCAGGAGAATCTCGGCTTCGGTGGGGTCCAGGGTCTTGCCGTCACGCGCTCGGGCCAGCGCTCTGCGCATGGCGGACGCCGTGGGCGTGGGGATGGGCTCCGGGTCGTTCGCACCGCTCATACCGGCCCACCCTACGCGCCGGTCTTTCACGGATCCCGGCCGCCACCCGACCATTCGGTATGGCCGGAAATGTTGGCGGTGTGATTCACGGGTCCTCAACCGGGATGATCTTGCTCGTAGCGCCCATTTGGGCGCCCAAATGGGCGCTACGAGCAAGATCACGCGGGACAGGCCCGAGTCGGTGAACCTAGGGGGTCACCGCATTAGGCTGGCCGGGTGCTGACTCGGCTTCGACGTAACACGTGGGTGCGCCTCACCCTGCTACTGGTGGTGTGCGCCTGCGCGGGCGTGGCCGTGCACGCGAACTGGAATCAGGCGCGCGAGGCCGTGGCCGAACTCCCCCTATGGGTACTGCCGACCGCCGTCCTGGCCGGGATGCTGGGGTTGGCCGCGCAGATGCTGGCCTGGCGTTCGCTCCTGGCCGGGCTGGGTTCACCACTGCCACGTACGGTGGCCGCACGCGTGATGTTCGTCGGTCAGCTCGGCAAGTACCTGCCGGGTTCGGTGTGGGCCTTCGTCGCCCAGGTGGAACTGGCCCGGGACTGGAACGTGCCCCGCTCACGTGGTGCGGCGGCCACCCTGGTGGCGATCGCGGTGACGGTGGCGGTGAGTCTGGCTGTGGCGGCGGTGGCGCTGCCACTGTCATCGGCGGAGGCGGCCCGCCGCTGGTGGTGGGCGCTGGCCGCCGCCCCGGTGTTGCTCGCCTGCCTGCACCCACGGGTGTTGGGGTGGGGCATCGGGCTGGCCGCACGGCCCTTCGCCCGCTTCCGAGAGGTGGCCGAGGCCGGTCCACTGCGGATCAGCGGGGGCGCCGTGGCCGCCTCGGTGGGGTGGACCCTGGTGGCGTGGGTGCCCTTGGGCGCGCACGTGTGGCTTCTGACCTGGGGGGTGGGTGGGAACGCCCTGGCCTCGATCGGTCCGGCGGTGGGCGCCTACGCGCTGGCCTGGACCCTGGGTCTGCTGGTGGTGTTCGCCCCGGCCGGGCTCGGGGTGCGCGAGGTGGTGTTGGTGGTCGCGCTGGCCCCGGTGGTGGACGCGGGCGCGGCCCTGGTGGTGGCGGTGTTGTCCCGCCTGGTGATGACCGTGGCGGATGTGGGCTGGGCGGGTCTGTCGCTGTTGTTGTCCCGCTCCTCGATCCGACCAGCCGCGCACGACCCGGCCTGACCGGGTCGAGTCCCGTCACCGTCGCACACCCTCACCCTCCTTGTGCCAGTTAATGAAGTTCATGCTCTTGTGCCCCACTTACAGGTCGTCGCAGTCGAAGGCCGCTGGAGAAGTCGACCCGGTCGACTCAATGGCATGAGCAGGGCCCATGGCGAGGGGCGGGCCATCCACGTGCCGAGGATGAAGCAGCTGCTCCTTCCGTGCATCAGCGTTCGGGTCCGCAGGCCGGGTCCTCTGAGCCGATCTCGGCCTCCGTCCGGCCCGGTTCCCATGATCGGGGTAGTAGGACTCCACGTGGTTCTCCCTGGTCGATGGCTGCCCGAAGCGTGTCAGGGCAATCCCCTGACGCATCAAGAAAGATGACCTCCCCACCAACGAACTCAGCCCCGGTGAAGTCCACCTCCGCCTCGGTGAAGCGAGCCTGGAAGAAGGACACGTCCGCCCCGGTGAAGCGAGCCTGGAAGAAGCCCACCGCCCCGCCGGCGAACTCAGCAGTGCCGAAGTAGGCCTCCCCGTCGGCGAGTTCGGCTCCAGTGAAACCCACCTCCGCCCCGGTGAAGCGCGCCTGGAAGAAGTTCACCTCCCCGCCGGTGAAGCGAACCTCAGCGAAGTCCACCCGCCCGCCTGCAAGTTCGGCTCCAGCGAAGTCCACCTCCCCACTAGCGAACTCGGCTCCGGCGAAGTCCACCTCCCCACCAGCAAACTCGATGTCCGTGAAGTCCACGTTGCCACCGGTCAGGCGAGCCTGAGAGAAGACAACATGCCCGTCGGTGAAGCGAGCTTTGGTGAAGTCCACCCGCCCGCCGGCGAACTCGGCCTTGGTGAAGTCCACCTGCCCACCGGCAATCTCGGCCTTGGTGAAGTCCACCCGCCCGCCAGTGACGCGGGCCTGGGAGAAGTCCACATGCCCGCCGACGAAGCGAGCCTCGGGGAAGTCCAGACCACCATCGGCGATCTCGGTTTCGCTAAAAAGAACCTGGCTACCTGTGAACTCCGACTCGAAAAAGGACACCATCGTGCCCTTGAACACGCTGTCGAGGAAAAAGACCTTTCCGCCGGTGAATCGGGTCTTCCAGAAGAGCACCTCGCCCCCGGTGAAGTGGACATCCGTGAAGAGCGCATCCCCGCCGGTGAACTCGGCCTCGGTGAAGTCCACGAACCCGCCGGTGAAGTGGGCCCTACGCAGGTCGCAGCCGTCGAAGACGACACCGGTGAAGTCGTAGTCCTTACCGCGCCAGCGGGTGGGGCCGCGCAGTCGCTGGCCGATGATGCGGAGGATGGTGTGGCGCACCTCGCGCGAGGCGGCGAACTCCAGCTCACGCTCGCGGTGCTCCTCCCTCCGTGCCGTGGAGGCGTTCTTGGCCGGTGCCCGAGGGGCCGAGGTATAGGGCATGCGCAGGTAGGCGCACAACACGTCGATGACCATCTGCACCAGATCCTCACGCCCCTCGGGGGCCTCATCGGCCAGCCGGGCCAGGGCGTGCACGCCGGCCAGTCGCACTGCGGCGTGGTCACTGCCGAGCTTGTCGCTGGCGCTGTCGAAGGTGTCGGTGAACAGCTTCGCGACCTCACGTGCGGCTGCCTGTTCGGCGCGTTCGGCATCGGCTTCGGTCGTGCGCTGACGTCGGTAGTGGATCGCCAGCAGCGCGACACCGCCCAGGCCGGCAACGATGGCGAAGGACCGGGTCGCGATCGCGTCCAAGGCGCGCGGGGGCAGAACGGCGGGAACGTCGAGTCCAGGGGTGCCCAGGATGAGCCAGACAAGCAGCACCATCGCTGCCACTGCCCCGATGGCCACCGCCCATGCGGCGAGGATCAGCCACCACAGCCGGACCGAGGCCGACTGTTGGGGGCGGATGAGCACCGCGGCGATCCCCAGTGCGGCCACCAGGCCCGTACCAAGAAGGATGCTCCTGAGGGGCAGGCCTGGAGGAAACAGGCCCAGCAGGAAGGTGAACAGGGGCCAAGAGGTAGCGGCAAGGGCGGGCAGCGCCACGGCGGCCAAGGCGATGCCGACCCACTGTCGGGGGGTGGGTGAACGCATGGCGGTCACGGTAGACCGCCCGGCGCCGGGGCGAGCTCGGGTTGCCGATTCCGGCCAACATCGGGTGCCGACAACGAACGTGGCAACAGGCGCGAACCGCTCAGTGGGCGAAGGCGCCGGGCCTGGCGCGGTCTTGGTCGGACAGTTCCGACCAAGACCGCACTCTTTGACGGTTTGGGGGTGATGATCGGGGGCCGCTCAGGCCATGGCCGGAACGCGGGGGCTGCCGAGGTTCCGGGCCCAGGGCCGTATGGCGGGCCGGTCGGTGTGCGGCCACAGTTTCAGGAGGAGTTCGTCCACGTCGCGGGCTTCGACCAGGCCGGAGGGGGTGGCGATCCAGAACGACTGGGTGGCCTCACCGAAATAGATGAGCAGGTGGCGGTTTCGGGCTTGGGCCTGGGCGGCCTGGGCGTGTTCGCGGGAGAACTCGGAGCGGTGTCCACCCAGGCGGGGCAGGGTGCGGGCGCGCTGGGTCCGGCAGGTGCGATGGTCACAGGACGCACAGACCGGACCGGTGGTGGGGGCCGAACGCGGCGGGGCCGGGGTGAAGGTCGTGCCGCTGGTGTGGGTGGGGCGAGTGTCCACGGGGCGACGCGGCGCGGGGATAGGGTGGTTCATCAGATCCTCGTTTTCCTTACAAATGAACTGGTTTGGTTGTTCGGGGGTTCAGGGCCCGGAAGAGCGTTGGCGCGCTCTCCTGGGCCCGTCTCATGTCATCGACGTGACAGAGCGTGGAGTTCAGTTGAGGGCGGCGGTGTTCCATCCGCTGCGGGTCAGGTCGTAGGCCAGGTACAGCCACACGGTGCGGTACTCGGCGTTGCCGTTGTCGCCCCATGAGGTGGCCAAGGCGTCGATCATCGCCAAACCGCGCCCGGACTCGGCTCCCAGGTTCAGCCCGTCCGGGGCCGGGACGAGGCGGGTGTTGCGGGTGTGTAGTCCGCCCCGGTCGTGGCAGCTCAGGTGGAGTCCTTCCTTGTCGCGGTGCACCCGCAGGGTGTAGTTGCCACCCGGGAGTCCGGAGAGACTGTGCCGGAGCGCGTTATTGGCCAGCTCGCTGCCCAGCAGGGTGAACAGGTAGCGGTAGTCGCCCGTTTCGGTGGCCGCGCACGTGTCCAGGAACGCGCGGACCAGGGGCATCAGGGCGGGGACTCCAGCGAAGTCGTAGCTGCGCGCTCGGTAGTTGGGGCGCTCGGGCAGGCCGGAGAAGTAGTGGCGTTGGAAGGGCCGGATGAAGCTGGCCAACGGCACCGTGGCCTCGCCCTGAACCGGGACGGGGACAGGGCCAGGGGCGGGCGCGAAGGCGTTTTCGGGCATGACGAACACACTCCTTGACATGGGTCACCGGACTTCAAAGCGTCGGCTCTACGGACACGAAACCTCCGCACCATCCGCCCTGTGTTGCTCAGCGGACAACCGGCGCCTCAGACTCTTGAGAGTCATGATTGATTTTCAATATAGAATCTCAAACAGCTTCCCGCCAGCGATTCACCAACCTGGCCATCCAGGTTTCTCGAAGCTTCCACACCGGGCAGCCGACCCAACTAACGTTCGAACGGCTGACTTCAGACAGACAGGGTGGTGCAAATGGGATCAAGTCCGACAGTGTGGCGACGTTGGCTTGCCCACGAGCTAAAACGTCTCAGGGTGGAGGCCGGACTCAGCCGCAAAGACGTCGCCGCGGAGCTTCGCTGCACCCAAGGGAAGCTGCACTACATCGAGACCGCAGTGGTCCCACCACGCGCCCGGGACCTGGAAGAAATCCTCTTCGACCTCTACCAGATTCCCGAGGAACGCCGTGATCACTACCTTCAAGCAGCTCGCAACGCGCGCAAACGAGGCTGGTGGGAGAAGCAGGACGACAGCGTCACCCTGCCGAAATGGTTCTCTTTGTACCTCGGTCTTGAGCAAGGTGCCTCAGAGATCTATACCTGGGAGACTCAGCTGATCCCGGGCCTACTTCAGACCAGGGAGTACGCATACACCGTTATCAACGGGGCGATCGCGGAACAGGGCTCTGACGAAGTCGAGAAGTTGGTCGACGTGCGCATAGCCAGGCAGAACATCCTGTCTGGGGAAGAGGCCATCCGACTCTGGGCTGTCATCGACGAGACAACTCTTCTCCGCGAGGTCGGAGGTCGATCAGTCATGCATGATCAGATTGACCACATCCTCAACTTGAGTTCCCATCCACGCATCACCATCCAGCTCTTGCCACAACCAAGTGGAACTCACGCTGGCATGCTGGGAAGCTTCTCCATCCTAGGGTTCCCAGCTTCCACGGATCCTGGTCTCATCTACCTCGAATACCGCACTGGAGCGATGTACCTTGAGCAACCCTCAGAGATCAAGAACCATCAGATAGCTTTCGAACACCTTCGGATGGCCGCGCTCAAACCTGAACCCTCACGTTCAAGGATGAAGGAGATCATGGAGAACCTGCGATGAATCAAGAATCGCTGGAGTTGAACTGGCATAAAAGCAGCTATAGCGGTGAGACAGGTGGAAACTGCGTGGAGGTAGCGCACATCCCCACCAGCTTCCGGAAGAGCAGCCACAGCGGTGCCGGCGAAGACTGCGTCGAGGTCGCCGAACTCCCCAGAGGCGCGGCCATCCGTGACTCGAAGCACCCCGATGCCGGACACTTCCCCTTCCCCGTCTCCGAATGGACCGGCTTCCTCAGAAGCGCTCTCCGCTAACCGACCCCGGCCAGAACCCCGCCTGCGGTGGGCCCTCACCCACCGCAGGTGTCTCCCACACGACTGACTCTTGAGGACTTCCAACTCGGGCCCCGGGCCGCTGTCCGCTCCCGGGCTCCAACTGAGAGCGCCGAACGCGGGACGGGGAGGCAACGGCCTCCCCTCCGTGGTCAGGCTCCTAGGAGACGGGCGGTGTAGTCCTTCCAGAACGGGGCGGCCTCCACCGGGCGCACGCCCGCGCGCAGACGCTCGGGAACCCCCGGGCGGTAGAAGTCGGCCAAAGCCCGAGCCAGGTCGGTGACGTCGCCGGGTTCGCACAGCATCCCGTCCACCCCCTCGCGCACGTGGTCGGCGAGGGCCCCCGCCCGGGTGGCGATCACCGGTAGACCGTGCTCGTGGGCCAGCCACACGTTCTGACTGGCGGTGGCGGAACGGTACGGCAACACCATGGCGTCGGCGGCGGCGAACAACTCGGGGAGTTCCTCGGCGGGCACGTAGCCCTCGCGGAAGCGCACCCGATC
The DNA here is from genome assembly GCF_053619415.1 of Nocardiopsis sp. NPDC055551. Classification (NCBI taxonomy): domain Bacteria; kingdom Bacillati; phylum Actinomycetota; class Actinomycetes; order Streptosporangiales; family Nocardiopsidaceae; genus Nocardiopsis; species Nocardiopsis sp. NPDC055551. The sequence goes on along the minus strand of NZ_JBSHJJ010000002.1, from coordinate 239,349 downwards.
GGCCACCCCGAGACGACGGGCCAACGCGGTCAGGTCGGCGGATCCTCCCCAGAACTCTCCGGCCACGGTCAGGGTGACGTCGTCGGGAGCGCCCTCGGCCAGCGCCCGCAGCAACACGTCCACGCCCTTGTAGGGGCGCACGATCCCGAGGAAGAGCAGGTGGCGCCGCTCCCCCGGCTCCGGCGCGGAACGCGCGCCGGTGTCGGGCAGGTGCGGGGGCATCGGCGCGACCACCGGCCGACGACGCTCGGAACCGAGCAGCCCTTCGGCCAGGCGGGCCTGTTCGGTCGAGTGGGTGAGCACCCCATCGGCGCGGCGCAGCAGGGCGCGGACCAGGGAGACGTCCACGGCACGGCGTTCGTGCGGCAGGACGTTGTGGCACAGGACCACCACACGGGTTCGCTCGGCTCCTCGGCTCGGTCGAGCCGAGCGCAGTCCGGCCAGGATCCCCAGGTAGGCGGGGACCTGGACCGGTGAGAACAGGGTGAGCACCACCAGGCCCTCGGTGCGGGCCAGCCGCCGACCCGTCGCGAACCAACCGTCGGGCCGGTACCAGGCGAGGTCGTGCCGGGTGTCGGGGAAGGGCTCGCCCTCGGGGTCGGCGACGGTCTGTTCACCCGGGTACAGGGCGGCCGGATACTGGGCCAGCCAGGACTGGATCCGGACCCGGTGCCCCTGGGCGGCCAGGCGGTGGGCGAGTTCGGTGGTGTGCCGGGCGCCACCGCCCTTGTACGGGTGGGCGGGCCCCACGAGCGCGATCCGTCTCACGAATGCTCCCTGGAGCGCACGATGAGGTCGGCCAGCAGCGCGATGGCCGTGAGGAGCAGCCCCGTCATGAGGATGAAGACCGTGTTGCTCGGCAGGTAGAACAGGTTCCGCACCTGGTCGAAGACCAGCTTGGCGGCGCCGATGCCCAACAGCCACAGGGCGGGCGGCATCAGGACCTTGAGCGGGTTGAAGTACATGACCATGCGCAGCACCTGGAGGATGTACCGGTAGGCGTCGCTCACGAAGTGGAACTTGGAGGTTCCGGCGCGCTTGGCGTACTCGATGGGCACGTACCTGATCTGGTGCTGGTTGGACAGGAACGCCAGCGTGATCGTGGTGACGCAGGAGAACCCGGGCGGCAGCAGACGCAGGTAGGGGCGGGCCACGTCCCGGCGGAACACCCGGAGCCCGGAGTTGAGGTCGGGGATGGGGGTGTTGGTGAGGCGTTCGGCGATCTTGCGGATCACCCACTTGGCGGGGACCCGCAGCGCCTTGTGGGTGCCCATCTCCTGGGTGCGCGCGCCGACGACCTGGTCGATCTCGGGGTCGGCTTCGAGCATGGCCACCAGTTCGGGGATGCGCTCGTTGGGGTAGGTCATGTCCGCGTCGGTCCACACCACGAACTCGCCCCGGGCCCGTTGGCTGCCGATCCGTCTCACGGTGCCGGCGCCTCCGTTGTGTCCGAAGGCGACCACCCGCGTGTGCGGGAAGAGGTGTTCGACCTCGCGCAGGCGGTCCAGGGTGCCGTCGGCGGAGGCGTCGTCCACGGCGAGCAGTTCGTACCCGTACCCGGAGGCGTCCATGGCCGAGCAGATCCGCTTGACCTCGTCGACGACGTGGTCCTCCTCGTTGAAACAGGGCAGGACGATCGTGACCCGGACGGGAGGTTCGTCGGCGCGCTCGCGCGGTTGTTCGGTGTCGGCGTGACTCATCGTGTTCTTCTCGACGGAGCGGGTTTGTCGGAAACGGCGGGCGACGGTTCGGAGCACCGCCGTGGGGACTCGAAAAGTCTCATCCAGGGGGTTCCGGAACGACCGTCCAGACACTGCCGCGGAAATCCCAGGAACCGGTGGGGGGTTCCATGAGCGTACTCGGGTCCATGTCGGCGACGACGTAGAAGTCGCGTTCGGCCTCGTCGGCGTCGGTGACCTCGTCCAGTTGGTTCCACTCCGGCGCGGCGAGCACGGGGGTGCGGTCCCGTTCGTAGACGGCGCCCACCACCCGGTCCACCGATTCCTCGTCGGGCGCGTCCATGGCCGCGGTGGGCGCCCCGCACACGTTGCGGAGCAACGGCATGTAGGCGCCCGCCATCCCCGAGTCCACCACGATGACCGAGGCGTCCCGCGGTAGTGACGCGCACAGGCGTTCGGTCGCCGCGACCGTTCCGATGTCCTGCCGGTACCCCATGATCCCGGCGGCGGAGGTGACCAGGGTGGGGCCGAGCATGGCGACGGCCGCCCCCGCGGCCACCACCGCCGGAAGCGAGCGGGCGAGCGGGCCGCCGTGGCCGTACCGGACGGACCGTTCGCAGTAGCGGGTGAGCCAGGCCAGGAACCACAGCGCGAAAAGGATGAAGGCCGGGATGACCAGCACGATCAGCCGACGACTGGCCCAGGGGTGGTCCGGTGTGATGGCCGGACGCAGCAGGGTCGTGGCGACCGTCCACACGAGCAGCATCGCGGGCAACAACCACTGTGTGTCGCGACGGAGCGTGAGTCGGCGCAGCACCAGGGCGACCCCGAGGGCCGCGAACATCACGGTGCCCAGCCCCACGTACCAGCCCACCCAGTACAGGCTCATGTCGTAGTAGGTGCGACTGCCCTCGATCGGCAGCCCCTCCGTCTGTTGGACCGCCGCGACCCACTGGTCGGTGAAGTCGCTGCCGTGGCCGTAGTCCGGCCACAGCAACGGGCGGATCGCGAAACCCACCATGACGAGGATCGCGAGCAGGCCGACCGCGTTCGGCAGCCACCGGACCCGTTCGGTGTGCGGCAGTCCGTACCGCCAGAGCGCGGCGGTGAGGACGACGGTGATGAAGATGACGACCGAGCTGATGAGCAGCAGCGGGTTCATCGAATCCGACAGGTACTCCAGGTAGGGCAGCGAGTAGCCGTACCCCGCGACCAACCCGTAGACCACGCCCACGACGAGCCCGCCGAGCAGGGGCAGGGCCTGACCGCGCCGGGCCACCAGGAACAGTCCGACGAACCCGATCACCGGCAACAGGTCGCGGATGGCGTCGATGCGCACCAACACCCCGAGACCGAGCACCACCCCGGCGATCGCGGCGAGCGTGTGGCCCGCTCCCCACCCGTCGGTGAGGGCGCGTCTTCGGCTCAGGGCGTCGAACGCGATGATCAGGCCGCCCAGAAGCAGGATCTGGGCGAGCGGCTCGCTGTAGGTGAACCTGCTGACCCACTGTTGGGGCAGGCAGACCGCCAGCACCAGCGCGGCCAGGGGCGCCCAACGCGCCCCGACCAGGCGGGCGGTGAGCCCGGCGAAGGTGAGGACCCCGAGCGCGCCGAGGATGGGGGTGGCGACGAGCATGCCGTCGAGCCCGCCCAGCCAGTAGCCGATCGACAGCACCAGGGGGGCGCCCGCCATGAACTGTGGCCAGATGACGTCGTCGCGCTCGTAATGGGCCAGGCTCCGGTAGTTGAGCGCCGGATCGTCACCGGCTATGAGTTCGCGCTGCTGCGGGATGGGCAGGAACCCGTTCTCCGCGATCCACGACGTGTACATGGCGTAGGAGGCGGGATCACGGCGAATGACCAACGCCTCGGCGTGGTAGGCGATCTGGACCACGGCGAAGGCGACCGTGATGAGCAGCACCGCCACCACCGGCCACCACGAGAGGTGGTCCTCGTCGAGGTCGGGGATCAGGCGGGGCGACAGCGCGCAGGCCACCAACACCGCGGGCGCCCCCAGAAGGAGCCCGAGCAGCGGAGTGAACCAGCCCGCGACCAGCAAGGGGAAGGCTACGAGGAGCCAGGCCGAGAGGGCGATCGCGGGGAGCGCGGTCACACGGGCGAGGAACCGTCCGGGAAGCAAGCGCATGGGGCAACTCTGGCACTTCCGGCACCGGTACGCACACCGGCACCGCCCGCACGCCCTCTTCCCGACGGGGCCGTGGCACCGGCCACGGTCGTCCTCCGCTCCCCCGGGGCTCCTACCATGAGGGCCATGTCCGATTCTCCCGCGCCGCTGTGGCGCGCTCTCGTCTCAGCCGATCCCGCCCGCCCGTTCGTGACCTCCTACGACGATCTCGGGGACCGGGTGGAACTGTCCCGGGCCACCCTGGACAACTGGGTCTCCAAGACCTCGAACATGCTGGTGGACGGCTTCGGCACCCAGCCCGGCGACCGGGTTGCGGTGGCTCTGCCGCCGCACTGGCAGTCGTTGGCGTGGCTGCTGTCCTGCTGGTCGGTGGGCGCGTCCGCGGTACTGGACGGTTCGGGTGACGTGGCCCCGAACACCGAGGTGTCGGTGGCCGGCCCCGACCGGCTGACGGCGGCTCAGGACAGCGGCGCGGAGGAGGTCGTGGGCACCTCCCTCGATTCCTTGGGGATGCCACTCAAGGAGGTGCCCGCGATGGTCACCGACTACACCGTGGAGGTCCGCGGGCACGGCGACCACTTCCAGCCCTATCCCGTCGACGCCGGCGAGACCGCGCTGGAGGTGGGCGAGCGCGCGCTGACCGGCGCCGAGGTGGTTGCCGCCGGCCGGGCCCGTGCCGAGGCCTGGGGGCTGGCCGAGGGCGACCGGCTGGCCGTGGTGGTCGCCTCCGACGCCCCGTTGACGGCCCTGGGCGAGGACCTGTCGGTGCTCACCGCCGCGATCGTCTCCGGTGTTCCGCTGGTGTTGACCCCCGCCCCGGCCGCCGGCGAGGAGGAGCGATTCCTCAAGCGGTTGGGGACCGAACGGGTGAGCGTGGTGTACGGATGGGTTCCCGAGGGCGACGCGCCCTTCCGACGGGTGGACTGAGCGGACGACTCCGAGGGTTCACACCACGAGGTCATGGTCGGGGTCTCGGCCCTTGGCGCGTTCGCGGTCGCCGCGTTCCTTGTCGGCACGGGCGGCCTCACGGGCCGCCCGTTCCTCGCGGGCGATCCGCTCCATCTCGGCGCGGTACTGATCGGCGGCCTGGGCGCTGTGGTCGGGGTGCATGGGGTTCTCCGGGGGTTCACCGGCCGGGGGCCGTTCCCCCGGCTGATCCCAGACTCGGTCTAAGGACCCCCGCGGCACATCGGAAGACCTCATCGAAGCGCGAGGCCGCGGCCCCCTTAGACGGGTCGGCCGCGGCCTCGCGGATGCCTCAGATCGCCCGTTCCCTCCTTAGACGAAGGAGCGCGCGGCGCGGGTGACGCCGGTGCTCAGGGCTCCCGGTAGTAGGGGTCCAGGGCGATGCCCTCGCGACGTTCCCGGTCGTAGGTGTACACCTGGCGACCGCTCACGAACACGCGCAGGGCACGGCTCATGATGTCGAGCGGGTCGCCGGACCAGACCACCACGTCGGCGTCCAGGCCGGGCTTGAGGGAACCCACACGGTCGTCCAGGCCCATGATCTCGGCGGGGTTGATGGTCAGGGCGCGGATCGCGGAGTCGCGGTCCATCCCCTCCTTCACGCACAGGATCGCCTGGTAGACGAGGAACTCCACCGGGATGACCGGGGCGTCGGTGGTGAGGGCGACCTTGACGCCGGCACGGTCCAGGATGCCGGGGTTGGCCAGGGTCCGATTGCCGACCTCCACCTTGGAACGGGAGGTCATCAGCGGGCCGGTGATGACGGGGATGTCGCGCGCGGCGATCTCGTCGGCCAGCAGGTGGCCCTCGGTGCAGTGGTTGATGATGAGCCGGTAGCCGAACTCGTCCGCCAGACGCATCGCGGTGTGCATGTCGTCGGCGCGGTGCACGTGCTGGCACCAGGGCACTTCGCCGTCCAGCACCTGGACCAGGGTCTCCAACGTGTTGTCACGGTCGAAGGGCTTGCCCTCCTCGGTGGCGTGGTCCCGCTTGACCTTGTAGTCCTGGGCCTTGGTGAAGGCGTCGCGGATGACCGCGGCCACACCCTGCCGGGTGGAGGGGAGTGAGTCCTTGTTGCCGTAGACGCGCTTGGGGTTCTCGCCCAGGGCACTCTTGACGCTGACGGGTTCCTTGAGCAGACGGTCCTCGACGCTGCGACCCCACATCTTGATGGCGACGGTGCGGCCGCCGATGGGGTTACCCGAGCCGGGCTTGATCACGGAGCTGGTGACACCGCCCGACAGCGCGTCGACGAACCCCTGGTCGGCGGGGTTGATGGCGTCGATGGCACGCATGCGGGCGCCGTTGGGGTCGGTCATCTCGTTGGTGTCGTCACCGGCCCAGCCGATGGTCTCCTCGTGGATGCCGACATGCCCGTGCGCCTCGACGAAGCCGGGCAGGACCCACTGGCCCGCGGCGTCGACGACCTCGGCCCCCTCGGGGACGGCGATCTCGTCCGCCGTCCCCACCGCGGTGATGCGACCGTCGGAGATCAGGACCGTCCCGCCCTCGATGGGGTCCCCCGCGACGGGCACGACGTATCCGGAAGTGATAGCGATATCCATGGCCGGCAACCTAGCCCATGCCCGGGTACGCACCCAAGACCATTACCGCACCGATCATCCAACGACCCGCTCGTGGGATCATCCCTCGGGCCGGCGAGCGGTGAGCAGTTCGGAGTCGGGGGTGAGCTCGACGCTCGCCTCCTCGATGGAGTCGCGCACCTTCCGGCAGTGTCCGACGTCCTCACTGTCGCCGGTGAGATCACCGCCCTGGGTGGCGAAGGCGTAGACCATGCTGGGCCGGTCGGCGAACTCCATGATCCGGAACGCGCCACCCAGCCCCGGGTGGTACGGGGTGTCCTCGGGGATGGTCGCGAGGTCGACGATGCCCGCCTCGACCAGGTCGGCGAGGAAGTCGCGTTGACCGTTGAGGACCGCCGCCCCGCCCTGGGGCCGACGCAGCACCGATTCGTTGACGACCACCCGCAACGCCGGACCCTCGGGGCCGGTCATCGCCGCGCGGTAGGCCATCTCCTCGTCCACCATGGCCTCGATGTCGTCCGGCTCCAGGTCGGAGTGCCGCGGGCCCAGCACCGCCCGCGAGTATTCACGGGTACGTAGGAACACCGGAACGGTCATGGGCTGGTGTTCCCACAACCGCGCGGCGTGGGTGCCGAGTTCCCTCATGTCGCCGAACTCGTTGGGGAAGGCCTCCGCCTGCAACGCGATGGCCCAGGCGTCGAGTAGTTGGTGCTCGGTGCCCAGGGCGGTGTCGACCCGTTCGACCAGGGAACGGGCCGGTCTGCAATGCGCGTCCTCCACCTCGCGGAGCTTGTCGTCGGTGACCCCGACGCTCCTGGCGAGCTCGCTGCGTGAGAGCCCTCGGGCGGAGCGGGCACGTAGGATCCGAGCCCCGAAGGGGAGCCACATCGCCGACGGCAACGTCGAATTCATGCCCATGACCTCTCCCGATTCTGCCGACACCTCTGGGGGCCTGGAGTGACGTACCCTCGTTGCGACGCCCCAGCCCCCGGGCTTCGACCTTCTCTTGCCCCCGGGTGGCCGGTCAAGCGACTCGACGGGTGCGGCCATCCGTGACAAGTCAACACAAAGTCCGCGATGTCGTTCTTCCCCTGTCGAGTGTTTCCCCCGATTGGAAGGTCTGTTGGTCTACCTCGCCCTCATCGCCACGGTCCTGTCACTGGTGTTCTGGGTCTACGTGCTCTTCGACGTCATCGGTTCCGAAGCGGAAGGGGTCCGCCTCCTGCCCAAGCCCGCTTGGGCGGTGATCGTCCTGTTACTGCCGAAGATCGGCGCCGCGGCGTGGTTCCTCCTGGGCCGCCCTCGCCGTGAACGAACGTCCGTCGAGGGTCCGGTGGGGCCGCCCTCGCCGTTCCCCGAGTACGACCACCCGAGCAGGGCACGCGCCTCCACCACCGAGGAGGACGAGGCGTTCCTGCGGCAGTGCCGCGAGCGGGCCGAGGAGCAGCGCGCTCGGGCCAGGGAGTTGCAGGCCCGCGAGGAACGCGAACGCCTCGAACGGCGGCGGGAGCAGCGGGAGGAAGGCCTCGAACAGGGCGAACGCGACGTCGACGAGGACCCGACGGAGTCCTCGCCCTGAGCGCCACGGGGGGTTCGGACGGATAGGTCCCGAACATCTGGGCCGTCCGAATTCGCAGTACGCTGAAGCCGCCCCGCCGCGAACCTGACCTTCCGGAAGTGAACCCGATGAACCGCTTGACTCTGCCGGTATCGATCCTCGCCTGCACCGCCTTGTTCGCCACCGCGGCCTGCCAGTCCGAGGAACCCGCACCGGAGACCGACTCCCCGTCCCCCGAAGCCTCGGAGGAATCCCCGCTGCCCGCCGAGGTGGACATCACCGGGGTGGAGGGCGCGACCCTGCACACCAGCGAGGGCGACATCGCACTGGAGCTGCTGCCCGACGACGCCCCCATCACCGTCGCCAACTTCGTCGGCCTGGCCGAGGGCGGTCTCGCGACCAACCCGGAGACGGGCGAGGAGCGGTTCTACGACGGGACGATCTTCCACCGGATCATCCCGGACTTCATGCTCCAGGGCGGCGACCCGGAGGGCACCGGCCGCGGCGGACCCGGCTACCAGTTCCCCGACGAGTTCGACTCCGGTCTGACCTTCGACGAACCGGGCATGCTGGCCATGGCCAACTCGGGTCCGGCCACCAACGGCTCCCAGTTCTTCATCACGGTCGAGCCGACCCCGCACCTGAACAACATGCACACGATCTTCGGCAAGGTCGCCGACGAGGAGTCGATGGAGATCGTGGACGCGATCTCCGCCGTGGAGACCGACGCCAACGACAAGCCGAACAGCGACGTCGTGCTGGAGTCGGTCACCATCGACCGCGCCGACGACTGACGCTGCGGCGAACACCCGGTGGCGTCGGACGAAGGTTCGACGAACGTCCAGGGGTGGTGGGACGGGGTCCCGCCACCCCTTTTCGTGTTTCGTGTGCGGCCCGCCTCGCGTATGCGGTCCGTCACGGTCGGGCCGTTCGGGGGTGGGTCAGCGGCGGCGCTTGGCGCGGGCGGCACGAGCGCGCTCGACCGCCGGGCCGATCTCCGCGACCAGCCGTGCCACGTCCTGCGTGGTGGAGGTCCGCCCCAGGGACAGGCGCAGGCTGCTCAGCGCCATCTCGGTGTCGGCCCCGGTGGCCAACAACACGTGACTGGGCTGGGCGACCCCCGCCGAACAGGCCGAACCCGTCGAGCAGGAGACGCCTCGGGCGTCGAGGAGCATCAACAGGGCGTCGCCCTCACAGCCGGGGAAGGACAGGTGGGCGATGCCGGGCAACCGCCGGTCGGTGTCGCCGTTGACCACCACGTCCGGGACGGCCGCGTGGACGCCGGCCTCCAGTTCGTCGCGCAGGGACGCCAGGTGTTTGGCGTGCTCCCTGCGCTCGGAGACCGCCAAGCCCACCGCGGTCGCCAGACCACGGGTGAGCGGTGCGGCCAGGGTGCCGGAACGGATGTCGCGTTCCTGACCGCCACCGTGCAGGACCGGGGTCGGGGTCAGGCCTCGTGCCAGGACCAGGGCACCGGCGCCCACCGGGCCACCGAGCTTGTGGCCGCTCAGGGTCAGCGCGCTCACCCCGCTGCCGGCGAAGTCCACGTCCTCCACGCCCACGGCCTGGACCGCGTCGGTGTGGAAGGGGACACCGAACTCGGCGGCGACCGCGGCCAGTTCCCGAACCGGCTGCAGGGTGCCGATCTCGTTGTTGGCCCACATCACCGACACCACGGCCACCGATCCGGGGTCGCGTTCGATGGCGGCGCGCAGCGTGCTCGGGCTCACCCGGCCGACCGCGTCCACCGGAAGTTCCTCGTACACGGCGCCCTGGTGGTCGGCCATCCACCGGGCCGGATCGAGGGCGGCGTGGTGTTCCACGGCGCTGACCAGGAGCCGGGTGCGTGCGGGGTCCTCGGCGTTACGGGCCCAATACAGGCCCTTGATGGCGATGTTGTTCGACTCGGTACCGCCGGCGGTGAAGACGACCTCGTGCGGGGTCGCGCCGACCGCCGCCGCGATCGACTCGCGCGCCTCCTCCACCGTTCGGCGGGCGGCACGGCCGTGTCCGTGCAGGGAGGACGGGTTACCGAGGGCACCGAGCTGCGCCGAGATCTCGGCGATCACCTCGGGGCGGACGTCGGTCGTGGCTGCGTGATCCAGATACACCATGGCGCGATCAAGGATACGTGGGACGTTCCGGCCTCCCGTCCGTGGTCGGCCCGCCGCCCCGGTCGTCCACAGGCCGGACGAGTGATCCTCCAGGTCGGGCCCCGGACCGATAACCTTGGACCATGCCTGATTCCGCGTCCACGCCGTCCCACCGGAACGACACCCCCACCGGGGAGCACTGGCCCGCGCCCACCGCGGGCGCCCCGCTGCACGCCCGGATCCGCCTGCCCGGATCCAAGTCCATCACCAACCGGGCCCTGGTCATCGCGGCCCTGTCGGAGGAGCCGTGCCTGGTGCGCGCCCCCCTGGTGAGCCGGGACAGCGAACTCATGGTGGGCGCGCTGCGGGCGCTGGGCGTCACCGTGACCGAGGTGCCCTCGAACGATCCGGCCGCACCGGACCTGTCCATCACCCCCGCCCCGCTGCGCGGCCCGGCCACGGTGGACGTGGGCAACGCGGGCACGGTCATGCGCTTCGTGCCACCCCTGGCGGCCCTGGCCTCGGGGGACGTGCGTTTCGACGGCGATCCACGGGCCCGTGAACGGCCGGTGGGCGAACTCCTCGGCGCCCTGCGCGCGCTGGGGGCCGACATCGACGACGAGGGGCGCGGCGCGTTCCCGCTGACCATCCACGGCACCGGTTCCGTGCGTGGTGGCGAGGTCGTGCTGGACGCCTCGGGTTCCTCCCAGTTCGTGTCCGCGCTGCTGCTCGGCGGCGCCCGCTTCACCGAGGGGATCCACCTGCGCCATCAGGGCCCGCCGATGCCCTCCCAGCCACACGTGGACATGACGATCGAGATGCTGCGCGCCGCCGGGGCCGAGATCACCACCGGGAAGAACTCCTGGAAGGTGGCCCCCGGCCCGCTGCGCGCCACCGAGATCACCGTCGACCCGGACCTGTCCAACGCCGCTCCCTTCCTCGCCGCGGCCCTGGTCTCCAAGGGCGAGGTGACCGTCGACGGGTGGCCGGAGCACACCACCCAGGCCGGTGACGCCCTGCGCGGGTTGCTCACCAGGATGGGCGGCGAGGTCTCCCGTACCGCCGATGGCGGCTTGACCGTGCGCGGAACCGGGGCGATCCACGGCATCACCGCCGACCTGCACGACGTCGGTGAACTCAGCCCCACCATCGCCGTGCTGGCCGCCCTGGCCGACTCCCCGTCCCGACTGACCGGTATCGCCCACCTGCGCCGGCACGAGACCGACCGCATCGCGGCCCTGGCCACCGAGATCAACCGGCTCGGTGGGGACGCCGAGGAGCTGCCCGACGGGCTGGTGATCCGCCCACGTCCGTTGCACGGCGGGGTGTTCCACTCCTACGACGACCACCGGATGGCCACGTCCGGAGCGGTGATCGGGCTGGCGGTGCCCGGGGTGGAGGTGGAGAACATCGCCACCACCCGCAAGACCATCCCCGATTTCCCGGGACTGTGGTCCGAGGTCCTGTCTTGAGTCGCACACGAGGCGGAGGACGTCACCTCGACGAGGACGACATCCGGGTGCGCGCCCGGGGTGGGTCCATACCCCGCACCAGCAAGCGGCCCAAGCACGAGAACGCCCGGGAGGGACTGGTCACCGCCGTGGACCGGGGCCGGTACCGCTGTCTGGTGGACCGGGTGCCCGTGGTGGCGATGAAGGCCCGCGAGTTGGGCCGGGGCTCCATCGTGGTCGGCGACAGGGTGGACCTGGTCGGCGACCTGTCCGGCAGGCCCGACACCCTGGCCCGGGTGGTCCGGGTTCGCGAACGTGAGTCCGTGCTCAGGCGCACCGCCGACGACACCGATCCGGTGGAGCGGGTGATCGTGGCCAACGCCGACCAGCTCGCCATCGTGTGCGCGCTGGCCGACCCCGCGCCGCAACCGCGCTTCGTGGACCGGTGCCTGGTGGCCGCCTACGACGCCGGGCTGGAACCCCTGCTGTGCCTGACCAAGGCCGACCTGGCCTCCCCCGACGAGATGCTCGGCGTCTACGAACCCCTCGGGCTGCCCTACGAGGTACTGGGCCCGGACCAGGATCCGAGCGGGCTCCGCGCACGCCTGGCCGGGCGGACCACCGTGTTCGTGGGTTCGTCCGGGGTGGGCAAGTCCACCCTGGTCAACCGGCTGGTCCCGAGCGCCGAACGGGCCGTCGGGCACGTCAACGCGGTCACCGGACGCGGTCGTCACACGTCCACTTCGGCCTCGGCCCTGGAGTTCGAGGGCGGCTGGCTGATCGACACCCCGGGGGTGCGCAGCTTCGGGTTGGCGCACATCGACCCGGACGACATCGTCGCGGGCTTCCACGACCTCGACGAGTTCGCCGTGGACTGCCCACCGGAGTGCACCCACCAAGAGGACGCGCCCGGCTGCGCCATCTCCGCGGCCCTGGAGCGGGGCGAGATCGACACGGACCGGGTGGCCTCGTTGCGTCGGCTGTTGAGCAGCCGCGAGGGCGAGGACGACACCGAACCCGCCGCCCCGGCCGATCCGCGCTCCTGATCGTCCGGCCCGGCCACACCGGTCGGCGCGAAGCGGGTCCGGGTGCCCTGGCCACCCCTCCTCAGCGTTCCACCGAGAGCATGCCGTGGACGACCATCTCGACACGGCGCGCGGCGCGGTCGGGGTCGATGGGCTGCAGCGAGTAGGAGACGATCAGCCTCAGGGTGACGTCGGCCACCGCCTCGGTGACCGACGGCTCGGCGGTCGGGCAGCGCTCCCGCAGCGTCCGGAAGATCCGTTCCCCGAGGAGGTCCATGAGGGGCTCGGCCCGGGTGGTCAGCACGGGGAGCAGTTCGTCGTCGCCGGTGACCACGGACCGCAACAGCGGGTTGTCCCTGGCTGCCAGCAGGACCATGCGGGTGGTACGGCTGACGGCGTGCGCGGGGTCGTGCCCCTCGGCTTCCAGCACCCGGACGACCTCGTCCAGGAGTGTGTTCACCTCGCGCACCACCACCGTCTGGAGCAGTCCCTCCTTGCTGCCGAACACGTTGTAGAGGGTCTGTCTGGACACACCGGCGGCCGTGGCGATGTCGACCATCCGACGCTCACCCCAGTGGCCGGCGAGCACCTCGGCGTAGGCCGCGTCCAGCAGCCGTTCGCGCGCGCCGGTGCTCACCCCACCGCGTCTGTCTCCGCTCACGGTTTCCATGCCCCCATCCTCGCAGCCGCCCGGATACCGCTTCCGCGATAAGGGTGCTCTCTCCTCGACCCACGTCCCCTAACACTCTGATCACGTGCGGGTGCCGCTTTGGCCATGTTCGTGCCCGGGACGGTAGCGTTACCGGCCATGGTGTCCTTTGACGATGATCTGCGGCTGGCCCACGTGCTCGCCGACTCCGCCGACGACATCGCGATGAAGCATTTCCGCGCGCTGGATCTGGTCGTCGAGACCAAACCGGACCTCACTCCGGTCACCGAGGCCGACCGCACCGTCGAAGAGACCCTGCGCAGTGTGCTCTCTCGTGCGCGCCCCCGGGACGCGGTGGTCGGCGAGGAGTACGGCAAGAGCGGGAACAGCAACCGGGTGTGGGTCATCGACCCCATCGACGGCACCAAGAACTACGTTCGGGGCGTCCCGGTGTGGGCGACCCTCATCGCCCTGTTGGAGGGCGACCGGCCGGTGGTCGGCCTGATCTCCGCACCGGCCCTGCACCGCCGTTGGTGGGCCTCCAAGGGAGGTGGCACCTGGTCCGGCCGCAGTCTGTCCAAGGCCTCGCGCTGTCAGGTCTCCAAGGTGAGCGAGCTGTCGGACGCCTCGTTCAGCTACTCGTCGCTGACCGGCTGGGAGGAACAGGGCCGTCTGGAGTCGTTCCTCGGTCTGACCCGTTCGGTCTGGCGGACCCGCGCCTACGGTGACTTCTGGTCGCACGTGATGGTCGCGGAGGGCACCGTGGACATCGCCGCCGAACCCGAACTGTCGCTGTGGGACGCCGCTCCGCTGCCGATCATCCTGGAGGAGGCCGGTGGGCGCGCCACCGACCTGCGCGGTGAGGGCTTCGTCGACGGCGGCCCCCTGGTGTGCAGCAACGGTGTGCTCCACGACCAGGCGCTGACCTGGCTCAACGGCGGACCCACCCCACTGCGCCACCACTGAGGACACGTTCCGCACACAAATGAACACGTTACGTAGTAGCGTGCGCTGTGTGCTGACCACGACAACCCATCCACGGCGCGCGATCGTGCTCTGCGGGGCGGTCCTCCTCCTGGCCACCGCCTGCGGCACCGACGGCCACGGTCACAGCCCCCGGCAGCTCAGCGAGATGATCGCCGAGAGCGTGCGCGACTCCGCCGACACCGGCCTGCCGGGGCTCGGTACGTCCGGTTCCCTCTACGACCCGGACGACTTCGCGTGCGCCCCCGCGGTGGACCCCCGGGTCGCCGGGGACTGGCGCAGCCAGGCCCCTCGCGTCGCCCTCGAAGCCGGAGAGCCCGCCGAGATCGGCCTGTCCGACGCCGCCGGCGGCCCCGCCCGGAGCGTCGTCGCGACCGTGACCACCCCCGACGGCGAGACCGCCTCCGCCGAGATCGACCTCGGTCGGGACGAGTGGGCCTCCCTGGTCTTCCCCGACGACTTCGACGCCGGCCCCACCACGAGCGGTGCGCACACCGTGCTGTGGACCGACGACGCCGGCGACCCCATTACATGCGACGGTTTCGAGGTCGACTGAGACCCGCCCTCACTCTCGGTGGCCGGATCCGGCCGGCCGAAAAAGCTCTCGATGTGAACCGAGAACCCCCTTCCCCGCGATGAGTCTGTTGACGGCCCGCCCTCTCGGGCCGCCCCGGCGCCACCGATACCACCGCGCCGGGTCCTACATACACACGGGAAGGGGCTCCATGCTGCGTTCCCTCACCGCCGGGATCGTGCTGGCCTTCGCCGGTTCTCGGGCCAACGTCGCCCGAACCATCCTTTCCTGCGCGGGGATCGTCGTCGGTGTCGGCGCGTTGATCATGGTCGTCACCGCCGGCGACCTCGGTCAGCGTTACGCCACCGCCTTCAGCGAGGCCAACGCCGGACGCGCGGCCACCCTCGAAGCCATGGCCTACAACCCCATCAGCGACATGGCCGCCTACGAGGAGGACCTGGCCCGCGCCGGCGCCCAGGACGTCTCGCTGTACCAGGCTCCCCAGAACGAGACCCTCTTTCGTTCGGGCGACGGGGTCATCGAATCCGTGAGCGTCACCGGGGTGGACGCCACCCTCTCCGACATCAGACGGATCAACATCGCCCAGGGCCGCTGGTTCACCGAGGCCGACCAGGAGTCACGCGCCCCGGTCCTGGTGGTCAACCAGTCCCTCGCCGACACCCTCGGCGACGGGACCGAACTCCAGATGGGCACCGATCACTGGATCGACGTGCGGGTGGTCGGCGTCTCCGAGGGTTCCGCCCTGGACGGCGACTGGTACTCCGCTTACCTGTTGCGCTCCCCCGTTTCCGAGGAGATCATCTTCGGCCCCGCCTGGGACCCCGATATCGGGGGTTTCCAGGAGGGAGGTGAGGACCTGGGGATCACACACCTGGCCCGGCTGGATCCCTCCGACAGCGCGGCCGACCAGATGACCGGCGGTACCGAGTTCACCGAACGCATGGAGTCGGCGCGGTGGCGGTGGAGTACCGACGAACATTTCGAGTACTTCGCCTATCGCAGCGACTTCGCCGCGGAGACGGACATCGTCATCACCGCCATGTCGGTGGGGCTGCTCGTCGTCGCCGGCATCACCCTCACCACGGGGCTGCTCGGAGTGCTCAACGTCGGACTGGTCACCGTCCGAGAACGCCGCCGTGAACTGGCCACCTACCGTGCCCTGGGCGCGAGCCGGTTCACGTTGTTCGTGGCGGTGGTCATGGAGTCCGTCGTGGTCTCGGTGGTCGCCGGGATCATCGCCCTGCTGCTGTCGTTCGCCCTGGTCGCGGCGGCGGGGGCGATCATCGGGAACTTCGTCGCGCTGCCGCCGGACATCACCATGGCCGTACCCCCATCGGCTGTGCTGGTCGGTCTGACCAGCGCCGCCTTCGTCGGTCTCTTGGCCGGGATCATCCCCGCGATGCGGGCGCTGCGCGCGTCCGTCGTCGCCGGGCTGCGGGAATAGGAGAAACAGTGAAGAAGTGGATCATCGTCGGCGCGGTCGCGGCCCTGCTGCTGGGACTGGTCGGCTCGGGTTACCTCCTGCTGTCGCGCATGGGCTCGGCGCCCACGGACGAGGACGTCGTCGGCGCCGCCGCGGACGTGAGCGGGGAACCGGTGGAGGTCGCGCTGGGCACGGTCAGTTCGCAGCTGGTCCTGGACGCCACCGTCCAGCAGGAACCGGGTGAACCCGTCGAGGCGCGCCAGGGCGGTACCGTCACCCGCCTGTGGCTGGACGACGGAGCCACCGTGGAGGAGGGCGCCCCGGTCGTCAACGTCTCGCTGCCCGCCGAACCCGCCCCCGACGCCGAGGAAGGCGATTCTTCCTCCGGAACCCGCGAGGTCACCCTGTACGCGCCCGTGAGCGGCACCGTGTCGGGCCTGGAGGACGTCCGGGTGGACGACGTACTGGAGCCCGGCGCCAAGATCGCCTCGGTCACCACCGGGGAGTTCCACGCGGTCGCCCAGGTGCCCGCCAACGACCTGTACCGGTTCTACGAGGACCCCGGCGAGATCATGCTCCAGGTCGACAAGGGACCGCCCGCCGCCGAATGCGAGTTCATCGGGCTGGGAACCGCCGAACAGGAGGACTCCGGTGAGGAAGGCCCCGAGGGCGACGGGGGTGGCGGCGGCTCACAGCTGACCTGCCGGGTCCCCTCCGACCTGACGGTCTTCGACGGGGTCCAGGGCAAGCTCTCGGTGAGCACCGGGGAGGTCGAGAACGTGGTGGTCGTCCCGGTGACCGCGGTGCGCGGCAACGTCGAATCGGGCGAGGTCGTCGTGGTCGACGACGGTGGCTCCGAGGAGGTCCGCGAGGTCTCCCTGGGCATGTCCGATGGACGGTCGATCGAGGTCACCGAGGGGTTGAGCGTGGGCGAGCAGGTCCTCGACCCGGTTCCGCTGGATTCGCGGTTCGACGTGCCCGAGGCCCCGTTGGACGAAGAGCTCGACGACGAGTTCTACGACGAGGGCCTTGAGGAGGAGGGCTAGATGTCGCTCGACACTCCCCTGCCCGTGGCGGTCCGCGCCCCTGGGGCCACGACCCCGCTCCTGCGGATCGAGGGGCTGACCCGACACTTCGTGGTGTCGGGCACTCGCATCGACGTGCTGCGCGACTGCGCCTTCGATGTGGCCCGCGGCGAGGTCGTGGCGATCATCGGTCAGTCGGGCTCGGGCAAGTCCACGTTGCTGAACGTACTGGGGTTGCTCGACACGCCCAGTTCGGGTTCCTACACCTTCGACGGGATCGACACCACGTCCCTGCGCGAGGGTCGCAGATCACGGCTGCGCGGCGACGGGATCGGCTTCGTCTTCCAGCAGTTCCACCTGTTGGAGCGGAGATCGGCCCTGGCCAACGTGGGCGTGCCGTTGGTGCTGGCGGGTGTGCCGGCGCTGCGCCGTCGCGCCCGGGCCAAGGAGTTGTTGGAGTCGGTGGGACTGGGCCACCGACTGAACTCCCAGCCGCACCAGCTGTCCGGCGGTGAGCAGCAGCGTGTGGCCCTGGCTCGCGCGCTCAGCCGCGAACCCGCGTTGCTCCTCGCCGACGAGCCCACGGGCGCCCTGGACGCCGCCAGCAGCACCATGATCATGGACCAGCTCATCGAACAGGCCCGGGGACACGATTCCGCCGTGGTGGTCGTCACGCACGACCCGAAGGTCGCCGAACGGGCCGACCGCGTGGTGGAACTGGTGGAGGGCCGGACCCGCTGAGCCGGTCGACGGTCTCGGGCCCAAGGCCCGTCCCGTTCCGATCGCCCGCCTTCTCACCCGGGCGGTCGGAACGGCGTCGCTTCGCCGTCGAATAAGCCGTATACGAAAAAACACCGGGTGGATTTCTCCACCCGGTGTTTCCTTGGTAGCGGGGACAGGATTTGAACCTGCGACCTCTGGGTTATGAGCCCAGCGAGCTACCGAACTGCTCCACCCCGCGTTGTTGTGTCTCCTACTTTAGGGCCTTGACCCCCGGGTGGCAAATCCGTTCCGACTTCCGCCGAACCGGTGGAGAACCCACCCGACCAGGCCTACCAGCGACCCGGTTCTCATTCACTCTAGCAGGGCGCTGAAGTGGATGAACCCGATTATCAATCCATGGGATCGAAAATCGAGAAAAGTACCGGGCCCGGAATTTCTTCCGGGCCCGAACCTGGTAGCGGGGACAGGATTTGAACCTGCGACCTCTGGGTTATGAGCCCAGCGAGCTACCGAACTGCTCCACCCCGCGTTGTTGTGTCTTCAGATTAGCGTGCTTGTGGGGACAACACCAAATCGGCGCACGGAGACCCGGGACACCCTCCCCCGGAGAAGCCGACGGGGCGGGCCCCGAAGGTACCCGCCCCGCTCGTCAACGCCTCGTCGAGGCCTTACCGCCCTCGACTTCGCGGCTAATCACCCGCGGCGTCCTCAAGGGCCTCAAGGGCCTCACGCAGACGCTCGTTGGCCTCGTCGTTGTTCTCCTGGGCCTCTTCCCACGCGTCGACGGCCTCGTTGAGGGCCTCGGTGAGATCGGAGTCGCCCTCGGAACCGGTGTCGGAGTCGCCCTCGGCCGGATCCTCGTCCTCGGCGCCCTCCTCGTCCGGGTCCGGCAGCGGCCCCTCGCCGCCCTCGAACAGGTTGTTCAGGGCGTCCTGGAGGTTGCTGCCGATCGCGACCTCTTCACCGAAGCCGACCATGACCTGCTGGAGCAACGGGAAGGACGCCGCACCGCCACCACCGGCCTGCACGTAGAGGGGCTCCACGTAGAGCAGACCGCCGGCGAACGGCAGGGTCAACAGGTTGCCTCGCGTCACCTCGGCGTTGGACTGCTCCAGCGGAAGCAGGACCTCACGCACGTCGGCGTCGGAGTCGAACGCGTTCTGCACCTGACCGGGGCCGAAGATCACGGTGCTGCGGGGCAGCTCCAACAGCTTCAGTTGGCCGTAGTCATCGGACTCGGGGTTGCTGTCCACCGCCATGAACGCGGCCAGGTTCTCACGACCACGCGGCACGAACGTGCTGGTCAGCGAGAAGCTCGCCTCTTCCGAGCCGGGGAAGTTGATGGTCTGGCGGTAGGGCGGCTCGGAGACCTCCCCCTCCTGGGTCGGGTCGTTGGGGACCGACCAGAAGTCCTGACCACCGTAGTAGGACGCGGCGTCGGTGACGTGGTACTCGCGCATGATCTCGCGCTGCACCTTGAACAGGTCGTCCGGGTAGCGCAGGTGCTGGACGAGCTCGTCGCTCATCTCGTCCTTGTCGACGATCGTGCCCGGGAAGGCGCCCTCCCAGGTCTTCAGGACGGGGTCCTCCTCGTCCCAGCCGTACAGGGTGACGGTGCCGTCGTAGGCGTCGACGGTGGCCTTCACCGAGTTGCGGATGTAGTTGACCTCGTTACCGGGGAGCGCGCCGACCTGCTGCGCGGAACCATCGGTGAAGGTGTCGGTCACCGCCTGGGTGAAGTCGATCCGATTGGCGTAGGGGTAACCGTCGGAGGTGGTGTACCCGTCGACGATCCACTGGACCCTGCCGTCGACCACGGCCGGGTAGGGGCGGCTGTCCACGGTCAGGAACGGCGCGACCTTCTCGACTCGGTCCAGCGGGTCACGCTCGAACAGGATCCGAGAGTCGCCGGTGATCGCGCTGTTGAGCAGGATGCTCGTTTCCTGGTACTTGATCGCGAACAGGATGCGGTCGAAGAAGTTGTTCAGCGGCACGCCGCCGTCACCTTCGTAGCGGTTGTACTGCTGCGAATCGCCCTCCGACCCCTCCCCGGAGCCTTCCTCGGCGCCTTCCGCGTCCTCGGCCGGGGCCTCTTCCTCGCCACCCTCGTTCTCGGCGGGCGCACGCGCCTCGTCGGCACTCGGGCTCGGGCTGGACTCCACGGCGTCTTCGAGGGTGGGAACGTCCGGTTCCTCGTTCTCGGCATCGAGGGGGTGGTCGTACTCCTCCTCCGCCTGGACGATGACGTATTCGGCGCCCTCGCGTCCGTAGTAGATCCGCGGCTCGTACTCGCCCGTGACCTCGCTCAACTCACCGCGCGGCGGGATGTTGTACTCGGTGAAGACCGGGCGGCCCTCGTCGTCGATCAGGTTGCCGGCGGCGGCGACCATACCGAAGCCGTGCGTGTAGATCAGGTGCCGGTTCAGCCAGTTGTCCTGGTCGTCGGGCGGACCGTCCAGTTCACGGACGGCGACGATCGTGTCGATCAGGTTGCCCTCGGAGTCCGGGTAGCGGTCGACCTCCAACACGTCCGGGAACTGGTAGAAGCCACGGACCTGCTGCATCTGCTGGAAGGTCTGCGAGACCACGGCCGGGTCGGCCAGACGAACGCTGGGGATGGTGTCGGCCTCGGCCGCCAGCTCCTGCGGGGTGAGCTCCGTGGTGGCGTCGTAGTCGATCACCTCGGTGTCGGCGACACCGTACGCCTCACGCGTGCTCTCGATGTTGCGTTCGATGTAGGGGCTCTCCAGGCGCTGCTCGTTGGGGTCGACCTGGAAGCGCTGGACGATCTCCGGGTAGGCCGTGCCGACGACCACCGCCGAGAGGACCAGCAGGCCGAGGGAGGCCACCGGGATCATCGTGTTCTTGAAGGCGATGTTGGCGAAGAACAGGACCGCGCAGATCACCGAGATGACGGTGAGGATGGTGAGGGCCGTCTTGACGGCGTTGACGTCGGTGTAGGAGGCACCGAACGTGTAGCCGCGGTCGGAGAAGACCAGTCCGTAACGGTCCAGCCAGTAGGAACCGGCGCGCAGCAGCACGAAGATGCCGAGCAGCACCGAAAGGTGCACCCGGGCCGCGGGGGTGGCGCGCTGACCGGAGTCGTTCTGCAGACGGACGCCGCCGTACAGGTAGTGCACGATCACCGCGGCGATGAACGCCAGGATGACCGCCGCGTACATGTAGCCCAGCAGGATCCGCAGGAACGGGTAGGTGAACGCGAAGAACGCGATGTCGATGCCGAACTCGGGGTCGGCGACACCGAAGTCCACGCCGTTCACGAACTGCAGGTAGGAACGCCAGTCACCGCTCGCGGCGGCGCCGGACAACAGCGCCAGGGCGCCGATGGCGATCCAGAAGAAGAGCTTGCGGTGCGGGTCGATGGACTGCCGGTAGCGGTCCAGCCCCTGCTGTTCCAGGCTCATCGGCCGGATGCCCGGCCGGGCCCTGTAGGCGAAGAAGATGCTGAGGCCGACGATGACGGCCATCACGAGTGCCGCCACCGCGAACAGTAGGACCCGGGTCCACAGCTCGGTCAGGAAGACATTGGTGTAGCCGACTGAGCTGAACCACTTGAAGTCGGTCCAGAAGTTCGCGGCGAGCATCAGCCCCGCGATGATAACGACCACGGTCGCCGCGACTGGCGCGAGCAACCTTGATCGGCGAGGCATACGCGCAGGTGGTGCGCCGGGCGATCGGAAGCTCACGCCTCCCCCTCGTTCTGGCTTGGTAGGTGCGGTCGGTGCGCGTGTGGCGCTCTATGTTGAGAACTTATTCGGTGGCCGCCAGGTTCCCGAAATCGCCCCTCGGCGGGTGACAAGCCTGCATCGTTGGTGTATCGGAGTCGCAAACGGACGGCACCCCTGCGACCCTACTGGCCGTGAACGGGCGCGGCGAGGCTCCCACATCGGCCACCATGGAAACGTGTCGAACATTCGCGAAGCCGTCATGGACCTGGAACGCCACGCAGCCGAACAGGGTTGGGATCGCCCTCT
Organism: Nocardiopsis sp. NPDC055551; assembly: GCF_053619415.1. NCBI lineage: Bacteria > Bacillati > Actinomycetota > Actinomycetes > Streptosporangiales > Nocardiopsidaceae > Nocardiopsis > Nocardiopsis sp. NPDC055551. The sequence goes on along the minus strand of NZ_JBSHJJ010000002.1, from coordinate 217,553 downwards.
GGGGCTGTACGCCCTGGTCCCGACCAGTGAGCTGCTGGCAGCGGAACCCGCTCTGGCGAGTCTGTTGGGGATCGACTCCCCCACCGACCCGAACGAGCTGACCCCGGTCGAGCAGGAGGAACTGCCTCCTGACGTCCCATTGGAGGAGGCTCTGGGCAGCATCCTGTGGCCCGAAGGAGTGGCCGGCTGTGCCCTGGTCATGGAACGGCTGGTGGTGAAGGGGTCGGACGAGACCCTGGCCGCCGATGAGGACCCCACCACCTCCGACAAGGAGACCGAGGAGATCCGCATGGTGGCGGGGGTGCTGCGCGACGGTTCCCGGCACTGCGCCATGCGCATGCGCGGGCACGACAGCGAGGACGAGGTGCTCAACGGCCCCGACCTGATCCCGGCGCTGACCTCGGCCCTCGCCCTCACCCTGGACCTCGACGAGAACTGAGGCCCGCGCCCTTTCCGGTCCTTCCCCTCGGTCCTCCTTCGGGACCGGCCGGGCGAATACGCGGGCCCCCGACACCATCCGGTGCCGGGGGCCCTTTCGCATCGTGCGGCCTCGCGCTAGTCGCAGCGGGGGAAATCGTCACCGCCCTCGCGGATGGTCTCCAGGGCGTCCATGGCGTCGGTGAGCGTCTCGACGCGCACCACGTCCAGTTCGCCGTAGGCCGCGGACTGGGCCACCTGGGAACAACTATCGGCGGCCACGAAGAAGTACTCGGCGCCGTCGCGCTGGGCGCTGACCATCTTCTGCGGGATACCGCTGATCCCACCGACCTGGCCGTCGGAGGTGATGGTGCCGGAGCCGGCCACCTGGGCGCCGCCGGTGATGCTCTCCTCGCTGAGGCGGTCGATGATCCCGAGCGAGAACATCATGCCCGCGCTGGGTCCGCCGATCTCTCCGACGCTGATGTCGATGTCGACGGGGAAGTCCATGTCGTCGGCGATGAGGATGCCGACGGCGGCGGAACCGCTCTCGCCCTCGACGGTCTCCAGCTCGACCTCGGTCTCCTCGCCGTCGCGCTCCAGGAGCAGTTCGACCGGCTCGCCCGGCTCACGGTCACCGACGTGTTCGACCACGAAGGCGCTGCCGACGAGCTGTTCCTTGTCGTCACCGGAGGTACTGGTGGGGACGGGCTCGCCGTCCACCGCCAGGACGCGGTCACCGGACTCCACGACGCCCTCCGCCGGCATGTCCTCGACGGCCTCGGCCACCAGCGGGATCGCCTCGTAGTCGATGTTGAGCTGGTTGAGGGCGGCGGCGGTCGCGTCGGTCTGGGAGTCGTTCATCTGAACGGTCTGCCGCTCGGTGACCTCCTCCTGGGAGCGTCCCGCGGGGAACAGCAGTTCCTCGGGCAGGACCGCCTGGCTGGGCGAGAGCCACGCCGTCACGAGGGTGAAGAGGTTGAGCCGGTGGTCGGGCCCGCCGGCGTACTGCACGGTCACCATGGACAGCGAGCCGTCGTGCTCGTAGTCGTCGGCGCCCTCGATGCCGATGATCGGCTCCCCGCCCTCCTGTTCCCCGAGCGTGTTCAGGGTGACGCCCGGCGCCGCGACCAGATAGGGCATGGGCAGCAGGAGACTCCCGTACCCGAGCCCGGCAAGCAGGACGAGTGCGGCGACAAGGGTCATGGCACGACGAAGCATGTGCATACCTTAGAGCCCCTCGGATACCTCCGGTGTTGGTGCCCTGGCGATTCGAGGGCGCCCGGGCACGAGCGTCCCGGAGACCCGAAAAGGGGCTCCGGAGGGGGTCAGGGGCCAGGGTTCAGGGTGAGCCGACCCATTCGGTCTCGCCGTCTTCGAAGGCCTGGTTCTTCCAGATGGGCACCTGTGCCTTGAGGTCGTCGATGAGTCGCCGGCAGGCCGCGAAGGCCTCTTCCCGGTGCTCGGCGGCGGCCGCGACGACGACGGCGAGGTCGCCGATCTCCAGGTCTCCGACCCGGTGGGTGGCGGCCATCCGTACGACGGGACGCCCGGGGACGCTGGTGTCGCTCAGCACCTTCTCCATCACCTCGCGCAGGCGGGCCTCGACGGTGGGGTGCGCGGAGTAGGAGAGGGCGGACACGTCACGACCGTGGTCGTGGTCGCGCACGGTCCCGATGAAGACGGCGGTGCCGCCCGCCCGGGGATGGGTCACCGCCGCGAGGACCTCGTCGACGGACAGGGGTGTTTCGCGAACTGCCGCGAGAGTGATCTCTTCCACAGGTGAACCGTATCAATCGGTGGGGCGCACGCGAGGTTCGCGCGTGCCGTGATCGGTGGAACCGTGGGTCAGCCCTTCCCGCGCTTGCGCAGGTGACGGATGGCGGCGACGGTTCCGATGGTCGCGGCGGCCGCGCCCGCCGCACCGGCGGCGGCGGTGATGGTGGCCTCCTTGCGACCGAGGGTGCGACCGGCGATGGCGTGCTTGCCGCTGTTGGACTCCAGTAGTACCCGCAGGGTCGACTCGCTGTCATGCGTCGGCTTCCAGCCGGCCTCGCGCAACGAGGCGCAGTCCACCACGCACGGGTAGACGAGGAACTTGATCTCACCGGCGGCGGCCGGGGTGATGCGGGCCTGGTGCAGGCGACGCACCGCACCGAAGGCGAGGTTGGCGGCGACCTCGAAGTGCTTCATCTCGGCGATCGCCTCGACCTCCCCCTGTGTCAGGGATCCCTCGGAGGCCACGGCGACCACGCCGTCGCGTCCCGTCACGCCGTTCAGGGCGCAAAAGGCCAGCGCGGAGACCAGGTCGTCCTCGTGGCAGAACTGCCAGTGCTGTTCGTGGCCCTTGACGGTGAGCAGCCGGGGCGCGGCGAAGTGTCTGCTCAGGAGCGTGTCGAGTTCCGGACCGACCAGTGGCGCGGGGCGCACGACGGTCACCGTCAGGCCCGGGTGCGCGCGGCGGGCGCGTTCGGCCAGTTCCTCGACCGCGGCGAAGTCGCCCATCAGGCCCTCGCTGTTGTCCGACACGCGACCGGAGTCCTCGGGCAGGGGGACGGGGTTGTCCGGCGCGGCTCCATAGACCATGCTGCTGGTGACGAGGACGACCCTGGGGACGCCTGAGGCGGCCGCGGCGGTCAATACGGTCTGAGCCGCCAGGATGTTGTGTTCGCGCCGGCGCGCCGGTCTGGTGTCCAGGGAACGGTCGTCGGCGGTGTGCACGAGGACGTCGATGCCCTCCAACCGGGACACCAACCCCGGATCGCAGACATCGGCGATCCGCCAGGTGACATCGCGCAGGTCGGCGAACTCCTGGTCGATCGCGATGATCTCGCGGGCCCGGATGGAACCTTCTGGCGCGGCCAGGCGTTGCACGAGAAGCCGGCCGACCCCGGTGGCGGCACCGGTGACGGCGACTACCGTCCCCGACCGTCCTGGGGAGCTGTGCTCTGGGCGAACCTGGCTGCTTTCGGTATTCACTCCGGGCGACTCCCAGCTAACGTGACAGTGGAGACCAAACCTAATCCTGCCTGAGGTCTGATTGTGAGCGACCTGCCTTTCGGTTTCAGCATGCCGAACGATCCCGATGACGAGTCCGGACGCCGTTCAGGCGACTCCGGCTCGGGTGCCGGCAGCGGCCGCCCGGGCGGGGGGGACTCCGGAACACCGGACGGGTTCCCGTTCGGGAATCCGCAACAGATGGCCGACATGCTCCGCCAATTCGCGGACATGATGTCGTCCCAGCCCTCCCCCGGCCCCGCCGGGGAGTCCGCGACGTCCTCGACGTCCGGAATCAACTGGGACATGGCCAAGAACATCGCGCGGCACAGCGTGTCCCAGATCGGGGACCCGAGTGTGCCGCCCGCCGACTACGCACGGATCGAGGAGGCCCTGCGCCTCGCCGACCTGTGGCTCGACCAGGCTACCGACCTCCCCTCGGGGATCCAGACCGCTCAGGCCTGGAGTCGGTCGGAGTGGATCGAGAAGACGATGGCCACGTGGGCGCAGCTGTGCGACCCGCTGACCGCCAAGACGGTTCAGGCCATGGGCCAGAACCTGCCCGAGGAGATGGCCTCCATGGCCGGTCCTCTGCTCGGCATGATCCAGCAGATGGGCGGCATGATGGTCGGCCAACAGGCCGGTCAGGCCATCGGTGGGCTGGCCCAGGAGGTGATCGGAACCTCCGACATCGGCCTGCCGCTCGCCGGTGAGGGCAACGCCGCACTGCTGCCCTCCGGGGTGGAGAAGTTCAGCGAGGGTCTGGAGATCCCCGCCGACGAGGTCCGCCTGTACCTGGCCGCCCGCGAGGCCGCCGTGCACCGCTTGTACTCGCACGTGCCGTGGCTGCGCTCGCACCTGTCGCGCCTGGTCGAGGAGTACGCCGCGGGGATGTCGTACGACGTCAGCGGCCTGGAGGACAAGCTCGGGGAGATCGATCTCACCAACCCCGAGGCGATCCAGGAGATGATGTCCGGCGGGATGGGCGCCGAGGGGCTGCTCCAGCCCGAGGACACCCCGCAGCAGAAGGCCGCCTTGGGTCGACTGGAGACCACCCTGGCGCTGATCGAGGGCTGGGTGGCGACCGTGGTCGCCAAGGCCGTGGACGAGCGCCTTCCACAGGCCGGTGCGCTCGCCGAGACCACCCGGCGCCGTCGTGCCACCGGTGGCCCCGCCGAGCACACGTTCGCGGCACTGGTCGGCTTGGAACTGCGACCACGTCGGCTGCGCGAGGCCGGGGCGCTCTGGAACGCCTTGGAGGAGGCCCGAGGGATCGAGGGGCGCGACGCCGTGTGGCAGCACCCCGACCTCATGCCTTCCGGCGACGACCTGGACGACCCGAACGGTTTCGTGAACGGTCGCTCCGACGAGGGCGTCGACTTCGACATCTCGTCGCTGACCGACCCGGACGGGGCCGAACGGCCCAAGCCGGGCGACGAGGACCAGGGCGAGAAGGGCGGCGAGTGAGCCTTCACGAGGACGCCCGGGCGGTACTGACCGCCTGGGCCGCCCCCGACGCCGGGCAGGAGGAGCTGCGCACCTCCTACCTGGCGCACCTGGAGTCCCACGACGACGCCATGTGGCGCACGTGCCTGCCCGGGCACCTGACGGCGAGCGCGGCGATCCTCTCCGCCGACGGCTCCCGGGTCGCGTTGGTCCTGCACCGGATCCACCGGATGTGGTTGCAGACCGGCGGTCACTGTGAGGACGCCGACGCCACCCTGGTCGGGGCCGCGCTGCGGGAGGCAACGGAGGAGTCCGGCATCACCGGGATCACCATGTTGCCCGAACCGGTCCGCCTGGACCGGCACTCGGTCCCCTGCGGTGGCGGAAGCCTCCACCTCGACGTGCAGTTCGCCGCGGTGGCCCCCGACGACGCCGTGCTGGTGCGCGACCCCGACGAGTCCGCGGACCTGGGCTGGTTCCCGGTCACGGACCCACCCGAACCCACCGACGACTCGGTGCGCGACCTGGTCGCCGCCGCGGTCGCCGCCGTGACGACACACGGCCCCGTCCACCCCTGAGGCCGGCCTGACCCCCGAGGTCGTGACATGTCCCTGTTCACCATCATCGCCCTGGTCGGCGGGCTCGTGGCCCACCTGTTCTACCGGCGGCTGCGCAAGGCGGCCCGGGAACTGCTCTTCGACGAGCGGAGCGGCCGGGTCGACTCCCGTGAGGCGGCCCGGATCAGGTACGGGCACACGCGTCGTTCGTTCCGTGCCGCGCAGCTCGTCTGCGCGTTCTTGTCACTGCTCCTGTTCGCGGTGGCCGGCCGTGCGACGGTCTCCGGTTCCTGGGGCGGCACGACGGCCTACGTCGTCCTGGTGTTCGGCGCGTTGCTGCTGGCCGGCGGGTACCTACTGGCGCGGGCGTACCGCGAGATGCGGGTGGCCGGCAAGGCTCTCGAAGGCTGAGGACTCGGTGGCGCTAGTCCTCGAAGGCGACCTCGTCGTCTTCGAGGTCGTCGTCCTCGGCGGCGTGGGCGCACCCCTCGGAACGGCTGCCGGCACTGTAGCCCTCCAGGTAACCCCGGGCCCGTTCGGCCTTGGGGTAGCGGCGGACCAGTTCCCAGAAGTCCCGGCCGTGGTGCGGGATGTGCAGGTGGGCGAGTTCGTGCACGAGCACGTAGTCGACCACCCATGAGGGCATACCGGCGACACGGCGGGAGATGCGGATGGCACGGGTGTCCGGGGTGCACGAGCCCCAGCGGGTGTTCTGGTTGTCGACCCAGCGAACGGTGTCGGGGAGCCGGCTCCCGCCGAGGTAGCGTTCGGCGAGTTCGACGGCGCGTTCGTGGAGTTCGCGGTCGCCGCGGCGGCGCCGCCCCTCCTTCGCGTCGAGTTTCCGCAGCATCTGGTCCACCCAGCGCTTTTCCTCTGCGCGGGAGAACGTCGCGGGCACGAGGACGACAGTGGTGTCCCCGTCCCGGTAGGCCGACACGGTACGTCGGCGACGAGGACTGCGTCGTACCTCGACTTTGGTGTTCGAGGGCACGAAGTTTACGGTAGCCCAGAGGAGCGTTTCCGAACAGGTGTGCCGTGGTCCGATATGTCATTGGGTCGACCTGATGTCCGGGTCGCCGATCCGGATCGAAATGCACCACGGTGTAGCGCGTTCTGCCCTGACCAGGCCCCTTCCGAGGTGGTGAGACAGGCCACACGACCCCGCCACGAGTCGCACCGATCGGCATTTTGGTTATCGAAACGAGACCGGGCGGCCTCCCTGGTTCAGGAGACCGCCCGATCGTGTTCACCGATTCACCGCGTGCGCCGGCGTCAACATAGCCGCGACCACGCGATTTCCATGATCGCTTCCTCCACCCGGCGCTCCTCCCGCTGGCGGGCGCGCAGCTGTCGGGCGCCGATCCTTCTGAGCTGGTGCTCGTGCGGCTCCTGCTCGGTCCGCTCCACCATTCGCATGAGTTCCTGCATCATCGCTCTTCGAGTCCTTCTCGGTCGTACGTTCTTCGTGGGACGAGGTCGTCGTGGCCTCAGGCCGCGACGGGGGCCGGGTTCTTGCGGGGGCGACCACGCGGGCGCTTGCGCGCCACGACCTGGCCGGAGACGAGCAGCTGCCCACCCCAGACGCCCCACGGCTCACCCCGTTCCAGGGCGTCCGTCAGGCACTGCTCCTTGATGGGACAGTCCCCACAGATGGTCTTCGCCGCCTCTACATCGGCGGGAGCCTCCGCGAAGAACAGGTCCGGCTCTCGACGGCAAGGAATGTCGACCTCACCCAGCTGGGGCGTTACCAGGACCGACGCAAGCATCGGTGCCCTCCAAGATCTTTGATCGTTCGTACAACGCGGTCGGTGTTCGGTCACCGGAACCGGTCCGGTGAGGGACCTGGACTCTGCGATGTCGCCGTCTACTCCCCGCCCCTTGGGGACGGAGGGCCTGACGGAGATACAAAGAAAGCCGCGGGCCCCTTTACTGGGGTCCGCGGCCACGGAGTGGAAGGCCGGCTAGGCCGGTGTCCTCCGTGGACACTCCCCCAGTGCGCCATAACGGCGCCGGGTTTCATTCAGGGCGTGGATGCCACCGGTGAACTTGCCGCGATCAAGGGCAAGTCCGGACTCGTCGCGCAGGGCGCCGATGACACCGGGTTCGGACACACTGGTCCCCTCGGACACGGGAATGCCCGCGATGAGCAGGCCCGTGCCAGAGACGGCCACGCCGCCCGGGGTGTTCATACGGTCGCCACCGAAGGTGCGCTCGAAGGCGTCACCGCTCAGGTCGGCACCCAAGCGGAAGGACGGCATGAACGGCTGCCATGTGGCTGCGAGACCGGTGGTCTCCTGGTTCTTCGTCATCATCAGATCGGGCACCTCCTTCAAAGTCGGGTACAGGGTCTTGCACCTGCACCGAGAGCGGTCATTGCGACGTTGTACACACTACGGTCGCCGAGTAGAAGACGGCAACCCATTTTTGACCTGCGAAAACGTCCGGATCCGGCCAGAACTTCCACGGAATACCGAAGGGCCGGAGGTTGCCGACTTGCCCCGCCGACCCTTCACCATGTCGTTCTGCCTGATCAGGTCAGGTTCCGTCTGTGGAGATCAGCTCCAACCCTCCGCGTCGACGACGCGGATCATCCCCTCCTGTACGACCGAGCAGACGAGCTGTCCATCGCGGGTGTACACCAGGCCTCGGGCCAGACCCCTCGCACCCTGGGCGGTCGGGGACTCCTGCGCGTACAAGAGCCACTCGTCGGCGCGGAAGGGGCGGTGGAACCACATGGCGTGGTCCAGGCTGGCCATGGCGATGCCCGCGAACGAACGCCCGTGCCGGAGCAGGACGGTGTCCAGCAGCGTCATGTCGGAGGCGTAGGTCATCAGGCACACCTGGGTGAGCCGGTCGTCGGGCAACCTCCCGTCGACCTTGAACCACACCGGGTTGGTGGCGGTCCGCAGCTCCGGGTCGCGTTCGGCCTCGAAGGACATCGCGCCCACCGGCCGCATCTCGATGGGATGCCACTGGACGAAGTTCGGCACCTTGCCGAAGGCCTCGCGCAGTCGTTCCCGGGTGCTCGACAGCTCCTCGGGCGGCGGCACGTCCGGCATCGGGATCTGGTGGTCCAGCCCGGGTTCCTCCTTGTGGAAGGAGGCCGACAGAGTGAATATCGCCTTGCCGTGCTGGATGGCCACCACCCTGCGAGTGGTGAAGGAACGACCGTCGCGGACCCGATCGACCTCGTAGACGATGGGCACCGACGGATCACCCGGTCGGATGAAGTAGGCGTGCAGGGAGTGCACGTACCGCTCGGCGGGTACCGTCCGGCCCGCCGCCACCAAGGCCTGACCCGCGACCAGACCACCGAAGACCCGTTGGGGCCCCTCCTCCGGGCTGATCCCCCGGAAGATGTTGTCCTCGATCCGCTCCAGGTCCAGGACCCTCAGCAGCTGGGCCAGGGACTGCCCGCCGTCGCCGACGTCGAAGCCTTCACTCATCCTCTTCCTCCCCGTCACCGGAACCCGGCCCCTCCGGTTCGTCACCCGCCACGAGCGCGAGCACCGCCTCACCGTAGCGATCCAGCTTCACCGCGCCGACCCCGGAGACCGAGGAGAGTTGGGACACGCTGCCCGGTTCCTGTTCCGCGATGGCCTGCAAGGTGGCGTCGGTGAAGATCACGTAGGCGGGAACCTTCTGCTCCTGCGCGGTTCGGCGCCGCCAGTCGCGCATCCGTTCCAGCAACGCCTCGTCGTAGGTGGAGGGACAGTCCACACAACGTCCGAGTTTGCGCTCGGTGACGTCGGTGAGCGTGTTGGAACACACCCGGCAGCGCGTCACCCCGCCCTTGCGCCGGTCCCGGCGCCCGCTCGTGGAGGGCGAGGCGGGTCGCAACCCGTCGAGGAACCGCGAGGGCTTACGGGTCTTGCGGCCTCCGGGCGAGCGCGCCAGGGACCAGGACATCGCCAGGTGTTCACGGGCACGGGTGACGCCCACGTAGAACAGCCGGCGTTCCTCCTCGACCTCGTCGTCACTCTCGGCGTAGATGATGGGCATCATGCCCTCGGTCAGTCCGGCCAGGAACACCGCGTCCCACTCCAGGCCCTTCGCGGCGTGCAGGGAGGCGATGGTGACCCCCTCGAAGCCGGGCGCGTGCTCGGTGGCCATGCGCGTCTCAAGCTCGTCGACGAAGTCGGCCATGGTCGCGGACCGCCCACCGGGTCCGGACTTGGCCGCCATGTCCTCGGCCAGCTGGACCAGTGCCGAGAGCGACTCCCAGCGTTCCCGGGCCTGACGGCCCTCGGGCGCGGTGTCGGTGAGCCCCATCTGGGACAGCAGGTGGCGCACCGTTCGCACCAAGGGTTCGTCCTGCTCGTCGGCCACGCCCTGCCTGGCCCCGCGCAGGGTGTGGACGGCCTGCCGGATCTCGGGACGCTCGAAGAAGCGGGTGCTGCCGCGCACCGTGAAGGGCACGTTCTGGTCGCTCAGCGCCTGTTCGTAGGCGGCGGACTGGGAGTTGATGCGCACCAGGACCGCGATCTCACTCGCGGGCGTCCCCTCCTCCAGCAGGACGCTGATCTTGCGGGCGACGCCGGTGGCCTCGGCGAGCTCGTCGTCGTACTCCTGATAGATCGGGTCCGGCCCGTCGGGACGCTGTGCCCGCAGGGTGAGGTGCTCGGCCGCGGCCGAGCCCTTGGCCTGGCCGATCACGTGGTTGGCCACGCGGACGACCTGGGGGGTGGACCGGTAGTCGCGGACCAGTCGCACCACGGTGGCGTGCGGGAAGCGGTCACCGAACCCGGTGAGATAGCCGGGGGTGGCGCCGGCGAAGGAGTAGATGGTCTGGCTGGGGTCGCCGACCACGCACAGGTCGTCGCGGTCACCGAGCCAGGCGTCCAGGAGGAGTTTCTGCAGCGGGTTGACGTCCTGGAACTCGTCGACGACGAAGTACCGATACTGGTCACGGACCCGTTGGGCGATGGCGGGGTACTCGTTGATCATCCCCGCGGTGAGTTCGAGCATGGACTCGAAGTCGAGCAGGTTGCGCTCGCGGCACAGCTCCTCGTACGCCTCGAAGACCCGCGCGACCTCGACCGCCGGCATGGGCGCCTGACGACCGGCCTTGACGATGGCCTTGTCGTAGTCGCCGGGGCGCACCTGCGTGACCTTGGCCCACTCGATCTCACTGGCGAGGTCGCGCAGCCCGGTCCGGTCCGGTTGCAGTCCCACGGCGTTGGCGGCGCGCGCCACGACCTTGATCTTGCTGTCGATCAGGGTGGGCTTCTCGCCACCGACCACCTGTGGCCAGAAAAAGGAGAGCTGGCGCAGGGCGGCCGCGTGGAAGGTACGGGCCTGGACCTTGGGCGCGCCCAGGGCACGGAGCCGGCCGCGCATCTCACCGGCGGCGCGCGCGGTGAAGGTGACCGCGAGGACCTGCTGTTCGGCGACGACCCCACCGGCCACCGCGTACGCGATCCGGTGCGTGATGGCCCGGGTCTTGCCCGTGCCGGCACCCGCCAGGATGCACACGGGGCCGCGCAGCGCGCGTGCCGCCTCGGTCTGTTCCGGGTCCAGTCCCTCCAGGACGCGGTCGGGGTCCATGGTGCTCCTGAATCTGGTCGGACGGGTGGGTCTGGGCGGACAGTCTCTCAAGTATCGGCGCCCGCCGGAGCCGATCGTCCACGGCCCCGACCTGAACAGGCCGAACGAACCGAGTGACACATTCCAGAACCAGTCGCGCCTGTGAGGCGTCCCACGTTGTGTCGAACCACCATGGGAAGCGGCTCGGGTCGCCCGGTGTTGGAACCATCGGGATCCTCCCGAACCATGGCAGTCGACGCGGAAAAGACGTGAGCGAGATGACGAGTACCGGTACCGAGCGATTCACGATGTACACCACCCCCTGGTGCGGCTACTGCAAGCGGCTCAAGAGCCAGCTCTCCCGAGAGGGCATCACCGGCCGAGAGGTGAACATCGAGGAGCACCCGGAGGCCGCGGAACTCGTCTCGAAGGTCAACGGTGGGAACCAGACAGTCCCCACCCTGGTCTTCAGTGACGACTCGGCGATGACCAACCCGTCGCTCGCTCAGGTGAAGAAGAAGTTGGCCGAGCTGTCCTAGGACCGACGGCGCGGGCCGCCCCACGCGGCCCGCGCGACGGGAAGCCCTCCCTCAGGGCGAACGCACCCCGGTCCAGGGTGGCCCGGTCGACACCGGCAAACCTGTACATGACGGGGAGTGTGGAGTTGGGGGACGACGTGAGGCCTCATGACATCGCGACCACCGACACGGTGGACGCCGAAGTGGTGCGACGCACCCCGCACGGGTGGCGCGTGGGCGGTGGGCATAACCGCCATGACGCCCCGGACCTGATCAGCGCGATGGTGCTGGCGGACCTGATCACCTCCGAGGCCGGGGGGCCACGCCCCCGCGCCCAGGCGCCGGGTCGGGCGCCGGAGGGGGCCTCGGAGGTGGACCGCCTGAAGCACACCATCGCGCAGTTGGAGCACGCGCTGCACTCTCGTGTGGTGGTGGAGCAGGCGATCGGCGTCCTGGCGGAGCGGCACACGATGCCGCCGCGCGAGGCGTTCGAGCGGCTGCGTTCCTCGGCGCGTTCGCGTGGACGCAAGGTGGCGGACCTGGCCCGAGACGTGGTGGAGAGCAGCACCAGCCCACTGACCGTCCTTCCGGACGAGCTCGGCCAGATCTGATCGGGCGCCGGTCCGATCGGACCGGCCCACCGGGGTGGCGTGCCGCGGACCGTCCGATGCGGGGGATGGACGGTCCGCGGCGCTCTATCCCTGAGCGCCTCCGCCGGCGCTTCGTCCCACCCGTCGCCCACCACCACCCTCAACGGACGCCTACGGCGCAGCCTCATCGGGTGTTCGGGGCTACCAGCCGCCGGACAGACGTCCCCCGTACCAGTGCTCGATGAGGGTGCGGGCTATGGAGACGTGTCCGGGCAGGATCACCTCGCCGGCCTCCGCGGCCGCGGCGAGTTCGGGGCGGGTGAACCAGCGGACCTCGGAGATCTCGTCGTCGGTGGCCGTGGCCTCCCCCACCGCGCGCGCGGTGTAGCCCACCATGAGACTGCGCGGGAACGGCCAGGGCTGTGAGGACAGGTAGCGCGGGTCCCGCACGATCACGCCGGTCTCCTCGGCGACCTCGCGGACGACCGCCTGTTCCAGGGACTCCCCGGCGTCGACGAACCCGGCCAGGACCGAGAAGCGCCGGGCGTCCCAGTTCGGGTTGTGGCCCAGCAGCGCCTCCTCCCGGCCGTCGCGTTCACGGTGCACCAGCATGATCACCGCCGGGTCCATCCGGGGGAACTGCTCGGTGCCCTCCTCCTCGCAGACCCGGACGTGCCCGGCCTTCTCGATCCGGGTGCGGGATCCGCAACGGGGGCAGAAGCCGTGGGTGGCGTTCCAGTTGGCCAGGGCGATGGCCCGGGTGAAGAGGCCGGTGTCGTGGTCGTCGAGGGCCGCGCCGACCTCGCGCAACGAGGCGGGTTCGGCGACGGGGTTCACCGCCAACTCCTGTTCGGAGCGCACCGCGAAGTACGCGCGTTCGCCGTCGCTGCCCAGGAGGTAGCGCTCGCCCTTGGGCGCCTGCTCGGGCGTGATGAGGACGAGTTCGCGGGTCCGGCCGGTGGTGACCAGGGCGCGGGACTGCTTGACCATCAGCGCTTGCCAACCGTGGCTTCCGGGCTCGCCGCCCTCCAGGACCAGCACTCGGGTGTTCGTGTCGGCCCAGGCCTTGGCCAGCCACTCGTCGTCACCTCGACGGTGTCCGGCGGAGTCGACCGAGGCGCGGGAGAGTGCGGGTACGGCGTCGAAGTCCATGGGACCTTCCTGTAATCGTGCGCGACACACCAGGTGTAACGCGTTCGGGGGCGCCGTGCACTCCCGACGGATGAACCCGCGCACTTCCGGGTGAGAAGTGCGCGGGTGCGACCGTTGAGCGGGTCAGGCTCCCTTGCCCAGTTCCTCCCACAGATGGGCGGCGCTCTCGGCGCCCTTGAGCAACAGCGGCATCTCGACCTTCTCGTTGGGGGCGTGGATGCGGTCCTCGTTGAGGCCCACGGCCACGAACACCAGAGGGGTCTGGAGGATGTCGGCGATGTCGGCCTCGGGCCCGCTGCCGCCCTCGCGGGTGAACAGGACCTCCTTGCCGAAGGCGCGGCTCATGGCGGCGCGGGCGGCCTTCAGGGCGGTGGAGTCCAGGTCGGAGGCGCAGGCGCGCACACCGGGGCCACCGAACTCCAGTTCGGCGTGGACGCCGTCGGGGGTGTTGGCCTCCACGTACTCGCGGACGCGGTCCTGGATCGTCAGGGGCTCCTGCCCGGGGACCAGCCGGAAGCTGATCTTGGCGTGCGCGGAGCGCGGGACGATCGTCTTGCCGCCGGCGCCGGTGTGGCCGCCCCACATGCCGTTGATCTCGGCGGTGGGCCGCAACCAGACACGTTCCAGGGTGCTGTAGCCCTTCTCGCCACGGGCCGCGGTGGACGCGGCGGTGGCCAGCCACTCCTTCTCGTCGAAGGGGAGCCGGGCGATGAGCTCGCGTTCCTGCTCACTGGCCTCGACGACACCGTCGTAGAAGCCGGGGATCGCGACGCGGTCGTCGCCGTCGTGCAGCCCGGAGAGCAGGTCGCTCATGATCTTGAGCGGGTTGGGGACGGCACCACCGAAGGAGCCGCTGTGCAGGTCGCGTTCGGGCCCGTACAGGTTGATGTCGACATCGGTGACGCCGCGCATGCCCACGCACATGGAGGGGGTGTCGGGCGCCCACATGGTGGTGTCGGAGATGACGGCGACGTCGCAGGCCAAACGTTCGCGGTTGGTCCTCATCAGCTCGGCGAAGTGCACCGAGCCGGACTCCTCCTCACCTTCGACCAGCAGCTTGACCGTGACCGGTGGGGCGTCCGCGCCGGAGACGGCCAGGGCCGCGCGCACGCCCAGGGCGTGGAAGAGCACCTGGCCCTTGTCGTCGGAGGAGCCGCGCGCGTACAGGGAGGTGCCACGCTCGGTGGGGACGAACGGTTCGGTCTCCCACTCTTGGAGCGGGTCGACCGGCTGGACGTCGTGGTGACCGTAGACCAGCACGGTGGGCGCGTCGGGGTCGGCGGCGGGCCATTCGGCGAACACGGCGGGCAGGCCGGGGGTCTCCCAGACCTCGACCGTGGGGAAGCCGGTCTCGGTGAGGTGGTCGGCGAGCCATCGGGCCGAACGTCGCACGTCGTCGTGGTGCGCGGGGTCGGCGGAGATCGAGGGGATCGCCAGCCACTCCTTGAGCGCTCTGAAGAACTCGTCCTTGTGGTCGTCGATGTAGGCGCGTGCGTCCATATCCCGTCCTTGTCCTGGACATCCTTGTCGAATTCGACCTTAGGACCTGGACGTACACGACATGACACACTAACCTACAACCAAATGGTTGTATTTGTTGTGACCGGTGAGAACGAACACGTGGACCGGCTGTTCCACGCGCTGTCCGACGCCACCCGCCGTGACATCCTTCACCGTTCCGTGGAGGGTCGCCTGTCGGTGTCCAGGTTGGCCGAGGACTACCCGATGAGCTTCGCCGCGGTACAGAAACACGTCGCGGTGCTGGAGCGGGCAGGCCTGGTCGTCAAGGAACGTCGCGGCCGGGAACAGCTCGTTCGCACCGAACCCGAGGCCCTGCACCACGCCCGCGCCGCCCTCGACCGGATCGAGGACCTTTGGCGCGGACGCGTGGATCGCATGGCCCTGCTGATCACCGAGGATCCCCGGGACCCCGACGAGAACGAAGATGGGGACGAGACCGAGGCATCCGGCACCTGAACGCGACCGCGAGAGGAACCGAGCCGATGAGCGTCACCAGCGTCGACAAGGACTTCGAGAACCGTACGATCACCCTGGTCTGCGACTTCCCCGTCGGTGTGGAACGGGTGTGGGAGTTGTGGGCGGACCCGCGCCGGTTGGAGAGGTGGTGGGGACCGCCGACCTACCCCGCGACCATGGAAAGGCACGAGCTCACCCCCGGGGGTGACGTCACCTATTACATGACGGGCCCGACCGGTGATCGGCACTCCGGCTGGTGGCGCGTTCGGTCGGTGGAACCACCGACCACGTTGGAGTTCCTGGACGGGTTCGGCGAGGTGCCGGGCGACGCCGGGGGCATGCCGACGATCACCATGCGCCTGGAGATCGCCGAACACGGCGACGGTACCCGCATGGTCCTGCGCTCGACCTTCGAGTCCATCGAGGCCATGGAACGGATGGTCGAGATGGGCATGGACGAGGGCATGAGCGCGGCGATGGGGCAGATCGACGACCTGCTCGTCACCTGAGTACGGGGAACCACTCGGAGCCCGTGGCACTCTGACGACAGGGGGCGGGAAGGCCCGCCCTCGATCTCGAAGGAGGACCACGTGAGCACCAACCCCCGTATCGCCGCCAGGTTCAGCGACCTGTTCGACGTTCTGGACACCGACGACGACAAGGCCGTGACCTGGGACGACTATCAACGACTCGTGGACCGTTACGTTACCGGTTACGGGTTGGCGGCCGACGAGGAGCGGGCCCGGGCGATCCAGGTCACCTACGAGTCCCTGTGGCGCAAGTTGGTCGATCTCTCCGGGGATCAGACCGGTGGACTGGACCGGGACTCGTTCGTGGGCGCCATGCACGCCGCTTCGGAGGACCGCAGCCGCTCCAACGCGGCCGAGGCCGTGGCGGAAGCCGTCTTCGACCTGCTGGACGCCGACGGGGACGGCCGGATCAGTGAGGCCGAGTTCCTGGTCTACGCGAAGACCCTGGGCGCCGAGGAGGCGGGCGCCCGCACCCGGTTCGCGCACGTGGACACCGACGGGGACGGCGACATCAGCCGCGAGGAGTTCGTGCTCTCCGCCCGTCTGTACCTGTTCGGCGACGACATCGACTCACCCGGCGGATTCGTCTTCGGCGTGGTCTGAACAGACGACGAGAGCGGCGGTGGCCTCTTCCCGGCACCGCCGCTCCGCGTGCTCGCGCACCGCTCGCGCGGCCGACCTTCCACGGGCAGGAGTGATCGGTCGGACACGGAACGCAAGAACACGAACTCGCATCGAAACGCCCAGGTCAGGAACCAGGGCCCTGGTTCTCGGGTCGATTCACATGGCCCATCTCGAAAGAACCAAGGAGGACACGATGCGGCAGTTCAGCAGTGATCGGATCATCGCCGGAGCGGCTCTGGGCGCCTTGCCCCTGCTCTTGGCCGGGTGCTCGTTCAGCTTCGGTGGACCGGGCGCCGTTCCCGCCGACGACGTCGCCGAACAGTCGGCCCGGATGCTCGCCGAGGAGGTCGGCCAGATCCCCGACGAGGTCACGTGCGCCGACGACCTTCCCGCGGAGGTGGGCTCCGAGATCCGCTGTGAGCTCGTGGACGACGGCGTCACCTACGGCGTGACCGTCACCGTCACCTCCGTCGAGGGCAACGACGTCGAGTGGGACATCGTGGTCGACGACGAAACCACCGACGGGTCCGCCCCCGACCCCGGGAACACCGCGGACGAGACGACGGGGGAAGAGGGCGGCACCACCGGGGGCGAGGGCGGTCAGGCGAGCGGTGAAACCGTCCCCGCCGCCGAGGTCGCCGAGCAGTCCTCCGCCGAGCTGGCGGAGGTCGTCGGCCAGACCCCCGACTCCTTCACCTGCTCCGAGGACCTTCCCGCGCAGGTCGGCGCCGAGATCCGCTGTGAACTCGTGGACGGCACCGACACCTACGGCGTGACCATCACGACCTCCTCGGTCGACGGCTCCAACGTCGACTGGGACATCCAGGTCGACCAGGCGCCTCAGTAGGACGGCGACGTCTCGGGCGGACGGCGGTCGCCGCCCGAACCCGACTGACGGGCCGCGCGCGGCCCGTCAGTCGGGTTCGGGCAGGCGGGTGAACAACGCGGCCAGGCCCTCGGCGTCGAGCAGGTCCACGGGGCGCACGGTCTCGTTCGCGCGCACGTAGTGGAAGGCGGCCCGCACCTGGTCGGATCCGGCCCCGACCAGGTCGGCCCAGGCCAGCCGGTAGGCGGCCAACTGCACCCCCGCGGCCCGTCGTTCCTCCGAGTTGCCGGGTGGGCGGCCGGTCTTCCAGTCGACCACGTCGTAGGTACCGGTCTCGGAGTCGTGGAAGACCGCGTCCATACGGCCTCGAATGAGCCGGTCGCCGATGACCGTCTCGAACGGCACCTCCACCTCCAGCGGAACCCGCCGGCCCCACTCGCTCTCCTCGAACATCCGCTGGAGTTCGGCGAGGTCCTCGTCCTCCCCCGCGGTCTCGTCGGCGGCCCCGGGCAGTTCGTCGAGCAGGGTGGCGTTCTGCCCGAAGCGCTGTTCCAGCCAGGAGTGGAAGGCGGTACCGCGCCGGGTGTGCGGGGCCGGCGGCCGGGGCAGCGGCCGGCGGATCTGCCGGGCCAGCGCGGAGGGGTCCCTGGCCAGCCACACCATGGAGGACACCGACAGGTGATCGGGCAGTTCCACCTCGACCGGCCCCTCCCCCGACCCGATGACGGCGCGCTCCCGGTGGGCGAGCAGCAGTTCGGTGTCGCGTTCCCAACCGTGGAGCCGTTTGCGCAGCGCGTCGGGGGTCTTCTTCGGTAGCGCGGACTCCCCGACCCGCAGCCTGGCCCTGGCCTGTTCCACCAGGTCGGCTCCGGCCAGGATCTGTTCACGGCGGCCGTCCGCCCGAGGCTCGGACACGGGTTCGGGCACGGGCGCGGAACCCGGGTCGTGGTCGGCCACGAAAGCGTCGTCGTATTCGGGGTCGTACTCCGGCTCGTACTCGAACTCCGGTTCGGGACCGACGAGGTCGGGTGCGATCCCCTGCGCCACGGTGGGCACCGGGAAGGGTTCGGACTCGATGACCGGCTCCGTCACGGACGGTTCCCGCGGCGGCCACACCGCCGAGGACTCCTCCTCGTCGTGCGGGTTGGTGTCCTCCGGGTCGGGTGGCGGCGCCCAGGCCACCACGGACCCGGCGCCCCCCTCGCAGGCCTCGCGGATCTCCTCCAGGAACATCGACGGCCCGCGCGGGGTGCTTCCGGTCCGCCCCCACCAGTGGCCGGTGCAGACCAACGCGTAGGAGGCACGAGTGACCGCGACGTAGGCCAGCCGCCGTTCCTCCATCAGGTGGCGGGCCTCCTCCGCCGCCTTGAACTCGGCGATGTCCTCCTTCTCCACCCCACGCAGGGCGGGCAGGCTCGCCCTGTCGCCGCGCAGCGGATACGGCAGCAAGTGGTCGGCCTTGACCCAGGCCAGGGAGTCGCGGGCCTTGGCGGGGAACAACGGCGCGCGCTTGCCGGCGCTGACCCCGGGCACGAACACCACCGGCCACTCCAGACCCTTGGCGCCGTGCATGGTCATCAGCTTGACGCTGTCGGAACCACCCACCCGCTCTCCGGGGCTGAGCGCGCTCTCGTTCTCCTCGGCGGCGTTGAGGTAGCCGAGGAAGCCGCCCAGGGTGGGGTCCTCGGTGTTGCCGACGAAGCGCACGGCGTGGTCGACGAAGGCGTCGAGGTCGGCGCGGGCCGACAGGGGGTCGCGGTGGATGCGCGCCCCCACCTCGATGTCCAGCCCGAGCATGCGTTCGATCTCGGTGATGAGGTCGGGCAGGGGCTGGCCGAGGAGCTTGCGCAGTCCGCGCAGTTCCTCGGCCAGTCGGCCCAGGCGTTCGTAGGCGGTCTCGGAGTAGTTCTCGGCCGGTCCGGGATCGTCGACGGCGTCCACGAGGCTGCCGCTCTCGGCGGTCAGGTCCAGGACGGTGCGGCGCAGTAGGTCCTCGTCGGGCTCGTCCTCTTGGTCGGGGCCGGAGGTGGTCAGGTCACGCCTGGTGTGCCGGGCGAGTTCGGCGGCGCGGGAACCCAGGGCGGCCAGGTCACGCGGGCCCAACCGCCAGCGGGGACCGGTGAGCAGGCGTGCGAGTTCGTTACCGGCGGAGGCGTCGTGGACGACCCTCAGGGTGGCGATGATGTCGCGGACCTCGGGCACCATCATGAGTCCGCCCAGGCCGACGACCTCCACCGGGATGTCGTGGGCCTCCAGCGCCTCCCGCAGCGGCGGGAACTGCGAACGTTTGCGGCACAGGATCGCGATGTCACCGGGGCCGACGGCGCCATCGGAGGCCCCACCGGACTCCCCCTCCGGCCAAGCCCGACCGTCCGGGGCGAACACCGGGCCCCCCGAGTCGTCGGCGGTGGCGTGGACCAGGCGGCGCACCTGGTCGGCGATCCACGCCGCCTCCTCGGTCTCCGTGGCGAACAGCGCGGCCATGGCGGTGCCGCGGCCACGTCGGGCGGGTCCCGGATACAGGACGGGCACGTCGGCGGCCTCGGCGCGCAGTTCGTCGGAGACGCGCTCGGCCACGTCCAGTACGCGTTGGCCGTTGCGGAAGCTCACCGACAGGCGTCGCACCGGGGCCGGTCGCCCCGGAGCGACGGGGAAGTCGGTGGGAAAGCCGGTGAGGTTGGCGGCGATCGCGCCCCGCCATCCGTAGATGGACTGGCAGGGGTCGCCGACCGCGGTCACCGGATGGCCCTCGCCGAACAGGGCGCGCAGCAACGCCAACTGGGCGTGGCTGGTGTCCTGGTACTCGTCGAGCAGCACCACGCGGTAGCGGCCGCGTTCGATCAGCCCCACCTCGGGGTGGTTGAGGGCGATGCGCGCGGCCAGGGCCATCTGGTCGCCGAAGTCCATCGCCTCCCGACCACGTTTGGCGTCGTTGTAGCGGTCGATCAGCGGAAGCAGCTCCTCGCGGCGCCGCTGGGCGTCCACCAGGTCCTTGGTGGGTTGGGTGGGCTTGCGCCGCATGGCGTCCACGCCCGCCTGGATCCACCGGCCCACCCCGCGCACCTGGTCGGTGCTGGTGAGGTGGTCGGCGATCTGCCCGGACAGGTCCAGGACCCGGCGGGTGACGGTGTCCGCTCCGACGTTGATGTGCCCCATGGGACCGTCGTACTCGCCCACGATCCGGGCCGCCAGTTGCCAGGACTGACCTTCGCTGAGCAGTCGGGAGGTGGGCTCGACCGCCTCGCGCAGGGCGTGGTCGGCCACGATCCGGCCCGCGTAGGAGTTGTAGGTGGAGACCGTGGGTTCGCCGTCCAACGGTTCCTCGGGGAAGAGTTCGGTGGCGCGCAACTGTTCCAGACGCTTGCGCACGCGTTCGGCGAGCTCGGCGGTGGCCTTGCGGGTGAAGGTCAGACCGAGCACCTGTTCGGGTCGCACGTGTCCGTTGGCGACCAGCCAGACCACCCGGGCCGCCATGGTCTCGCTCTTGCCGGATCCGGCGCCGGCGATCACCACCCCCGGTTCCAGGGGCGCGGAGATGACCCGTGCCTGTTCGACGGTGGGTTCGGGACGCTTGAGGAGCCGGGCGAGTTCGGCGGGGTCGAATCTCGGGGTCGGGGGCGGGGTATCGGGGGCGGGGGTCTCGGGGGCGGGTGTGGGTTCAGACATGTCTGCCCTCGTCCTGGACCGGGCAACAGGCGCGCACGGCGCACGAGTTGCATCCGGTGTTTCGGGTGGCGGTGAACCGGGACCCGCCCATGCCGGTGGCGACCTCGCGCACGAGGGTCTGCGCCCACCCGGGGTCGGGGTCCTCGCCCAGGGGAGACTGGGCCTGTTCGCGCGCCTTCTTGCTGAGCGCGGCCTTGCCGACCTGCACGAGCGTGGCGCCCCCCGGCTCGGCCAGGCCGAGCTTGGCGAAGGCTCCCTTGAGCACGGCCATCTGGTACACGCCCAACTGGGGGTGGCGGGCCAGGTCATCGGCCTTGGTACCGCCGGTCTTGATGTCGACGACCACGGCGCGGCCCTGGTCGTCGCGTTCGAGTCGGTCGACACGACCGGTGATCTCGATGCCGCCCACGTCCACCTTGAAGCCCTCCTCGGTGACGACCAGTTCGCGATCGTTGCCGGTGTCCCAGTCGATGAGCTTGCGGACCATCTCGTCGGCGCGCTCACGCTGTTTGTCGGACTGCCATGGTCCGCCGAAGTCCAGGTCGGACCAGATCTCGTCCATGCGTTCGCCGACCTCCTCCGCGCTGCCGCCCTGGGCGACCAGGACGGCCACGGCGTGCACGACGGTGCCGAGCGCGGAGGCGGAATCGCCGGAGGAGGCGCCGGCGGCGCGTTCCAGCAGCCAGCGCAGTTGACAGTTGGTGAAGCTCTCCACCTGAGAGGGCGACACCCGGATGGTGTCCTCCGGCTCGGAGAGGGGTCGGTCGTCGCTGAAGGGGGTGAGGGCGTACCACTCGGCGGGGTCGGCGCCGCGCACACCCTCCTCGGCCAGGCGGGCCAGGTGGGCGGCGGAGGCCTGCCGAAGCGGCCCCGGAGCCTCGGGGTCGGTGACCACCGAACGCAGGTCCGCGACCAGGGCGGGCAGGGACAGCCATCGCCGCCCGGTGCTGATCGGTTCGGGGTCGCCCAGTCCGATCTCGGTCAGGAAGCGCGAGGGACGTTCCTCGGCGTCGTCACCGCCCACACAGGTGACGTAGAGGGTGCGGCGGGCGCGGGTGAGCGCCACGTAGAAGAGTCGGCGTTCCTCGTCCAGGAGTTTGGAGGCCAGGGCGGCCCCGTAGGAGTCCGCCGAGTGGCTCTGGGCGTCGACCAGCTCCT
This sequence comes from Nocardiopsis sp. NPDC055551, assembly GCF_053619415.1. Taxonomy (NCBI): domain Bacteria; kingdom Bacillati; phylum Actinomycetota; class Actinomycetes; order Streptosporangiales; family Nocardiopsidaceae; genus Nocardiopsis; species Nocardiopsis sp. NPDC055551. The sequence continues at coordinate 195,569 of NZ_JBSHJJ010000002.1, read as the reverse complement.
CCACACCGAGGAGGGAACCGCGAAGCCGCAGGTCGGGCCACTCCCCCTCCTGGGCTCCGGCCACCACGACCAGACCCCATTCCAGCCCCTTGGACCGGTGCGCGGTGAGGATGCGCACCGCCTCGCCCTCGGGGGCACGCTCGGCGAGGCTGTCGCCGGGGATCTCCTGGGCGGCCAGGTCCTCCAGGAACCCGTCGGGGGTTCCCGGCGGGAGGCGGTCACAGTAGCGGGCCACGCTCTCGAACAGGGCGACCACGGCGTCCAGGTCGCGGTCGGCGGCGGCGCCGCGGCGGCCTCCGGCCTGGCTGGCTCGCAGCAGTCGGTCGGCGAGCCCGCTGTCGCGCCACAGTTCCCACAGGACCTGTTCGGCGTCGGCGCCCTTGGCGTTCAGGTCACGCACGGTGCGCAGCGCCTTGGCGACCCGGGTGGCGGGCGCGGCGATCTCGGGGTCGACCAGGGTGAGTTCCCGTGGATCGCGCAGGGCTTCGACCAGCAGCCGGGCGGAGGAGCGGTACCCGATGTCCTGGTCGTCCCTCCCCTCGCCCTCACCGGCGGCGTCCTCGGTGACGCCGTCTGTGGTCGCGTTCTCCCGGGCGGACCGGACCCGGTCCAGGTCGAGTCGGCGCAGGGCCCGCACCAGCCGGCGCAACCGGACGGAGTCGGCCTCACCGAAGGCGCTCATCAGGAGTTCGCGGGCGGCCTCGTCATCCAGTTCCTCCGGGCGCAGCCCGTACCGGATGAGGCCGAGCAGGGGACGGACCAGGGGTTCGGCCGCCACCGGAAGTTCGTCCGAGCCCACCACGACCGGCACCGAGGCGGCGGTGAGGGCACGGCGGAGCACCGGCAGTTGTCGACTGGAGGAGCGCACCAGCACCGCCATGTCCGACCACGGGACCCCGTCGATCAGGTGGGCCCGGCGCAGGGTGTCGGCGATGACCGCGGCCTCCTGGGTGGCGCTGTCCGCCATCAGCAGGTGCACCTCGCCGTCGGGGATCCCCTCCGCGGGGGTGAGGTCGCGGTGGGCGTTGACCTGCCCGCGCGCGGAGGCCACGGCGGGCAGCCTCCGGGTCAACCCGCGGGAGGCCGCCAGCAGGGCGGCCCCGCTGCGGCGACAGGTCCGCAGCGCCACGACCGGGGCGTCCTCACGTTGCAACGTGGGGAAGCGGCTCGGGAACTCCAGGATGTTGTGCACCTCGGCGCCGCGGAACCCGTAGATGGACTGGTCGGGGTCGCCGACCGCGATCAGGTCTCGCCCGTCCCCGGCCAGGGCGCGCAACAGCTCCTCCTGGGCCGGGTCGGTGTCCTGGTACTCGTCGACGAAGACCACCTCGTGAGCGGAACGTTCCCGCTCCTGCACCTCGGGGTCGGAGAGCATGTTCGCGGCGACGCGCACCAGCTCGGCGTAGTTGAGCGTGGGCACGGGGGCGATGTCGAAGCGGCCGTTCATACGGGACAGGAACCCTGCGGCCGAGGCCCAGTCGTCGCGGTCGCGGTCGGTGGCCATCGCCGTCAGCGACTCGGGGCCCAGCCCACGTTCCTGCGCGCGCATCAGGAAGTCGCGCAGCTCCTCGGCGAAACCGCGCGTCTCCAGGGCGGGCCGGAGCCGTTCCGGCCAGGCCTCCCCACCGTCGGCGAGTTCCCACCGCAGGAGTTCACGGACCTCCATGAGCTGTTCGGGCCCGGACAGGAGCCGGGGCGCGAGGTCGCCCATGCGCTGGAACTCGCGGCGGATCAGCGAGTAGGCGTAGCTGTGGAAGGTGAGTGCCAGGGGCTCGCGAGTGGTGCGGCGCAGCCGACCGGTGATGCGTTCGCGTAGTTCCTGGGCGGCCTTACGGCTGAAGGTGAGCACCAAGATCCGGGAGGGATCCACGCCACGGTGGTCGATGCGGTCGACGACGGCCTCGACGATGGTGGTGGTCTTTCCGGTCCCCGGGCCCGCGAGCACGAGGAGGGGACCACCGGGGTGGTCGACCACGCTCTGCTGGTTCTCGTCCAGCACCGGCGGCGGCGTCGCCTGATGGGCGCGCCGCACGAGACGGTACGGGGATGTGTTCACCTCACCAGTTCACCAGAGGGAAACGACCATCCCGGACGCCCCGGGAAGAGTCGGGTACGTCCTCAGCCCCTGGTCCGCCCGTCCCAACGGGCTTGAACCATGTCCACCCGGTCGCTTCCGGGGCGCATCGGGGTGCCCTCCCCGGCGTAGTGGGACAGGGCACGCACCTCGTGCCCCGAGGCGGGCCGTCCGTCCGAGCGCACCACCCGCCACCAGGGCACTCCCCCTCCCCATCGGGACATGACCGCCCCCACCTGCCGGGGTCCGCCCCGGCCCACGTACTCGGCGATGTCGCCGTAGCTCATCACCTGTCCCGTGGGAATCCGTTCCACCACCGACAGGACGTCCTCGGTGTACTCGTCGGGTCCATCCTCTTCGGGCAACGCTTCGGTCATGGACGTGAGCCTAACCACCCCCACCGACAGGCTCACCGGTACCCGCACCCCTCCACTTCGGCGTGCGCCGAAACGTCGTCGGGGCATCCTGAAGACATGCTCGAAACCGACGGCCCCCATCTGGCGGCGCTGGCCGCCCTGCTCGCCGATCCCACCCGGGCGACGATGTGCCTGGCGCTCCTGGACGATCGGGCGTGGACATCCGGCGAACTCGCCCGGCACGCCGGGGTGTCCGCCTCCACCGCGAGCGAACACCTGAACCGGCTGGTCGAGGGCGGCCTGCTCACGGAGGTCCGGCAGGGTCGGCACAGGTACGTACGGCTGTCCGGTCCGGAGACCGCCCACCTGGTGGAGACCATGGCGGGCCACATCGCCCCGGAACGTCGGCCGGTGCGTTCGTTGGCGCAGAGCGCCCGACGACGGGCGCTGTCCCGTGCCCGCACCTGTTACGACCACCTCGCCGGGGCCCTCGGTGTGGACGTCACCCGAGCGATGTCCGAGCGCGGCCTCCTCGACCAGGAGACCGGGTTCGCGCTCACCGACGCCGGATCGGCCTGGTTCTCCGACCTCGGAATCGACCTGCGAAACGGGGGACGCCGCCCCTTGGCCCGTCCCTGCCTGGACTGGACGGAACGCCGACCACACCTGGCCGGGGTGGCGGGCGCGGCCCTGCTCTCACACGTCTTGGCCGCCGGTTGGTGCGTGCGGATCGGGGGCGGCCGAGCGTTGCGGGTGACCGACCAGGGCGTACGCGACCTGGCCGACCTGTTGGGGTTGGATGTTTCAGCCGGCGCCGAAGCGTCCGCGTCCTAGGGTTCGGCGCATGACCGTTGACTTCCTCCCCACACCTAAAGCCGGGGGATTCCAACCAGCGATAACGCCGGTCGGTGCGCCTGCCCTCGCGGGGGCGCTGGTTCCTGCTTCACGGACCGGGTAACCCCGAGGTCTCCGCAGGCTGACACCGCATGCCCTGCGGCGCTGAGGATGTTCTTGGCCGCGTTCACATCGGCGTGATCGGTGTGGCCACAAGAGGTGCACACGAACTCGGCTTGGCTCTTGCGCGAGTGGGCGTCCACCACCTTGCACCGATAACACGTCTGCGAGGTGTAAGCGGGGTCGACCAGCACGATCCGCGTGCCGGTCTTGCGGGCGGCGTTGCGCAGCGCGAGTTCGAGCCGGTGCCACCCCTTGTCCAGGATGGCCCGGTTCAGTCCGGACTTTTGACGCACCTGCTTTCCGGGTACCTCGACGGTTCCCTTGGCGGAGGCGGTCATGTCGGTGGTGCGCAACCCCTCCAACACCACCACGTTGTGCCGGATGGTCAGTGTGCGGGCGAGCTGTGCGCAGAAGTCGGTGCGCCGGTCCACCGCACGGGTGGTGATCCGCCCCATGGCCTTCAACATCTTGGCCCGGTTGATCGACCCCTTCTTCTTCCGAGCGAGCTTGCGCTGAAGACGTAGGTACCGGGTCTTCTCCCCAGGTGTGACGTAGGGGCGGTCATGGAACGCGCCGGTGGACAACGTGGCCGCCACGGCCACACCGCGGTCCACCCCCACCGGGGTGCCCGGATGGTGCTCGGGGGTGAACAGCCCGTCTTCGACGAGGAACGATATGAACCAGTGCCCGCCCTTGCGAGATACGGTCGCCGAGCGGATCGTGCCGCCGAGGGGGCGGGAGGAGCGCAGCCGCACCCACCCGAGTTTGGGCAACTTGGCCCGCGACCACTTGCGGTTCAGCTTCTCCACCACGATGAGGTTCCCGGCGGGGAAACGGAACGAGGGCCTCCACTGGTGCTTGGCCCGCCACCGCACGTTGAAGGTGCCCTTCTCACGGCAGGCCCGGTCCAGGTCCTTCAAGGTCTGCTGGAGCACATGCGAGGGGGCCGCCTTGAGCCAGGTCTCTTCGGCCTTGGCCTCGGCCAACTGGGCGGCCTGAAGGTGGTACCCACAGAACGGCCCTTGTCGGCCCCGGGTGTAGCGGTCGACGTACTGGCGGCGCTGGTCCAGGGCGGTGTTCCACACCGCCCGGCAGATGTCACCGAACTCGGTGCACATCGCCTCCTGCGCATCGGTCAGAGCAAGCCGGTAACGACGACCCGACAACACCGTGGAACACCCCCTCTCAGCGGCTCTTCTGGTTGTGCACGTACCGCTCGATCGATTCCAGCGGGGCGCCTCCGACGGTGGCCACGAAGTAGCCGTTGGTCCACAGGGCCGGCAGGCGGGACTTGCAGGTGCCGAAATTCCTCGCGCGAGATCTCCTTCAGCCGTTCCTCGGCACAGCCCCCAGGACGCGGCCACGGTGCGTGGGGTGCCAGAGCGCGTGCCGGGCTCGTTGGAAGGTGATGCCGCAGATCGAGCGCGGAGTGACGGTCGCGTAACCCATCGTATGGCAAAGGGCTGTTCAATGATCCCGTTCGCGGAAAGACAGCTATCCCCAGGGCTGAAGCCCGGGGTCTGCCCCACCCGAAAAACTCTGATCAGTCCCGTTCCCGGGCCGCGCTCGTCGCGGCCGGCACCACCGTCGTCCTGTGGGCCTCGGCGTTCGTCGCCATCCGCGCGGCGGGCGAACACTTCTCCCCCGGTTCCCTCGCCCTGGGCCGGTTGGCCGTCGCCTGCCTCGCCCTGCTGCCGATCGTGCTCCTCACCCGCCGGGGGCGGCCACCGCGCGCGGCCTGGCCGGGCATCCTGTGGTCGGGCGTGCTCTGGTTCGGGGTGTACATGGTGGCCCTCAACCAGGGCGAACAGGAGGTGGACGCGGGCACGGCGGCGTTGGTGGTCAACCTCGGACCGGTGTTGATCGCCCTGCTCAGCGCCCGACTGCTCGGGGAGGGGCTGCCGCGGCCCCTGGTGGCGGGCACCCTCGTGGCGTTCTGTGGCGCGGCCGTGATCGGCCTGTCCACCGCCGAACACGAGGGTTCCTCCGCACTGGGCGTACTGCTGTGCCTGGTGGCCGCGGTCGGCTACGCGATCGGCGTGGTCGCGCAGAAACCGGCCCTTCGACACACCGACGCCCTTCAGGTGACCGCCTACGCCTGCCTGGTCGGCACCCTGTGCTGCCTGCCGTTCATCGGGACCCTGGCGTCCGAAGTCGCGGTCGCGCCTTGGCGGGCCACGGCGACCGTCGTCTACCTCGGGTTGTTCCCGACCGCGCTGGCGTTCACCACCTGGGCCTTCGCCCTGTCACGCATGCCCGCGGGCCGGTTGGGCGCCACCACGTACCTGGTGCCCACCCTCGTCGTGGCCATGTCCTGGGCGCTGCTGGGCGAGACACCCGTCCCCGGCGCGCTGGTCGGCGGGGCGCTCTGCCTGGTCGGTGTGGCCGTCTCGCGCCGTGGGCAGGGCACGGTCGCCGCCCCTGGGACGGCGCGGAGCCGCCCCCGCTGAGGGGAGCGGCTCCCGGACCCGGAGGGTCGGCCTATTCGGCTACTCCGGAACCACGTTGTCGTGGGTGCCCCAAGCCAGTTCGGGGTCGCGTCTGCGCGCGGCCCTGGCCTTGGTCAGACCGTAGACACCCAGGATCAGGATGGCTCCGCCACCGATCCACGCGGTCAGCGCGGCCCCGAGGATGTGGGTGAACCCGAGCAACCACGGCAGTGAGAACAGCACCGCCCCGCCTGCGATCACGCCGATCTCGGTGGTCAACGCGCCGGGGCGGGTCAACGACATCGTCGCGGCGAGGATGACACCCAGCCCCAGGATGAAGAACAGTCCTCCGGAGAACCCGTACATCCCGTGGGCGACCCAGCTCAGCCCCACCATCAAACCGAGGGCGATCGCCGCCCAGTCGGCCCAACGTCCCTTCACACGCATAACGCCACCTCCAGGCAACGGGGTGCGCGCCGGTGGTCGACGCGCGACCCGTGTGGGACCTGTACCCGTTCCGCGGCCGTCACTCCCCGGGGAACGAGTACGGGCGGTGCGGGGGAAGTCCCCCGCACCGCCCGTGAGCGAACCCTCGAACCCCGACCTAGTAGGCGGGCAGGCTCGGGTCGACCTGGTTGATCCAGGCCAGGACCCCGCCGCCGACGTGCACGGCGTCACCGAAGCCGGCGGCCTTGACCGCGGCCAGCGCCTCGGCCGAACGCACACCGGACTTGCAGTGCAGCACGACGCGCTTGTCCTGGGGCAGTTGCTCGAAGGCCTTGCCGTTGAGGAACTCGCCCTTGGGGATGAGTGTCGCGCCCGGGATGCTGACGATCTCGTACTCGTTCTTCTCGCGCACGTCCACGAGGAAGATCTCGTCGGGCTTGTTGTCGAGGAGCTCCTTGAGCTCCGGCGCGGTGATGGTGGAGTCCACGGCGGCCTCGGTGGCCTCCTCGGACACCGCGCCGCAGAACGCCTCGTAGTCGATGAGCTCGGTGACCGGCTCGGTCTCGGGGTCCTTGCGGACCTTGACCTCGCGCCAGGACATCTCCAGGGCGTCGAAGATGAGCAGACGGCCCACGAGCGGCTCACCGATGCCGGTGATCAGCTTGATGGCCTCGTTGACCATGACCGAGCCGATGGAGGCGCACAGCACACCCAGGACGCCGCCCTCCGCGCAGGAGGGGACCATTCCGGGCGGCGGCGGCTCGGGGTAGAGGTCGCGGTAGTGCGGCCCGTACTCGTTCCAGAAGACGCTGACCTGACCGTCGAAGCGGTAGATCGAACCCCACACGTAGGGCTTGTTCAGGATGACGGCGGCGTCGTTGACCAGGTACCGGGTGGCGAAGTTGTCGGTGCCGTCCAGGATCAGGTCGTAACCGGCGAGGATGTCCAGCGCGTTGTCCGACTCCAGACGCTCCTGGTGCAGGATGACCTCGACCCCGGGGTTCACCTCCTTGACGCTGTCCCGGGCGGACTCGGCCTTGGGTCGGCCGATGTCACTCTGCCCATGGATGACCTGGCGCTGGAGGTTGGACTCGTCGACGACGTCGAAGTCGATGATGCCGAGCGTTCCCACCCCCGCGGCGGCGAGGTACAGCAGGGCGGGGGAGCCCAGGCCGCCCGCGCCGACGACGAGGACCTTGGCGTTCTTCAGGCGCTTCTGACCGTCCATCCCCACGTCCGGGATGATCAGGTGACGCGAGTAACGGCGCACCTCGTCCACGGTCAGCTCGGCAGCCGGTTCGACCAGCGGCGGCAGCGACACGGTGACTCCTCATGTCTGTTCGGGTTGCCTCGCACCCATACCCGCACCGAGGGGTCCACGGCGGGAGGGGTGGTGCGCGAAGCGGCTTTCACTTATACCCAACCTAACGGGTGGGGTTTTCCATTCCCACCCCGGGGACGAGTGGCGCTCATCGCCCCACGGGACGTCCTGACCACCCCCAACCAACCGGACCCATCGGTTCATTCCGCGCGGTACCCCCGTGATCACGGTGGCGGCGGGTAGTGTCGCCGGTACCGTCGACGACGTTGGGGAGGACCCTGTGGCATCTTCCGAGCAGCGAGACACCGGACGGACGCCCGAGGCCGAGGACCCGAGTGTGGGCGTTCCCGAGGCCGACGCGGCCGAGCAGCGCACCTCCGCGGGTCCGGACGAGGAGGGCCGTCCTTTCGAGGACACCTCCCAGGACGCCTTCATCGAGGCGAACGAGGCGGATGTGATCGACCAGTCGATCGACGCCGGGGAGGACGAGGACGAGCGCCGTTGAGGTCTCTTTCGGTGATCGCGGTGGCCACCACCGCATGAACTCCAGGCCCTTCGTCTCACGTATTGGGGACTCGCTCGACGCCCTTCTCACCTGCGATGTCGGTTTTCCGGGTCGCCGGGCATCGGTGAAAGTTCGCCGCACGCCGCCCACACTCAACTTACGCGGGAGTAAGATGAGCGAAAAGCCGCGGGGCGCGACACGGGGCCGAGGCCGCGCCCGTAGGTATCAGCCACGCAGATGCCGAGTGAATGGCGCGCATCTGCCATGCCGAGTTCGGAGGGTGTGGGTGTGACAGCTCCTTCAGACGCACGCGCCCGGGGCACCCGCTTGCCCCGGGTCAGGCGCCGACGTCAACTCCTGTCCGCAGCGCAGGAGATCTTCGTCGCCCGTGGATACCACGCGGCGGCGATGGACGAGATCGCGGACCGCGCGGGTGTCAGCAAACCCGTCCTGTACCAGCACTTCCCGGGGAAGCTGGAACTCTACCTGGCCCTTTTGGAGGAACACTCCGAGGTACTGGTCGAGAAACAGCGTGAGGCGCTGGAGAGCACCCACGACAACCGGCAACGGGTCACGGCCAGCTTCCAGGCCTACTTCGACTTCGTCGCGGGGGACGGCGAGGCCTTCCGACTGGTCTTCGAGTCCGACCTGCGCAACCTCCCCGCGGTACGGGAGAAGAGCGAGCACACGTTCCAGCGCTGCGCCGAGCTGATCGGTGAGGTGATCCGGCAGGACACGAGCATCTCCGACGAGGAGGCGCACCTGTTGAGCATCGCCCTGGTCGGCATGGCCGAGACCAGCGCCAGGTACTGGCTGAACAACCACGGTTCGGTACCGAAGGACGCCGCCGAGCAGCTGGTGGCCAGGTTGGCCTGGCGCGGGATCAGCGGCTGGGACCTGAACCGTTCCGATGAGGACGACTGACGGCGACGGCCCGACCGCGGCCCACGACCACGAGGTCGGCCCCCGGACACTTCGAGTGTCCGGGGGCTTTTTCCGTCCGCACCTTCGCGGACCATCCCTTCCATCCCTCTCTCATTCTTCGGATTCACCTCGAAATCCCGCCAGAATGGTGTGCGGTCGGCACCGCAAACGGGTGTCGTCTCGTCTCACGAAACCGATTTCTTCAGGGTTTTACAAATTCCTTGCAAAGCCCGGGCAATCACCACGGGGAATCTTCGACAAAAGATTCGATCTCCCGTCGCCGGGTATCGCGGAACTGAGAAGTACCGCGCTTCTCTTCGCCGTATCCGCTCGGCCCCGGCCACCGGTCGATCGAGCGGTACCAGCGATTCGGGGGTGAAGACGTATGGACATCGGTCAGGGTCTGATGGACGCCTTGGCGGCCGTAGTGAGTTTCGTACCGCTGCTGCTGGGATTCCTGGTGATCCTCGTTCTGGGCTGGATCATCGCCTGGTTCGTGGGCAGGGGGGTCGCCAAGGGCCTCCACAGCGTCGGGCTGGACCGGGCCTTGCACCGTGGCGGTGTGGGTCAGTACTTCGAGCGCAGCCGTTGGACCGGAAGCGAGCTGTGCGGAAAGATCATCTACTACGTCGGACTGCTGTTCGTGCTGACGCTCGCGTTCAACGTCTTCGGTTCGAACCCGGTCAGCACGCTCCTCAACGATGTGATCGCGTGGATTCCGCACGGCATCGTCGCGCTGGTCATCGTCGTGGTGGCCGGCATGATCGCCAAGGCCGTCAAGGATGTCATCAGTAACGCCCTGAGCGGCCTGTCCTACGGCCGCGTACTCGCCAACATCGCCGCCGTGGCCATCCTGGCCCTCGGTGTGATCGCCGCGCTGAACCAGATGGGCGTGGCCGTGGCCGTCACCATGCCGGTACTGATCGCGGTGCTGGCGACCGTCGGCGGCATCCTCATCGTCGGTGTCGGTGGTGGCCTCATCCAGCCGATGCAGGCGCGCTGGGCGCGCTGGCTGGACGTCGCCGAGCGCGAGACCGGCAGGCTGAACGAGGAGAGCAGCTACAAGGCCGGCAGGGACGCGGCGATGAGCCGTCCCGGTTCCACCACGGCGACCGAGACCAAGGAGGAGACCACGAGCCTGTCCGGGCGGCGCGGCAAGAGCGGCGAGTCCACCCCGTAACCGCGAGGCCGCGCACGATCCGTCGGACGTGGGCCCGAGGAGGGCTCGGGAGGACATGAAAGAGGGCGGGGCCGGGTGGCCTCGCCCTCGTCGTGTGTCGCGGTGCTGCTCCCCGCGGGGGGTGATCGTCGCCGTCCAGATCATTCGACGGCTCGGCTCACATGAATTCGGAGTCGTCCAGCTCCATCCGGGAGAGGTGCTCGATGCGTCGAAAACCCAGAACGACGGTGGCGATCATCGGGAGGAAAGCCAGCCAGAAGACGATGCTCCCCGGCCCCGTGAATACCATCGACACGAGCGAGACGACGAAGATCAGTACGAAAAGCGCGAAGTCGACGCGATCCTGCTGGATCAGGACGCCGACGGGTGGGCGCGCCGCCCCATGTCGACCGCTCCTCATTCGCATTCCTTTCTCGCGACCGCTCAGGCCGCTCCGCCAGTTACGGTGTTCGGGCCCGCGACCGGGCCCTTGACACCACAGATCCCACGTTGCGTTCCGCAGGGCTCTGGTTCCTGTTGGACGCGCCGTCCATGAACGGTCTCTTGGGGCCACCGTCACATTTCAGCCTACGCCCGGTCTCGGCATTTCGCCGGGAAACCGGCAAGGGTGCCTGCCGCGAGAAGCCCGCGTCGAAGATCACACCGCCTGCGATAGGACCAACCTAGCGGACGAAACCACGCTCCTTGGCCAAGCGGCAGATCGCGAGAATTCGGAGAGTCTCCCAGTCATAGCCGGCGTCGTCGGAGTCCCAGCCGCGTTCGAGGCAACCATCGAGGAAGCCGTGCAGGTACGTTCCGAGTGTGCCGGCGTTGAGTTCGGCACCTCCGGAGACAATGCCTTCGCACACCTGTGCGGCATGCTGATCCAGCTCAGCGCACATCCAGGGTTCGAGTGGGCCCTGGAGCGGGCCGAGGCGGTGAAAGTCAAGGGTGAGTCCGGCCAGCGGGTGGCGCACGGAGGTCCCACGGGGCATGGAAGTACCTACTCGCGGTGGTCAGGAGACGGGAAACCTCCTCGACTATATGTGCTTCCCGCCAATGGATCGTAATGAATGTGTTGGAAATTACCCGCCCTTGACCAAGTGGGCCCAAGTACCACCAAGGCAGGGTCAAGTCCCGATTGAACGACAAAACCGGCATCCATCGACGCGGTCGGTCGACGGATGCCGGTTCTGCGAGGGATTACCGGCCCAGCCCCATCGCGGACAAGCGCTTGGAGTGCCCTTCGGTGAGCGTGGCGAACATCCGACTCACCGCGGCGAGGTCGCTCAGCCCGGAACCGTCCTCCGCGACCTCGACGTCGCGGGTCACCAGGGCGGCGAGATCGGGCCGCTCCACCGCCACGGTCTGCGCCTGGCTCAGTGCCTCCCCCACGAGCCTGCGGGCCCACAGGGACAACCGACCGGCCAACTTGGGGTCCAGCTCCAGCGCCGCGCGGACCTGCTCGGCGATGAACTCGGCCCGACCGGTCTCGGCGAGCACGTCCTCGACCAGCTCCCGCGTCGCGGGGTCGGCGAGCTCGGCGACCTTGAGATAGAAGTCGCCGGCGATCCCGTCGCCGACGTACGCCTTGACCAGGCTCTCCAACCAGCTCTGCGGTTCGGTTCGCTCGTGCCAGGCGTCCAGCGGCTTCACGAACGGGGCCATGGCCTCCTCGGGGTCGACCCCGAGCTCCTCCAGGCGGTCTCGCAGCAACCGGTAGTGCCGCTGTTCATCGGCGGCCAGACCGGCGAGGTCCCCCTTGGTCCGCAGCGACGGGGCCAGGCCCGCGTCTGCCGCGAGACGAAAGAAGGAGCCGAGCTCGGCGTAGGCGAGAAGTCCGAGGAGATCGATCACGCCGGGGTCGGCGGAAGGGCCTTTGGTCATGGTCGTCAGGGTATCGGCACACGCTCGGGGTGCCGACCGGGGACTAAACGCCGCCGGAACACGGTTGCACTCGCCAGGAGCGGGTACGGTCTCGGCCGTCCACGGCCACGGTGAACTGCTATGTCCACCGGGCGAGCCAACAGCTAGACTCTGTGTGATGACCAGCGCGCGTGATCTTCGCGCCGCCTGCCGCGCCCCCGACCGCGGGCCTTCCCGCGGGTACCTCTCCGGCGCCGCGGAGGCGAGCGCCCCGAGCGCGGGCGCCGGACACACACGACGTGTCCTCACGACCAGTGCGGCGTGAGGGAGCGATGGCCAAGCGCCCAGCGACGCACCGCACACGACAAACCAGCGGATGGATATCGCGGCCGGGGCACGTCCCGGGCCGCGCGGGTCCAGTCGGCAGCGCCACCGCGGCTCCCCCAGAGATGCGGGAACCCGATGAGCCGCGCCCTCCGCGGCGGTAGAAAGCCGTCCGCGACCGCACCCCGCCGCGGCCACGAACGACGCTGCGGCCCGCCTAGATGGAGGCCAGAGCCCTGAGCAGCACAGACGAGACAACGACACCCGCTACACCCGCGACGACATTCCGCGATCTCGGTGTGAGTACCGAGCTCGCCGACGCCCTCGAAGCCGAGGGCATCGTCGAACCCTTTCCGATCCAGGAACTGGCCCTGCCCATCGCGCTGAACGGCAGCGACATCATCGGGCAGGCGCGTACCGGTACCGGCAAGACGCTGGCCTTCGGCCTTCCCCTTCTGCAGAGGGCCCAGGAGAACCCGGGCACCAGCAAGCGGCCACGCGCCCTGGTGGTGGTCCCCACCCGCGAGCTGGCCATCCAGGTCGCCGCGGACCTGACCACCGCGAGCAAGCGCAGTGGCGGCCGCATCCTCACCGTCTACGGTGGCCGTTCCTACGAGCCGCAGATCAACGGCCTCAAGGAGGGCGTCGACGTGGTCGTCGGCACCCCCGGTCGACTGCTGGACCTGGAGAACCAGAAGCACCTGCGGCTGGACGCCGTCGCCGCGGTGGTCCTGGACGAGGCCGACAAGATGCTCGACCTGGGCTTCCTCCCCGACATCGAGCGCATCCTCACCAAGATCCCGGACGAGCGTCAGATCATGCTCTTCTCGGCCACCATGCCGAGCGAGATCGTCACCCTCTCCCGCAACTACCTGCGGCAGCCCACGCACGTGCGTGCCGGGGACGACAACGAGATCGACGGTTCCGCCATCACCAAGCGGATCGCCCAGCACGCGTTCCGCACCCACCAGATGGACAAGCCGGAGATGCTCGCGCGTCTTCTGCAGGCCGAGGACCACGGGCAGAGCATGGTCTTCTGCCAGACCAAGAGGGCCTGTGACCGGGTCGCGAGCGACCTCAAGTCGCGCGGTTTCGCGGCCGCGGCCGTCCACGGTGACCTCGGTCAGAGTCAGCGCGAACGCGCCCTGCGCGCCTTCCGCAACGGCAAGATCAACATCCTGGTCGCCACCGACGTGGCCGCCCGTGGTCTGGACGTCGACGACGTGACCCACGTGGTCAACTACGAGACGCCCGACGACGAGAAGACCTACACGCACCGCATCGGCCGCACCGGCCGCGCCGGGCGCACGGGTACCGCCGTCACGTTCGTGGACTGGCAGGAGATGCCGCGTTGGAAGCTCATCAACGGCGCGCTCGACCTGGACTTCCACGAGCCGGAGGAGACCTACTCCACCTCCGCCCACTTCTTCGAGGCCATGAGGATCCCCAAGGGGACCAAGGGCAAGCTGGCCGTCGACAAGCGCGGTGAACACGCCGGGCTGGAGGCCGAAGAGGTCGAGGACATCGGCGACACCGGTCAGCCGCGCGGTGGCGACCGCGGTGGTCGCCAGGCTCGTGGCCGTGGCCGTGGTCGTAGCGACGCCGGTCGTACCGAGACCGGTGGCGGTGAGCAGGGCGGACGCCGTGGCGGACGCAACCGCGGCCGCAAGCGCACCCGCAACGGGGAGACCGTCGCCGGTGCGGCTCCGGAGCAGAAGCCGACCGTCTCGGCGGCCGCCGAACGCCCCTCCGGCGCCTCCGAGCGTTCCGGTGAGGGAGACGGTGCCCGTCGGATCCGTCGCCGTCGCCGTACCCGCGGTGGAGCCGCCGCTCGGGACCCCGAGAACACCTGATGTGTGTCGGGGCCGCCCGTGACGCCGTCGGCATCGTCTAGGGTGACCCGACGTGAGTACACCTGAGTTCCTTGATCTGCCGCCGGGTGTGCGGCGCACGGACCTACGACTGACGTATGGTCCGCTGTCCGCGCTCCGGGCTCTGCCCACCTCCGGCGGCACAGAACTGGCCCCCGCTGTCCTGGTGCACGGTTTCACCGGCAGCAAGGAGGATTTCATCGCCCTCCTCCAAAGCCTGGCGCAGGCCGGGCGGGAGGTGGTCGCGATCGATCTGCCCGGCACCTACCGGTCGCCGGGCCCCGAGACCCTCACCCCTCCGCCCGGGGTGAGGCTTCCCGACTACCGTCTCTCCTCTCTGGGAGAGGTGGTCGCCGAGGTCATGGACCAGGTCGGCGATGGCGGCCCCGTACATCTGGTGGGGCACTCCTTCGGCGGCCTGGTGTCCCGTGAGACGGCTTTGTTCGAGGGTTCCCCCTTGGCCTCCCTCACCCTGTTGTGCTCCGGTCCCGGCGCCCTGAGCGGCGCCGCCGCCGTCCGAGCCCGCAACCTCATCGCCGCGGTGTCGATGGACCCCACCAGCGCTCGCCTGCGCGAACTGTGGGACGAGGTGTTCGAGGCCGAGGCACGTGCGCGTTCCCCCAAGCCCGAAGTGGTCGACTTCCTCCGTGATCGCCTGCTGTACAGCAGCGCCCTGGGGCTCATACGCATGGCCGAGGACCTGTTGAGCGCCCCCGACCGCGTGGCCGAGCTCGCCGAGGTGGACGTGCCCAAACTCGTCGTCTACGGCGAGAACGACGACGCCTGGCCCACCTCCGAGCAGAACGACATGGCCGAACGACTCCACGCCCGACGCATCGTGGTCCCTGGTGCGGGCCACTCCCCCAACGTGGAGGCCCCAGAGACCACGGCGAGCGCGCTGACCGCCTTCTGGAACGAGACCGAGTCGGTCGGCCGACGCTGACCCCCGTCCGCCCGGGTGCCCCTCCTGTCGGGGACCGGGCCCACGAACACGACGTGCCGTCGCCCGAGCGGGCGACGGCACGTGTCGTTTCGACGGTCGGGATCAGACCCAGGAGTCGAAGTTCTTGTTCTCCCGCTCCACGGTGGTGGCGGGACCGCGGTCCGGGAGGATCCGGGTTTCCGGCGGCAGCGTCAGCAGGTTCTCACCGATGGTGGCGAGCTGTGTGGTGTAGTCCAGGTGGGTGTCGCCGACCATGCCGGGACCGCCCTCACGAAGCGTGTCACCACCGAACACGACGCCGAGCCCGCTGATGTAGAAGCCGATGGAACCGGGTGAGGTCCCGGGCAGGGGCAGGACGTCGATGTGCAGGTCCGCGACGTCCAGGGCGCCGCCGCCCTCCACCTCGATCTCCGGGCGGTGCTCCGCGCCGTGGACGCGGCGCCAGGCACGCATCTCGCGGGGGTGCAGGGCGATGTCCGCCTCGGTCTCCTCGGCGATGGCCAGGGCCGCGCCGATGTGCGGGCTGTAGCCGTTGGTGCAGGCCACGAGGTAGACCTCGCGGTCACCGATGGCCTTCAGGATCGCCTCCGCGTCGTGGGCGGGGTCGATGACGATGACGCCGTCCTTGTCGGCCTCGACGATCCAGGTGTTGCTGACGACGTCGAACTTCTCGTCGCCGAACTCGAAGACGCCGGCCGTGCGCACGCGGGTGATGCCCTCACCGTCGGGGCCGGTGACCCCGACCTGCTGTTCCTCGTCATCCGGGCCCGCGAAGACGTCGCTCTCCTCGGCCTCGTCGGCCGTGTCGGAGTCCTTGTCGGAGTCCTTGGCAGAATCGGACTCATCCGTCTCGGAGTCGTCCTTCTCCGCATCGTCCACGTCGGACTCGGTGTCGGACTCGGTCTCCTCCGCACCCTCCTCCTCGGCCGCCTCGGTCTCCTCCGTCTTCTCGGAGGCGGACTCCTCGGCCGCGGTCTCGCTCTCCGCGCCCTTGCCCTCGGACTCGACCGCGTCGTCGGTCTCCTCCTTGGTGTCCTCCGCGACCTCCGCAGCGGAATCGGTGGCCTCCTGGCCTTCCTGCTTCTTCGACTTCCGCTTCCAGAACACGGTGTCAGACCCTTCGTCCAGATATGTGCTGATTCAACGCTGTGACCATTGTCGCGCTCTCACGCAGTGGTCCGTACCGTACCGAACTCGACGCGCGCGGTGACCGTTCCGCCCGGTGGTTCCTCAGCCCTTCAGGAGCCGCGCCCCGGTCGCCGGCGCGATGAGCTCCTCGAACGCCTCCGGCGCCGTGGTCCTGGCGCCGAGCCGATGTCCGGTCAGAGCGCCGTGGTCGTCGCTGGACCCGGTCACCACGATGCCCAGATCCGCGGCGATCCCCCGCCACTCCTTGGTCTGCGGTCGGTTGTGCGCGGGGTGATCGGCCTCGACTCCACCGAGTCCGACGGCCACCATGCGTTCGGCCAACTCGACCGGGACCGACCCGTTCATGGCGCCCTCCGCCCGGGCCGGGTGGGCCAGGGAACACACCCCGCCCGCCTCACGGACCAGTCGCACCGCGCGGACCGGATCGATCGCGTACCGGGAGACGTAGGCGGGACCGCCGGAGCCGATCCACCGATCGAAGGCGTCCTGCACGTTCTTGGCCGCGCCCGCCTCCACCACCGCGCGGGCCAGGTGCGGGCGGCCGATCGTGTTGGCGTCGGCGTGTTCGGGGTGCCCGGCGCCGGCGATCTCCAACACCCGCTCCCAGGTCACGTCCACGCCGTTCCGCTGAAGTTTCTCCACCATCTCCTCGGCCCGGGTGGCCCGGTCGTGGCGTACCCGGCGGAGTTCCTCCGCCAGCCCCGGGGATCGCGGGTCGAAGAGGTAGCAGACCAAGTGGACGCTGGACCCCTGGTAGGCGCAGGACAGTTCCATCCCGGGGACCAGGGTGAACCCGGGGGGCAGATGCCGTGCGGCTTCCTCAAGGCCACCGACCGTGTCGTGGTCGGTCAGGGCGAGGACGTCCAGGCCGGCGTCGACCGCGTACGCGATGACCTCGGCGGGGGTATCGGTGCCGTCGGACACCGAGCTGTGTGAATGCAGGTCGATACGTGTCACCGGGCGATTGTACGTAAATCGCGCGGTCACCGCGCCGGTCGCGCGCTCGGGCCGGGTCGATGTGCCTTCCCGGTCAGGCCGACGCGTCCCGGTGGGCGAGCATGTGCTCCAGGAACGGGCTCGGCGCCCCGAACGGGGGTTCGAAGGCGATGCCACCGTCCCACAGGTCCCGGAGGTCGCGCAGGGCGCTGATCTCCCCCATGAGCATCCCGGTGTCGGCGGAGGCGAACACCACCCACAGCCAGTGGGCGAGCGCCTCACCGGCGTAGGCCGCGCGATCGCGCCCCACGTCCAGGTTCCACAGCGCCATCTCGTGGCCGTCGTAACGCACCTTGGCGTCGGGCGGACCCTTGTCGAAGCCGACGCCCGGGTCGGCGCCCTCCAGCCCGGCCAGGCGGGCGCCCAGGCCGATACCCGGATCCTCCGCGACGACGACGAGTTCGCCGATCCCGCCGAGCGGGTTCGGTCCGGACATGGCCACGGCGGTGGCGAGCGCACCGGTGCGTTCGTCGCCGACGTCGGCGAAACCGGTGACCACCCAGCCTCCGGGCAACGGCCATGGGATCCACACGGGAACCTGGGCCTGCGGGAGGACGGCCTCAAGCGTGGCGGGGCCCGGGGGGCGTACCGCTTGGAGCGGCGCCACCGGACCGTGGGCGTCACATTGCCAGGCGCTGGTCCACAACCCCGGGGGTTGCACACCGCGCCCGCATCGTGGACACGAGGGCTCGGGTTTCATGTTCTGGTCATCTACCCGGGTGGGACTCGTGGAAAACGCGAGGCGGGCGGGGCACAGGAGCCCCGCCCGCCCGATAAAGCCTCCAGGTCACGGAACCATGTCCGGGACCGGGGTCCTCAGCCGTCGCGACGCTTCTTGTTGGCGGTGATGCGACCGCGCTCCTTCTGGTCCAGGATCACCTTGCGGATGCGCACGTGCTCGGGGGTCACCTCGACGCACTCGTCCTCGCGGCAGAACTCCAGCGCCTGCTCCAGGGAGAGCTTGCGCGGCGGCACCAGCTTGACCAGCTCGTCACCGGTGGCCGAGCGCATGTTGGTGAGCTTCTTCTCCTTGGTGATGTTGACGTCCATGTCGTCGGCGCGTGAGTTCTCGCCGACGATCATGCCCTCGTACACCTCGGTGGTCGGCTCGACGAACAGGACACCGCGCTCCTGCAGGTTGAACATCGCGAAGGCGACGGCCGCGCCGGCCCGGTCGGCGACCAGGGAACCGTTGGGGCGGGTGCGCAGGTCGCCGAACCACGGCTCGAACTTGTCGAACACGTGGTGGGCGATACCGGTGCCGCGGGTCTCGGTGAGGAACTCGGTGCGGAAGCCGATGAGGCCGCGGGAGGGCACCAGCCAGTCCATGCGCACCCAGCCGGTGCCGTGGTTGACCATGTTCTCCATACGGCCCTTACGGACGCTGAGCAGCTGGGTGATCGCGCCCATGTAGTCCTCGGGCGCGTCCACGGTCAGACGCTCGACGGGCTCGTGCAGCTTGCCGTCGATGCTCTTGGTGACCACCTGCGGCTTGCCGACGGTGAGCTCGTAGCCCTCACGACGCATCTGCTCGACCAGGATGGCCAGCGCGAGCTCACCACGACCCTGCACCTCCCAGGCGTCGGGACGCTCGGTGGGCAGGACCCGAAGGGAGACGTTGCCGACGAGCTCCTTGTCCAGACGGTCCTTGACCAGGCGGGCGGTGACCTTGGCGCCCTTGACCCTGCCGACCAGCGGCGAGGTGTTGGTGCCGATGGTCATGGAGATGGCGGGCTCGTCCACCTGGATCAGCGGCAGCGCGACCGGGTTCTCCGGGTCGGCGAGGGTCTCACCGATCATGATCTCGTCGATACCGGCGATGGCGGCGATGTCACCGGGGCCCGCCATCTCCGCGGGCTTGCGCTCCAGCCCCTCGGTCATGAGCAGCTCGGTGATCTTCACCTGCTTGACGCTGCCGTCGGTGCGGATCCACGCGACCTGCTGGCCCTTGCGGAGTTCTCCCTGCTGGACACGGACCAGGGCGAGACGGCCCAGGAACGGGGAGGCGTCGAGGTTGGTGACGTGGGCCTGCAGCGGTGCGCCCGGGACGTACTCGGGGGCCGGGATGGTCTCCAGGATGGTGCTGAACAGCGGCACCATGCTGTCGTTGTCGGGCATCCCGCCGTTGGCCGGGCGCTCCAGGGAGGCCTTGCCATCACGCGCGCAGGTGTAGACGATCGGGAACTCGATCTGCGACTCGTCGGCGTCCAGGTCCATGAACAGCTCGTAGGTGTCGTCCACGACCTCGGCGATCCGGCTGTCGGGCCGGTCCACCTTGTTGATCACGAGGATGACGGGGAGCTTGGCCTGGAGGGCCTTGCGGAGCACGAAGCGGGTCTGCGGGAGGGGGCCCTCGCTGGCGTCGACGAGCAGGACGACACCGTCGACCATCGACAGACCACGCTCGACCTCGCCGCCGAAGTCGGCGTGACCGGGGGTGTCGATGATGTTGATGACCACGTCCTCGCCCTCGGGCGTGGTGTAGTGCACCGCGGTGTTCTTCGCGAGAATGGTGATGCCCTTCTCGCGCTCCAGGTCGTCGGAGTCCATGACCCGCGCGTCGACGTCCTGGTTCTCACGGAAGACTCCCGCTTGCCAGAGCATCGAGTCGACGAGGGTCGTCTTCCCGTGGTCGACGTGGGCCACGATGGCCACGTTGCGCAGGTCGGTACGGCGGGCGGAGCCCTCCAAGGGCGTGGCACTGGACATGCTTGAGACTCTTTTTCCTGTACTGGGTAGAGACCGCAGGGTGCCACGGCCCGTCGCCAGTTTATGCGGTCATAGTGGGCTGAGCGGGAAACGTACAGGTCGCACCGGTTACCTTCGTCACCGGGGAAGGCCCCTTCAAGGGGGTCGAAAAGTCCCTTTCGGGCGACGTTCCGGGCCTTGTCGGGGACGATTCGCATGCGCCGTGCACGGAGGTCAGGCGGGTTGTGAGTCCGCTTCCAGGATCCTCCCGAGGGGATCCAGGAAGGGGCGGTCGGCGGGCAACCAGTCGAGTTCGTGTAGCCGCGACGGATCGACCCATTTCAGTGCGAGGTGCTCCAGGGGACGGGGTTCGCCCACCAGGAGTTCGGCCCTGAACAGCCGCAGTGTCGTGGGACGGCCCAGGCGTTCGGAGATCGCTTGGAGGGGGACGTCGGGGCCGATCCGGTCGCCGGCCCGGATCGTGACGTCGAGTTCCTCCCGGCACTCGCGAACGACCGCCTCGGCGGGGTCCTCCCCCGGTTCGGTCTTGCCACCGGGGAACTCCCAACGGCCACGGGTGGCGGCGGGTGCGGCCCGCTGGGCCGCCAGGACCCGTCCGTCACGGATGACGGCGGCGCCCACCACGATCAGTTCGTCTCGCACATCGACCCAGCCTAGGGGACGGTGATGCGACCGGAGACCGTCCATCGCGGGCGCCACCGGCCGTCGGGCCGGGTGCCGGCCCACCCAAGGGCCGGCACCCGGTTCGGCGACGCTCTCCGGGGGGAGTGAACAGAGCGTCCGCCTGGGCGATGGTCCGGCGGCCCACCTACGGGAACGGGTTCCCTTCGACGGGGTCGGCCGTGCGAGAGCCTATGCAGCCGAAGCACCCCGTGGGGCGATTTCGGCGAATGTTCTGGTCCTTTTCACGTCCCGAACCGGACTTTCGACACGGAATGGGTTGTTCAGAACACCGATTCGGTGCCGTTACCGCTACGCAGTCGATGGGCCAGCCCGGTGTGCCGACGGCCGGAGGAGGCGTTGCGGACCGCTTGGGCCAGGGCCCGGCGGGAGCCCACCAGCACCACCAGCCTCTTGGCGCGGGTGATGCCGGTGTAGAGCAGGTTGCGCTGCAACATCATCCACGCGCTGGTGGTGACGGGGACGACCACCGCCGGGTACTCGCTGCCCTGGGAGCGGTGCACGGTGATGGCGTAGGCGTGCGCGAGCTCATCGAGTTCGGCGAAGTCGTAGGTGATCTCCTCGTCCTCGTCGGTGCGCACCGTCATCTCCTGGGCGACGGAGTCCAGGCCGGCGACCACTCCGAGGGTTCCGTTGAAGACGCCGTTGCGCCCCTTCTCATAGTTGTTGCGGATCTGGGTGACCTTGTCGCCGACCCGGAAGATCCGGCCGCCGAAGCGACGTTCCGGCACACGGTCCCCGGAAGGGGTCAGCGCCTGTTGCAGGGCGGTGTTGAGGTTGGTGGCGCCGGCCGGTCCGCCCTTCATGGGGGCCAGGACCTGCACGTCGCGGAGCGGGTCGAGCCCGAACCGGCGCGGGATGCGGCGCGCCACCACGTCGACGGTCATCTCGGCGGCGGAGTCGGCGTCCTCACAGGGGAAGAGGAAGAAGTCGTCCATCCCCTGGAAGTGCGGTGGTTCGCCCTGGTTGACGCGGTGCGCATTGGTGACCACGCCGGACTGCTGTGCCTGGCGGAACACGTGGGTCAGGCGCACGTTGGGGATCGGCGACCCCTCATCCAACAGGTCCCGCAGGACCTGGCCGGCACCGACCGAGGGCAGCTGATCGACGTCGCCGACGAACAACAGGTGTGCCCCGGGCGGGACCGCTTTGACCAGCTTGTTCGCCAGGATGAGGTCCAGCATCGAGGCCTCGTCCACCACGAGCATGTCGCAGTCGAGGGGGTTGTCGCGGTCGTGCGCCGCCTCTCCACCGGGGCGCAATTCCAACAGACGGTGCACGGTGGCGGCCTCGTGTCCGGTGAGTTCGGTGAGGCGCTTGGCCGCGCGCCCGGTGGGTGCGGCCAGGATGATCTTGGCGTTCTTGGCCATCGCCATGGTGACGATGGAGGAGACGGTGAAGGACTTGCCGCAGCCGGGGCCACCGGTGAGCACGCACACCTTCCGCGAAAGCGCCTCCTTGACCGCTTCGCGCTGGGCCTCCGCGAGGGAGGCGCCGGTACGCCGATCGAGCCAGTCCAACGCCACCGGCCAGTCCACGTCGGTGAAGGCCGGCATGCGCTCCTCGGGGCCCGCCAACAGCGTGCGCAGCCCGGCGGCCAGACCCATCTCGGCGCGGTGGAAGGGCAGCAGGTAGACGGCGCGGACGGGTTCGCCCTCGGGGCCGGGCACGGTCTCGCGGGCCACCCCCTCATCGGCCACCAACCGGGCCACGCACTCGATGACCAGTCCGGTCTCCACCTGGAGGATCTTCACCGCGGCGGAGATGAGTCGTTCCTCCGGCAGGAAGCAGTGCCCGTCGTTGCTCGATTCCGACAGGGTGAACTGGATGCCGGCCATGACCCGTTCCGGGCTGTCGTGCGGGATGCCCACGGCCTGGGCGATGGTGTCGGCGGTCTTGAAGCCGATCCCCCACACGTCGGAGGCCAATCGGTAGGGCTCCTTCTGCACCACCTCGATGGAGGCGTCCCCGTACTTCTTGTAGATGCGCACCGCGAGCGAGGTGGTGACGTTCACGCCCTGCAGGAAGACCATGACCTCCTTGATGGCCTTCTGTTCCTCCCAAGCGTCGGCGATGAGCCTGGTGCGCTTGGGGCCCAGGCCCGGCACCTCGATGAGCCGTTTCGGTTCCTCCTCGATGACGTCGAGGGCGTCGGTACCGAAGTGCTCGACGATGCGTTCGGCCATCTTCGGGCCGATGCCCTTGATCAACCCCGAACCCAGGTAGCGGCGGATGCCCTGAACGGTGGCGGGCAGCACGGTGGTGTAGTCGTCGACGTGGAACTGGCGGCCGTACTGGGGATGGGAACCCCAACGGCCGCGCAGCCGCAGCGCCTCACCCGGCTGGACCCCGAGCAGGGAACCGACCACGGTGAGCAGATCGTTACCGCCCCGACCGGTGTCGATCTTGGCGACGGTGTAGCCGTTCTCCTCGTTGGCGTAGGTGACGCGTTCCAGGACCCCCTGGACCACCGCCTGTCCGCCGGAGGTGGACCGGGATGGTTCGGACACCGGGCGCTCCTCCTTCCTCAGTTGCGGGTGTCGATGGTCGGCGACTCATCGCCCAGGACGGCGAGCACCCGATCACGGTCGGGCCGGCGCAGACCGCGGGCGACCAGCCGGTAGGAGTGTTCGAGCATCTCCAGGAACTCGTCGTCGGGAACACCGCCGTCCAGCCGCACCGAGTTCCAGTGTCGCTTGCTCATGTGCCAACCGGGGGTGACCGCCGAGAACTCGGCACGCAACTCCAGGGCGAGTTCCGGATCGCACTTGAGGTTGACCACCGCCGGCTCCGATGGGTTGAGCAGAGCGAACATCTTCTGCCCGGAGATCTTGTAGACGAGGGGGCCGGGGCCGAAGGGTTCACTCTCGTCGGTCTCCGGGAACCACAGGGCCGCGTCGATGAATTGTTCCGGTGTCATACGCGCCTTCCCTCTCGCCGTCGCATCCTCTTAGAGCCTGCCAGAAGCCGATGACAGCCGGGAGCGCCGTTCCGGGATCTGTGGATGGCCGATGCCACTCCGAAGTCCGTGGGCCCCCGGGTTCAGTCGCGGTCGAGGTCGGGGAGCTCGGCCACGCGCATGGCCATCTCCTGGGCACGCACCAGGGCTTCGAGTTCGGGATCGCCCGCCTGCGCGCCGACCGCCTCCACCGCGATGCCGTCCAGTTCCCTGGCCGCGCGAAGGTCGCGTTCCTCGGCCTCGGCCGCGCGGATCAGGTCGGCGTAGCGTTCCAGCAGCCGGATCCGCTCCTCGACCCGGGCGACGTCCCGGGTGAGCGCGTCCGCGGCGCGTTCGGCGGCCTCCTGTCCTCGTCCACCGGCTGTGGGGGCCACGTCCATGCGTCCTCGCAGCTCGGACTGGCGGCGCAGGGCGGTGGCCAGGGCCCACTCGGTCTCACCGAGCACCACCCGGTCCCGGATCGGGTCGCGCAACACCTCGTCGCTCAGGCGGGAACCGAGCACGGTGTCCACCGCCCGTTGGGCACGCGCCAAGAGCGCGACCGCCGGTTCGTCGAGCATCCCGGGGACCACGTAACCGCCTTGGGCCGCGGCGACGATCCGTCGCGGATCCTCCGCCGACGTCTCCTGGTTCCGTCGTTGCGTGTACAGGGCGGAGCCGCCCACGGAGAGGACCGCGAAGACACAGACCAGGACGGAGAGCAGAGTGGACATGCCGGGCAGCGCGATCCGCAGGAGCACGCACCAGCCCAGCGCGTACAGCACCAGCAGCAGCGGGCGGTAGGGGCTCTGGTTCGAGGGATCGGAGCCCGCGTCACCATCGGGAGGCACACCGTTCAGGGCCGATGCCAGACGGCGCACACCCTCCACGCCCAGTTCGGGGTCGATCGAGGCCCGGCCCCCACCGGAACCCTCCGTTCCGGGCGACCCGTCCACCACCCGCTCCCGAACGTCCATGGCGCGCGCGGTGAGGACGGGCGTGCCCCGGGAGTCGTTGACGAGGAGACCCCATCGGATGAGGTCGGCCTCGGTGCTGGGGGCGGCCGGTCCGGGGAGCCAGGAGTCCGCGGTGCCCGGGACGAGCGTGGCCTCACGTAGCGAACGGACCATCGCGGGGGTCACTTCGATGGTGGAGTGATCGGAGAGCACGAGCTTCAAGGTGGGGGATCCTCACGGCCTGGTAGTCAACGTATTCCTACCACCAGGCCGCACGAGCCTCCGTGCGGTGGCCGACCTCAGAGCAGACCGAAGTAGGCGCGCCCCTCCTTGGAGAGCATGTTGCTCAGCATCCAGACGGTGAAGCCCAGCGGAACCAGCATGAGGAACTCCCCGTGGAACAGGCCCCAGCCCAGGGTGAGCCCGGCCAGCCCCTGGAAGAGCACGGTGCCCCAGTAGACCCCGACGGTGCGGCGGCGCATACGCGCGCCCAACAGCACCGAGAGCGCGCCGTAGAGTCCGGTGATCAGCGCCATCACGACCATCATCGAACGCATCATGGCCGCGTCGATGTTCATCTCGACGCCCTCGGCCGCGAAGTACGCGGACTGCTGGTCGAGGGCCTCGTTCATCGCCTCCTCCGGCGCTCCCAGACCCATGAGGAAGAGCAGGGCCAGCAGCAGGCCGGACACACCACCGATGAACATCAAAGTTCGGGTGGTGGTCACCTTCCTCGGCATGGGGGCGTCGGGACTCAGCGCCGCGAAGTGGGCGTTGAAGTCCGGCATCCCGTGCTGCGGCGGGACCCCGCCCTGCCTCGGGTCGTACGGGTCCTGGCCAGAGGAAAACACGGACGCCCTCCGAGGGAAGTGATCGGGATCGACTTTCCCCTCCATGGTAGAGGGGCCTCACCCCGAGGGCCACGAGCAAGGTCGCGGTAGCCGACCAACGAAATCGGAACGCGTCACCCAGGGCGGCCGAAGGCCGCCCATGGTGACCCAGGGCGATCCCTCGATGTCGAGAACCTCCGGAAACTCAGGAGGTTCTGCAAATCGTAACCCCGGCGTCCATGCCCGCACACCCTCGTCCCCTTTATGGTGAACGAACTCCGCCCCCGCCGATTCCCCCTAAGGAGTCACACAAGCCATGTCCAGACTCGTGCGCGCATCCGGCGCACTGCTCCTGACCGGCGCGCTGGTGGCACCCTTCGCGCCCGCCGCCAGTGCCTCCGCGCCCATGGACACCACCGATGACGCGGCCTTCACCCTCACCCTCCTGCACGGCAACGACCCCGAGTCGGCTCTGCTGAACGCCCCCGCCGACCCCGATTACGGCGGGGCCGCGCGCTTCACCACGCTCCTGCGAGAACTACGGACGAGCGAGGGCGCCGGCGAGGAGGCCGAGGACGGCGAGGCCGACAACCGCGGCGTGGTCACCGTCAACTCCGGTGACATGTACCTTCCCGGCCCGGAGTTCGCGGCCTCCCAGGAAGACGGTGCTCCCTTCTACGACGCGATCGCCGCCTCCCACGCCGAGTACGACGCGGTCTCCATGGGCAACCACGAGTTCGACTTCGGCCCGGACCTGTACGCGGACTTCATCGATGGGCTGCCCGAGTCGACCCCCGTGGTGGCCGCGAACGTGGACGTGTCCGCCGAGCCCGCGCTCGCCGCGCACGAGGCCGCCGGCCGGATCACGCCGAGCACCGTGGTCGACGTCGAGGGCGAGCGGGTGGGCATCGTCGGGGCGCTCTACCCGGACCTGGCCACCATCACCAGTTCGCGCGACGTGGTGGTCGACGAGGTCGTCGACCCGGTCCAGAGCGAGGTCGACCGGCTCTCCGGCGAGGGCGTCGACAAGATCATCATGATCTCCCACCTGCAGAACATCACCTTCGAGGAGCGGGTCGCGCAGGAGCTGACCGGCGTCGACGCCATCGTCGCCGGTGGCGGTCACGAGGTGATGGCCAACGAGGGCGACGCGCTGGTCCCGGACGACGAGGTCACCGTCCACCCCGGTACCGGTGAGCCCCTCTCCTACCCGCTGGTCGCGCGGAACCCCGAGGGCGCCGAGGTCCCGATCGTCACCGCGGGTTCCAACCACAAGTACGTGGGCCGCTTGGTCATCAACTTCGACGCCGACGGCGACATCGTCTCCCTCGGCGACCGTTCCGGTCCGGTCGTGGTCGACGGTTCCGTGGAGCCGGACGCCGAGGTCGACGCCCAGGTCACCAAGCCCGTCTCCGAGTACGTCGACGAGCTCGCCGAGACCGACGTCGCCCAGAGCGAGGTCGCTCTCGAAGGCCGCCAGGACCCGGGTGTTCGCACCCGGGAGACCAACCTCGGCAACCTGCTGGCGGACTCCCTCATGGACACCGGAGCCCGTAACGCCGAGGAGTACGGGGTCCCCGAACCGCAGATCGGTATCCAGAACGGCGGCGGAATTCGCAACGCGTCGCTGATCCCGGCCGGGACGATCAGCGCGTTGGACACCTACTCCATCGCCCCGTTCGCCAACCAGGTCGCGGTGGTGCCGGACGTGCCTCGCGCCCAGGTCAAGGAGTTGCTGGAGCACGGGGTGTCCGCGGCCCCGGCTTCCAACGGCGGATTCATGCAGGTCGGCGGGGTCAACTTCGCCTACGACCCCGAGCAGCCCGCGCAGGAGGTGAACGAGGACGGTGAGGTGCTGGGCGAGGGCGAACGGGTGCGCGACGCGGTCCTGCACGACGGAACCGTGCTCGTCGAGGACGGCGAGGTCGTCGACGGCGACCCCATCACCATCGCCACCAACGACTTCTCCGCCCGCGGTGGCGACATGTACCCGTTCCGCGGCGCCGACTTCACCGTGGTGGGCTCCACCTACCAGGGCGCCCTGGAGCTGTTCGTGTCCGACACCCTGGCCGGTGAGATCACCGAGGCGGACTACCCCGAGGGCGGCTCCGGCCGGATCGTGGTCGGCGACGAGGCCACCACCCCGCCCGGAAACGGCGGTGGTGACGACGGCGATGACGAGGACGGTGACGACGCCGGACCGTCCCCCTCCCCCAGCCCGTCCGACGACCCGAGCGAGGGTCCTGACGGCGGCGGTGGCGGTGGCGGTGCCGACGGCGACCGTAAGGACGACAAGGGATCCCTGCCGCTCACCGGCGGCGCCCTGACCGGTCTGATCATCGCCGCGTTGGTGGCGGTGGGCGCCGGCGGCGGTGCGCTCTACCTCAGCCGTAAGCGCGCCACGACCCCCGACGCCGGGGAGATCGACGCCTGACCCTCCCCGCCATGACGAGGTGCGGCCCCGCTCGGAACGCGTTCCGGGCGGGGCCGCACCTCGTCATCAGCAGCGGGGCAGGCCCTCGATGGGCCGCCACGGCTCGGCGACCCGGAACGCGGTGGCGCTGACGTAGACGTCCCGGTTGCCGGTCTGGTCGTCGGTCAGCGCCCACCAGGTCGAGTAGCCGCCCTCGCCGTCGGAGTGGGCCTGTCCCTCGGTCTGGCAGAAGAAGGCGTGTCGGCCGGTCCACAGCAGCCCGCCCGACGGGTAGCGGTTCTCCGGTGACCGATAGCTGTGCGCGTCCCGCCAGGTGGAGTAGTGGTGGCGGTGCGAGTGGTCGTTCACGAGCTCCGAGGGCCCGGGGGCCGCGGAGACGGGGGCCGCCGCCAGGGTGAGCGCCGTGGTCAGCCCCAACGCCACCGCTCCGGACCGCCCCGGCCACCAGGTGGTTCGCCGTGCCATCGATCGCTCCTCGTGTCCCGGCCCCGGAACCGCCGGGGCCGCGCGGATATACCCGATGGGGCCCGATCCGCGGGGACCCGAGACCACCACCTCCGGCTCATTATCACCGAAAGTGACGAGTGCGTGACACATGGACACGAATGCGGCGTCGTCAGCAGCCGACGATGCCCTCGACGTCATCGGTCATCGCACCACGATCGGATTCCTCCATGCCACCGCGCTCGAACCAGATGAGCACGATGTGGCAGGCGCTTCGGAAGTCCACCGCCATGTCGGCGCCCTCCGCGTCCTCTACCTCCTCCTGGTTCCGCAGGCCCAGGACGACGGTCGTGGCGACGAGGGAGTTCTCGTAGGAGATGACCCGGACGAGGTTGGTCTCCACCGCCATGGTGCAGACGAAGAGGTCGTCCTCCTCCTCGGAGACGCATAGCTCGTCACTGACGTCCAGCCCGTCGGTGAGGTCGTCGTGCCGTTCCCGTAGTTCCGTCACCACCTCCTCGGCCGTCATGTCCCAGAGCGCGGCGTCCGCGCCCTCGGAAGGCTCTTCCGTCGACGCCTCGGTGGGTTCGGGGGTGGGGCTCGGTTCGTGGGTGGGTGCGACCGAGGGCTCCGGGTCGCTCTCCACCGCGGTCGGGGTGGGGTCGGGCGCACCGGCGGCGGCGACCCGGTCGGTGAACGCGCCCGCGATCGCGAGCGTGCCGCCCAGGGTCGAGGCCCCGGCCAGGATCGCGATGACGGTGAGCACCGCGAGCAGCCCGCCTCCGTAGCGCCCCTGCGGAGACGGCGCCCCCTGCCACGACCCTTGGGGGCGGAATTGCCCCGGGTAGGGAAAATCCTCCCCTCCTTGGGGGGAATCGGGGTGGGGGTTCACTACCGGACTCCTCTGCGTTCGCGAAAACAAGAAGGTGACACTTCGTACCCTCCGGGACAACCTTCCCAGTTCCATCAAGAACGTGCAAAGAAAAGGCCAGTGGTGGCCACTTGCCCCCATTTGACCGTTATGTGATTAGCGTATTTTCAACCAACCTTGGGGCATCCGGCGCGCATAATAGGGAAATGCGCCACCCGGGTCCTACCATCGGCACCATGACCTGCGTTTTGCTGGCCGAAGACGATGTCTCGATCTCCGAGCCTCTCGCCCGCGCACTTCGTCGCGAGGGCTATACGGTGGACGTGACCGTCAACGGCGTCGAGACACTCGACCGCGCCCGTGCCGGAGACATCGACCTCATGGTCCTGGATCTCGGTCTGCCCGAAATGGACGGCCTAGAGGTGGCACGTCGGCTCCGCGCCGAAGGCCACGGAACGCCCATCCTGATCCTGACCGCCCGAGCCGACGAGGTCGACACCGTCGTCGGTCTCGACGCCGGGGCCGACGACTACGTCACCAAACCCTTCCGACTCGCCGAACTCCTCGCACGCGTGCGTGCCCTACTGCGCCGTGGTGGCGCCGAGGTGCCCGTCGTACACGGAGTCCGCATCGACAACGACTCCCGCCGCGCCTGGCTCGGCGACCGCGAGCTCCAACTCACCACCAAGGAATTCGACCTGCTTCGCGTCCTGGTCCGTGATGCCGGCAAGGTGGTGACCAGGGAACAGATAATGCGTGAGGTGTGGGACACGAACTGGTGGGGGTCGACCAAGACCCTCGACATGCACATATCGTGGCTGCGCCGCAAACTCGGCGACGACGCCAACCAACCGTCCTACATCACGACCGTCAGGGGCGTCGGCTTCCGATTCGAACGAGACTAACGGGGTCTTGGCTTCGACACGCTCCTCGGTCGCCCTCTCCAGGGTCGGACGGACGTGAGGTGACATGCGCAGACGGATGGTCTTCTCCACCCTGGTGGTGACCGTCATCGCGGTCATGCTGCTCGGACTGCCCCTGGGCGCTCTCACCTTCAAACTGGTGCACGACGAGAGCGCCCGACAGCTCGAAGGCGAGGCGGAGCTGATCGGTTTCGAGAGCGACGCCATGATCGAACGCGACGGCGAGATCGATCTCGCCGAGTTCGACCAGGAGCATCCGGGCCGCTTCATCCGGATCACCGACGACAGCGGTGAGACCGTCCTGACCGCGGGCAACCCGGAACTCGACCCGACGTCCGTCGACTCGCCGGGGCTGATCCGAGCGGCGGCGACCACCGAACTCGGCACCACCGTCGAGGTGTGGTCCGGTTCGGAGGCCCTACAGGAGAGCGTGATCCGGGCCTGGCTCGGGATCGCCTCACTATCCCTGCTGGCCATCGGGGTCGCGGTCGGGCTCTCCATGTTCCAGGCGCGCAGACTCACGCTGCCGCTGGTCGACCTGGCGGCCACCGCCGAACGACTCGGCTCGGGGGTCACCACCCCGTGGGGGCACCGCTATGGCATCCCCGAGGCGGACCGTGTCGCCGAGGTGTTGGACCGCAGCGCCGAACGCATCGCGGGTCTGATCGCCACCGAACGCCACTTCGCGACCGACGCCTCCCACCAGCTGCGCACGCCGTTGACGGCGCTCACCATGCGGTTGGAGGAGATCATCGCCGAGGCGAACGACCCGGGCGTGGTCCGGGAGGAGGGCGAGGCGGCCCTGGCCCAGGCCGAACGGCTCACCGAGACCGTCGAGAGCCTGCTCGGCCGGGCTCGAAAGAGCCAGAACTCGGAGGTCGAGGCGGTCGCGCTCGACCCGGTCCTCAATCGCCTCCAAGCCGAGTGGTCACCGGTGTTCCAACAGGAGAATCGCAAGCTCCTGGTGACCGGTGTCTCCGGACTGACGGGCATGACCGTCCCCACCGACTTCGCACAGATCCTCGCGACCCTGGTGGAGAACGCCTACAAACACGGCGCGGGAACGGTGACCATCCGCCGCCTCGACACCGGGCAGTCCGTCCGGGTGGAGGTCAGCGACGAGGGCGAGGGCGTCCCCGAGCACCTGTCCGGACGCATCTTCGAACGCGAGATCAGCGGAGGCGGCGGCACCGGGCTGGGGCTGGCCCTGGCCCGGCACATAGCCGAGTCCGAGGGCGCCCGCATCGAACTGGTGCAGACCAAGCCGACCACCTTCGCGCTGTTCCTGCCCTCCGGCGCCGGGGGCCTGTCGAAGATGACCGGCCCCGTCTAGGTGGTTCGGTGGTTCACCGACCCGCCACGGCGACGTCGGAGGGTGTGGGTTCGGGGACCCGGCCGCTGACGACCAGATCGCTCCACAGGGAACGCACGCGCTCCAGGCCGTACACCGAGGTGATCTCGGACCGGGCCCGTTCGCTCTCCTCGGTGAACCCGCCTCGGGAGACGGTGGCGTGGATGGCCTCGGCCATCGTGACCGCGTCGTCGTGGATCCAGTGCGGATCGTAGATGGTGTCCGAGCCCGGCCACGGCAGCAGGGCGGGGATCCCCCCGGAGGCCGCGCACTCGGCGGGCGCGAGGTGGAACGACTCATCGTCGCTGGTGGAGAGCACGAACCCGATCCGGCGCAGCCAGGTGGCCACGTCCGGGCCGAACCCGTCGAAGATCACGCCACCGGCGAGCCGTTCGTCACGCTGGATCCGCCGATACACCTTCTCGAAGTAGGCGCGTTCCTCCGGCCGGTTCCAGATCCACCAGTAGTCCCACGGCTGCTTGGTCTTGACCGACAACGTGTAGCGGGGGTCCATGCGGCGCAGCTCCGACAGCACGTCCAGGCCACGGTCCAGGCGCTTACGGGAGGGCGCGATGCCGATCATCCCCAGCGAGTACTCGGCGCCGGCCAGCTTGGGTCGGTCGAGCTGCCGATCATCCACCCAGTTGGGCAGGACCACCACCTTGTCGTGGGGCCAGCCGGTGATCTCCCGGGTCAGGTCGGCGTAGTGGGGGCTGACGCACACCACCGCGTCGACCTTGGACACGTCCAGGCGGCGCGGCCACTCCGCGTACAGCTCGAAGCGGTGCAGGCGGACGATGAGACGCTGGTCGGGGCGCTTCCACTTGGCGTAGAACAGGGCGTTGGGTCCGCACCACTCGCAGATGACCACGTCCGCCCAGGACGCGAGCTCCCGGGACCGGTACTGGTCGTGGGTGCTCAGCCCCTCCCACTCGTCGATGCGCACGTCCAGACCCGGGAGGGAGTCCAGGTACTCGGCGAGGCGGGTGAAGAACTTGAGGTCGTGCCCGGCGATGACCACCTTGAGCGGTCGTTCGGGGTCGGTGCCCTCCGGGGCCGCCGGCAGTGCCTCGGCCAGGTAGCCGCGCAGACGCTCGGAGGCCCGTTCCAGGGCATGGTCGGCCGCCGCCGCACGGCAGCGCTCGGCGGCCAGGGCGTACACGGCCCGGTCGTGGTAGGCGCGGGCGATGACCGTGGCCACCGACCCGGAGTCCTCACCGGCGAAGAGGGGGTAGTCGACACCGAGCAACGCCTCGTGCATGGGCGTGCGGTTGAGGACCACCGGCAGGCCCAGCGCCCCCAGCTCCAGGACCTTGGTGGACAGCTCCAGGCTGGCGTCCATGTCGGGGTCGCGCCAGGACAGGCCGAAGTCGCACTCGGCCGACTGGCGCAGCGCGTCGGCGCGGGCCATACCGCCGCGCCAGTCGACGTTCGGGGTGCTCTCCAGGGCCTTGCGCATGCGTTTGGCCCAGTCGGCGGGTTCGGCGTGGATCTTGTCGCCGATCATCACCAGTTCGGCGTCCACCCCCATCCGGTTGAGCTCCTCGGGCAGGCCGGTCATCTCCAGGGTGTTCCAGCGCGGGGCGAACTTGCCGGTGTAGGCGAGTCGGGCGCGGGCGTGCACCTGGCCCTCCGCGGCGACGTCCTGTGGCACGACGACGACGGGGGGAAAGAGCACCGAGCGTCCGCACGCGGCGGGCACCGTCGATTCCAGGAACGCGCGCAGTTCCTCGGTCTGGCAGAGCACGAACCGGGAGGCCAGCGCGATCTCGGTGAGCTCGGCGGTGGCGGTGG
Organism: Nocardiopsis sp. NPDC055551; assembly: GCF_053619415.1. Taxonomy (NCBI): domain Bacteria; kingdom Bacillati; phylum Actinomycetota; class Actinomycetes; order Streptosporangiales; family Nocardiopsidaceae; genus Nocardiopsis; species Nocardiopsis sp. NPDC055551. Next base: position 162,317 of record NZ_JBSHJJ010000002.1, on the reverse strand, counting down.
CGGTGAGCTCGTCGACACTGTGCGGGAAGTCGGTGAGGTAGGTCCACAGTCGTCCGCTCAGGGACTCCTCCTGGGCGGCCAGCCCCGCCAGGCGACGCCCGCGTACGACCACCAGGTCGAAGGCCCTGCGCCCGTGCATACGCCCCATGAGCTCCACGGCCTGCTCCGGGGTGAGCCCCCGGGGACCCAGGTCGGAGAGCATGCGGTCCTCGTAGGGGCGGACCAGCTTGATCCCGTCGGTCTCCTGCAGGGGCGCGGTGAGCCGATCGGTGCGCACCGGCGCCTTCAACAGCACGGTGACCTCACAGCCTGCGGCGGCCAGGGCCTGGGCCATCGACTGCGCCCAGATCGCCGAACCGTCGATGATGTTCAGGTCCACGTCGCCGTACAAGAGTGCGCGCGGAGGAGCTGTGCTCACGTTCTTCCCTTCGGATGCTGATGTGGCCGGCGTTGCGCGGGTTTCACCCGAGGGCGCCGGTGGAGGCGTCGGCGTGGGTCGGGTCCTCGCCACCGCTGTCGGTCCCGGTGCCGTGGTCGGGTCCCAGGGCCAGGAGTCGGCTGCCACGCCGGTTCCACTCCCGAGGCCCCCAGGCCCGCCTCAGCAGCTCGGTACGGGCCAGTTCGGGGTCGATGTCGGTGACGTACACGTATTGTCCGGCCCCGGCGGCACGGTCGAAGAACCCGCGTTCACCGGTTCCGATGACCATGGGGTCGGTCTCCTCCGCGGTCTCGCGCGGGGTCCCGACCGCGTCGGCGCCGGAGCATTCGGCGGCGCAGGCGAGGTCGACCAGACGGTTGCGTCCGGTCGGCCCGGTCCACATGAGGGCCCAGGGCACGGTGGCCCGTTCGGCCAGGTCCGCCCACTGTCGGGGCGTGAGCCCGCCGGGGGCGGCGTCGTTGTCGTCCCGGGTGAGCTCGGCCGGGGTGTCGGGGGCGCCGAGGCGCACCGTGCGCACGGTGACGCCCTCCGAGCGCAGGCGGCGCAGGCCGGGCAGTCGGGCGGAGGTGTCGGGGACGACGACCTCGGCCGGACGCAGGCGGGAGGAGAGCAGGTCCTCGGCGAGCCGATCGGCCTGCTCCTCGCCGTCCGGGTCGGCGAGGACGGCCACGCCGCGCCCGCTGAGCGGAAGCTCGACGCCCGGAACGGTGGTCGTCGGTTCCAGGCCCTCCAGGAGGGTGGACAGACGGACCGGGGTGGCGTCGTCGAGGAACACCTGGCGGAGCATGGTGCGGATTTCGCGCTGGGTGGGGGCCAACGCGCGCAGTCGTGGCACGCTGACGGTGAGATCCTCGCCGCCCGGTACGGGCACGGCCGGGTGTGCGACCACCCGGGTGCCGCAGGCCCAGGCCCGGCGGCGCAGGCCGGCCTCGCCCGGGGTGTTCTCCGGGATGACGGCGACGGTGGCCGCGCGGAGGGCGTCCGCCAGGTCGGGCGAGTCGACGTCGACCACTCCCACCCCGAGTTCGAGCAGTACGTCGGGGACCGGGGTGTCGACCCCGGTTCGGACGTAGACGGCCTCCGGGCCGAGGGCGAGTTCGGCGGCGACCGGATTGAACACGTGCAGGGGTACCCCGGCGTCGCCCTTGTGGACGCGGTCGAACCCGAGTCGGCGCAGGGCCGGCGGCGCGGGCGCGTCGTCGAGCAGGACCGTGGGGATCCCTCGGGAGGCCGCGGACTCCATGACCCAGTGCAGGGCACGGGTGCGGTCCACCACGGCGGGGTCGCCCACGTGCGCCCAGGGCGACCCGGGGGCGGCGGCCGAGGCCGACACCAGGAGCAGGTCCACGTCCACGGCGTCCATGACGATCTGGGCGTCGTGCGGGCGCAGGGCGACCGAACGCAGGTAGGGGTCGATCGCGGTCTGCACGGCGGGGCCCACGACGGTGGCGGCGACCAGTTGGTCGGCGGTGCCACCGCTCAGGCCGGTGAGGAGCCGGGCCTCTTGGCGGTCGGCGTCGAAGGAGCGGACGGGTTCGGTCCGACGGCGTTGGATGTGGTTGGTGTTACCGCTGTGCCGCCAGAGCCGGTAGAGGTCCCGGGGCAGCCGTACCAGGGAACGTCCCGGACGCTTGGCCGCGGCGGTGAGCGCACGACCCACTTGCAGCGAGGTCGATCCCTCCAGGGCGGCGAGGCGGACCTGCGCCTCCTGGAGCTGGGCCTCACGCTCGGCCAGGGCTTGCCGAAGTTGTTCGGTCTGGCTCTGTTCACGCCGTTTCACGGTCTGCCACCTTGTACTCGGGTCTGGCGGTTCCACGGTCCCCCGTGCCTGTGGCGTCCGGGGTCGGCGGGTGTGCGGTCCGACGTGTGCCGGGACGGGTGCGAGTGGGGCGCCGGGCGGCGCCTCCGCATGGCGGGCTCATCGGTGTCGTCACCTCGACCACCTGGTGAGGACGGAGGCGATGCGTTCACCGGAACGACCATCCCACAACGGCGGAGTGTCACCGAGACGTTCGTCGACTCGTCCGTCGAGGACCTTGTCGAGGCTGGTGACCAGGTCGGACTCGGTGACGAGCTGGTTGGTCCCGTGCGTGATGGTGACCGGACGTTCGGTGTTGGGGCGCAGGGTCAGGCAGGGAACACCGAGGATCGTGGTCTCCTCCTGGACCCCGCCGGAGTCGGTGACGACGGCGGCGGCGCCGCGGGTGAGCGCGACGAAGTCGAGGTAGCCGAGCGGTTCGAGCAGGCGCACGCGCGGGTGGTCGCCCAGACCCGCCCGGTCGAAGGCCGCCTTGCCGCGCGGGTGCACGGGCATGACGACGTCGGCGAGCTCGGCGACCTCGTGCAGTCGCGCGGTGAGACGGGCGACGTTGTCGGGGTCGTCGACGTTGGCGGGCCGGTGCAGGGTGGCCGCCACGTAGCGCTCGGGAAGGTCGAGGCGGGTGCGCAGGGCCTGGGCGTCGAACCGGTCGAGGTTGCCCAAGAGGGTGTCGATCATCGGGTTGCCGACGAGGTGGACCCGGTCCGGGGACACGCCCTCGGCGGCGAGGTGGCCGATGGCCTCGGGGCTGGTCGCGAAGCACAGGTCGCTGATCTGGTCGGTGACCCGGCGGTTGATCTCCTCGGGCATCGTGTTGTCGAAGGAGCGCAGGCCCGCTTCGACGTGCGCGACCGGGACACCGAGCTTGGCCGCGACCAACGCGGCGGCGACGGTGGAGTTGACGTCGCCGTAGACCACCACCATGCCGGGGGTGTTCTCGGTGAACTCACGTTCCAGGCCGACCATGAGGGCGGCGGTCTGGGCGGCGTGGGACCCCGAGCCGACGCCGAGGTCGACGTCGGGGGTGGGCAGTCCGAGGTCACGGAAGAAGACCGCGGACATGCGGTCGTCGTAGTGCTGTCCGGTGTGCACGACCCGCTGGTGGGCGCCCCGGTCACGTAGGGCGGAGACCACGGGCGCGGCCTTGACGAAGTTGGGGCGGGCGCCGACCACGTGTGCGATCGCGGTGTCCGGACTACCTGGGGGGGCGCTCGTTGCCACTGGTGTTTCCTTCGGTTCTCGCGTTGATGGGATGGGAGGTTCGGCCCCCGACATCCGGGGGGTGCGGGGTGTTCGATCGGATCGACGGGCTTCCTTGTCCGGCCCGTCCCGAACGCGACGCCGTGGTGTCACCACTTGGTCACGTCCACGTGGTTGTGTGACTGACCGTGCAAGACATCCGGACTCCCGAACCCCGACCGCCGCGTCCACGTACCTTGTGGCCGCGTGCGGTGACCTTCACCGCCACCTTGGCCTGGCGTCACCTGCGGGACGAACCCGCCCGGCTGCCGTTGTTGGCCGCCAGACTGATGCCCGGTCCGCTGCGCGGATCGGCGCGTGCCTTGGCCAGGCGTTCCGGTGCCCTTCCGCGCGCCTACGCCCTGTGGGACCAGGGTCGGCGCGAGGAGGCACGTGAGGTGTTGCTGACCGCGTCCCGGCGCACATCCCCTGCCGGGGTGGGCCGCCTGGTGTCGGCGGCCCTGGCCGCCGGGGACGCGGATACCGCTCGTGAACTGGTCGAACAGATCCCGCCGGGTCGGCATCGCAGCGCCGCCGAGTACCGGACGGCCCTGGCCACGGGACGCGCTGTTCCCGAGTCGTTGTCCGTTTCCCCTGACCGTCACGGCTTCACGTTAACCCGCGGTGCGCCAACGCGGCCTGACGACACGGTGAACGCTCGGCGACCGACGGCGACGGACTCGGTACCGCGAGTTCTACACCTGGTCACCAACGCGCTTCCGCACACCAACGCCGGCTACACCCAGCGCACGCACCGCATCGCGGTCGCCCAGCGTGAGGCGGGCATGGACGTGCACGTGGTCTCCCGTGCCGGGTACCCGCTCACCAAGGGGGTGCCGGACCCGCGCACGCTCGTGGAGGTCGACGGCATCTTCTACCACCGGCTCCTGCCGTGGAAGGCCCCCGCCGACCACGACCAGGAATTCCAGGTCGGGTTGCGAATGGGGTCCGAATTGGTGGAGACGCTGCGGCCGGACGTGCTGCACGCGGCGAGCAACCACCACAACGCCCGACTGGCCCTGGAACTCGGGCGTAGATACGACCTGCCCGTGGTCTACGAGGTGCGGGGCTTCCTGGAGGAGTCCTGGCTGTCACGGGACCCCTCCCGAAGCGTGGACGACGCCTTCTACCGGGCGGAACGCGCCGCGGAGACCGAGTGCATGCTCGCCGCCGACCTGGTCGTGACGCTCGGGGAGGCGATGCGCGCCGACATCGAGGCCCGCGGGGTGCCCCCTGAACGCCTGTTGGTCGTGCCCAACGCCGTGGACGTCTCGTTCCTGGAACCACTGCCCTCGGGCGAGGAGGTCCGCAAGGACCTGGGCATCGGACAGGAGGAGTTCGTGGTGGGCACCACCACCAGTTGCTTCGGCTACGAGGGACTGGACGTGCTGTTGGACGCGGTCTCGCTGCTGCGTGAACGCGGGGAACCGGTCCACGCCCTGATCGTCGGCGACGGGCCGGAACTGCCCGCCTTGCGGGCACGGGCCGAACGGTCCGGGCTGGACGGAGCGGTGCACTTCACCGGACGCGTCCCCGCCGACCGGGTACGTCACCATCACGCGGCACTGGACGTGTTCGTAGTGCCCCGTCGTGATGAACGGGTGTGCCGTCTGGTGACGCCGTTGAAACCCGTGGAGGCCATGGCCGGCGGACTTCCGGTCGTTGCCAGTGATCTTCCTGCTCTTAGGGAGATTGTGGAACCAGGGGTGACAGGAGAGTTAATTCCGGCGGGCGATTCGGCACGTCTAGCTGATGTGGTCGCCAATCTCGCTTACAGTCGGCGAAAGCGGACCTCCTACGGTCGAGCAGGTCAGGAGCGTGTCGGAGTCGACCGCACATGGGCCCAGGCCGTACACCGCTACAACCAGGCGTATCGGGTTCTCATTGGGAAAATGTCCGAACCAGGCCAGAACCCGTAATCATGGACAACGCGTGCCTACACTCAGACGTCCTGCACTCTGAAATGGCAGTCCTCGAACATTTGCGCCCGTTCACGAAATGAATGCGAGTGTGACCACGAAGTGGATGCCGCAGCCTCTAACCCGGCCAATGTCCCCGAGCAGAGCACCGGATCGGTCGATCTCGTCGTCCTCGGTCTCGGCTACGTCGGTCTGCCCCTGGCAGCCGCAGCCGCGTCCGCCGGAGTGAAGGTCACCGGACTCGACGTCAACACCCAGGTCGTCGACGCCCTCAACCAGGGCGACTCACACATCGACGACCTGACGCCGGACGACGTCCGCGCCATGCTGGACCAGGGGTTCAGCGCGACCACCGACCCGGCGTGCCTGGCGACGGCGCGCACCATCGTCATCTGTGTCCCCACTCCGCTGTCCCCCGAGGGCGGCCCCGACCTGGGTGCGGTCACCGCCGCGTCCAAGGCCATCGCGGACCGGCTCTCACCGGGGACCGTGGTGATCCTGGAGTCCACCACCTACCCGGGCACGACCGACGAGGTCGTCCGTCCGCTCCTGGAGGAGTCCGGCCTGGTGGCCGGGGCCGACTTCCACCTGGCCTTCTCCCCCGAGCGCATCGACCCGGGCAACCCGACCTTCGGCGTGACCAACACGCCCAAGGTCGTCGGCGGACTCACCGAGGAGTGCGGGGAGGCGGCCGCGGAGTTCTACGGCCGGTTCGTGCACCAGGTGGTCCGGGCCCGCGGCACCCGTGAGGCCGAGATGGCCAAGCTGCTGGAGAACACCTACCGACACGTCAACATCGCCCTGGTCAACGAGATGGCCATCTTCTGCCAGGAGCTGGGCGTGGACCTGTGGGACTCCATCGCCGCCGCGTCGACCAAGCCGTTCGGCTTCCAGGCGTTCTACCCCGGTCCGGGTGTGGGCGGTCACTGCATCCCCATCGACCCGAACTACCTCTCCTACAAGGTCAAGACCCTCGGCTACCCGTTCCGGTTCGTCGAGTTGGCCCAGGAGATCAACAGCCGCATGCCGGCCTACGTCATGCAGCGCGCCCAGGAGTTGCTGAACGACTCCGGGCTGGCGCTGTCCCGTTCCAAGGTTCTGCTCCTCGGAGTGACGTACAAGGCCGACATCGCGGACCAGCGCGAATCGCCGGCCCGTCCGGCGGCGCGCAAGCTCGCCGCCAAGGGCGCCACGTTGACCTACCACGACCCGTACGTGGAGTCCTGGCAGGTGGACGGGGTGGACATCCCCCGTTCCACCGACCTGGAACAGGCCATGGCCGACGCGGATCTGACCATCCTGCTCACCGACCACAGCGACTACCGCCCCAAGCTCTTGGAAGAGTACGCGCGCCTGCTGCTCGACACCCGCGGAGTGTTGCGCCGGTCGGAGACCGACGAGCCCACGACCACCGGATCCGAGGTTCCGGCACAGGCTCGCCGCAAAGTACAGCGGGAGGGCCTCCAGGTCCTGTGATCGGCCCTGCCACCTAGGCACGCCGGACGGACGCCCCACGGCGTTCGACGGCGTGCCTTCGTGCGTTCACCGACGACCGACCGAAGGTTCACCCGGCGCACGCCGGGTGTCCATCCGACCGTCCTCGGCGTGTTTCTCCAGGTGAATACCGTGTCGTGCAGCGGTTCCCGCCTGGTAACGGCGGATCATCGCTGTAGTCGGAGCCAACCGGTGACACACGTAGGTGATCTTCATGCACGCACTCGTGGCGACGATTGTGCACCACCCCGAGGACGCCAGGATCCTGCACCGCCAGATCCGGGCGCTCGTCGAGGCAGGGCACACCGTCACCTACGTCGCCCCCTTTCGAGAGTGCGGGGTGACGCCGTGGGACCAGGTCCGTTCGGTGGACGTGCCGCGCGCCCAAGGGCGCGACCGCCTGCCCTCCCTGCGGGCCGCCCGGGCCGCCCTGACCAGGTTGGCGCCCGAGGCCGACCTTCTGCTCTTCCACGATCCCGAACTCCTGCTCGCGCTGCCCTCGAAATCGAAGCGGCCGCCGGTCACGGTGTGGGACGTGCACGAGGACACCCCGGCGGCGCTGCTCACCAAGCCGTGGGTGCCGGGGCCGCTGCGCCGTCCGCTCGGTCGGGTCGTGCGCGGCTTCGAACGTGGCGCCGAACGTCGACTGCGGCTGCTCCTGGCCGAGGAGGGCTACCGTTCCCGGTTCCGCGGTGACCACCCGGTCGTTCCGAACACCACGGACGTGCCGGACGCCCCGCTCAGACCCGCCGGTGACGACCGCGTCGTCTACCTGGGGCACGTCTCCATGGCGCGAGGCGCCCGCGAGATGGTTCGCATGGGTCGGCGGTTGCGCGACCACGGGGTGCGCCTGGAGGTGATCGGCAACGCCGACGCCGAGGTGCGTCCCCTGCTGCGCGAGGCCCACCAGGAGGACGCCCTGCACTGGTACGGGTTCGTGCCCAATGACCGGGCCCTGCGAATGGCGGCCGGCGCCCTGGCCGGGATCAGCCTGCTGCACGACACCGACAACTACCGGCATTCACTGCCGACCAAGGTCGTGGAGTACATGGCCCACGGCCTGCCGGTGGTGACCAGCCCGAACCCGATGGCCGAGGCCCTGGTCAGTCGGCGTCCGGAGGGGCGCTCCGGGCTCGTCGTCCCGTTCAACGACGGCGACGCCGCCGCCCGGGCCGTACTGGAGCTGCGCGACAACGAGGAACTGCGCCGGGATCTGGCGAGCACCGGTCACCGGATCGCGCGGACCTCCTACCACTGGCCGGTCCAGGCGCGAGTGTTCGTCAAGCAGCTGGAGGAATGGGTCGCCCAGGCCGGCGGTACGGTACGCCCTAGGCAGAGCCCGGAGACTCCGCCGGCGCCACTCCCCGATCTGCCCTCCCCGCCAAGGGTCCCGGTCGTCCCGGGCAAGGTGCCACCGCCGCGGGACAGACCGCGCAGTGCGCTCAGTGAATGAACTCACAAATCATATAATCTAGAAATATCTTCCCAGTCAACAAGGTTGTGCCTCGTGTCCGCCACAGGCGGGCTTCTCTGACCCCGAAGAAGCACAACCGAGGTTTCGACTATGACTGACACGCTGGTCCTCGACAAGAAGGCACAGGACCTCCTGTTCCACAGCGCTCGCACCGCCAACTCCTTCACCGACGAACCGGTGACCGACGAACAGCTGCGAGTGATCTACGACCTGGTCAAGTTCGGTCCCACGGCGATGAACAACCAGCCGCTGCGGGTCACCGCGGTGCGTTCCCCCGAGGCCCGCGAACGCCTCGTCCAGCACATGGCCGGCAACAACGCCCCCAAGACCTCCACGGCCCCGCTGGCGCTGATCCTGTCCGCCGACAGCGACTTCCACGAGCACTTCCCCACCACCTTCCCCGTCGCCCCGGACGCCCGTGAAAACTTCGCCGGCATGCCGGTCGAGGCCCGCGAGTCCATGGCCTCGCAGAACGCCCTCCTGCAGGTCGCCTACCTGATCATCGGCGTTCGCGCCGCGGGTCTGGCCGCCGGCCCGATGACCGGTTTCGACGCCGATGGCATCCGCAAGGAGTTCTTCGGCGAGGACTCCAGCCGGCAGCCGATCGTCGTGATGAACATCGGTAAGCCCGGTCCGGACGCCTGGTTCGACCGCCTGCCGCGCCTGGAGTACGAGCAGGCCGTCACCGAGGTCTGATCCCGGAGACCACGAAGGGGGCGGGCGCCGAACGGCGCCCGCCCCCTTCACCGTTTCAGGCGGAGAAACCCGCGAACCTCCCCCGTGCCGCTTCCTGGCGCCGTACGCTCTGACCTACCCTTGGTTCCGAACCAAGCGTCGCACTCGTACATACCGAACAGCTGGGACACCGCATGGTTCGACCACGCCACCCCGACAAGGATCTGGAACCGGTGCTCAAGGGCGCAGAGGACAGAGGATGGCGTGTCGAACGCAGGAAGAAGTACTACAAGATGTACTGCCCCTGCGAGAAGAAGCACTTCAAGACCGTTAAGCTCTCGCCTTCGGGGGCGAACTACCTCAAAGATCTCCTCGGGCAATTGCGACGGGCCACGTGCTGGGAGGAACAGGAACGGTGATCACGCACCACTTGGCGGTCGACCTGGCGTTCGAGAGCAGGAACGGCGTCACCACCGACGACGACTTCGACACCTTCACCGACCGTTTCATCGACGAGCTCGACAACCTACAGGAATGCGACCCGGGCATCATCGATCCCGACGTGGTCGGCAGCCTGACCCAACGAAGCCTCTGCGTGACGATGGGGGTTGGTGCGGACAGTCTGGAGGACGCCATCCGGTTGTTCTCCGTGAACGTCCGTGCGGCGCTCCACGCGGCCGAGTGTGGAACTCCGACCTGGCCGCACTTCGTACCGACGACTCAGAGCCCTGAGGTCCGCCCGGTAGACGCCGCTACCGGCTAACGGACCGAGTGTTCGGGGCGGGGAGGGGCGGGGGGCGGGGGGGGGCGCCGCCCCCCCCCCCCCCCCCCCCGGGGGGGCCCCCCCCGCCCCCCCCGTCGGGGGGGGGGGGGGGGGGGGGGCCCCCCCGCCCCCCCCCGCCCCTCCCCCATCATCCGGGTCTAGGGCCCGCCGGGGCCCTGCGGACCGGGGCCGGGGGCTCCGGGGTGCCGGCCGGGCCACTGCCGGTGCGGCGGCGGGCCGTAGCCGTACGGCCCCGGCGGCCTCTGGGAACCCTTGCCACGGCTCACGACGACCACCACCACGACGACCACCGCGACGATGACGACGAGCACGAAGAACAACGCGATCAGCAGGAGTGAGCTCACGGCCATCATCGAGGTTCCCAGGGGGTCGAGGCGGATTCAGATGATCGGTGGGCGACCCGCGCGGGTCATCCGCCAGGCGGTCGCCCAGCTGATCGGGGTTCGGGGGCCGGCGTCCTCACGCCAACCCTCGCGGAAACCACCGAACCACGCGCCGAGCGCGCTCCTGTCACGCTCCCGGAGCACCGTCAGGCCCATCCAGGTGCCGAGGTAGGCGAACGCCAACGGCCAGGGAAGGTTGCGTCGGGCCAGCCACACCCGATTGCGGGCGTTGAGCCGGTAGAAGTTCTCGTGCCGGGTCGGCGTCACCGCGGGGTGGTACATCACTGCGTCGGCGTCGTACTCGATGCCGTACCCGGCGTCCATGATCCGCCAGGCCAGGTCGGTCTCCTCGTGGGCGTAGAAGAAGTCGCCCGGCAGACCGCCGCCCTTGTCGAAGGCGGTGCGACGGATGGCGCACGCGCCACCCAGGAACGTGGTGACCACACTGGATTTGCGGGAGTCACCGACCCGCAGTCGCGGCACGTGCCTGCGCTGGTCGGGGCCGCCGTCGGGGTCGGCGATCCGAAACGACAGGGCGCCCAGGGAAGGCTCGGAGCCGAACCGGTCGCGCACGTGCTCGGCCAGGTCCATGGACCGGTACCAGCCATCGTCGTCCAGGAACAGGATCACGTCGCCCGTGGTGGCCTTGACACCGTGGTTACGCCCCTCGGGGATGCCCACGTTCTCCGGTAGGTTCACCGTGACCACGCCCTCGGGCAGGTCGGGCAGGTCGGCGCCGTTGCTCACGACGACGACCTCGACGTCGGCACCCTCCTGCTCGAACACGCTGGTGATGGCCCGGCGCAGTTCGGCGGGTCGTGTGCCCATGGTCAGCAGGACACAGGAAAGGGTGGGTCGACCGGGCACCTGGGAACCGCTCCGTTCCTGCGCTCGGGCTTTCCGCGCCCCGGGCAGAACCGGGCCGACGGGTTCGGCAGGACCGCCGGGGTCCTGTGCTGGTGGGATCACGGGTGTGGCCATGGATGCGAACCGTTCAGTGGATGACGTGCGGCTGACAGGTGGACACATGCCAACGTTCGCAGAAACAGACTAACGATAGAATAAAGACGAAGTGTACGGAGCCGTGGACCGGGTAGCGTCCACGGCTCCGTGCTTACGTCAGGACATCATCGACGCGTCACTCCAGGCGTCGGGAGGCGAGCACGCTCACGAAGTGCGCGAAGCTCATCAGCACCGCCACCGCGGCACAGGCCACGACCAGGACCCTGGTCGCCGTCAGGTCACCGAGGAAGAGGTCGACCACGGCCACCACCACCACGATCAAGGACAACTCCACGGCCTGGATCAGGCGATGGACCTTGAGCGCGGAGGCCAGGCGTCGCGCCAGGCTCAGCCCGGACGACTTGGGCCGCATGGCCTCTTCGGTGATCTTCTCCGGAAGACCGGCCTTGGCACGGGCCACGACCACGTTGTCGGTCTCGGCCTTGATGAGTACGACACCGAGCGCGGCGGTCATCCCAAGGATGACCCAGCCCCCGGACTCGAACCCGCCCTGGGCACGGATGCCCAGGCCGACGAGCAACGCGACCTCGGACACGTAGTGACCGATGCGGTCCAGGTAGATCCCGGCCACACTGGTCCGACCCGTGTAGCGGGCCACCTCACCGTCGGAGCAGTCCAACAACAGGTAGATCTGCACCATCACGGCGGCGAGGATCGCCGACCACAGGCCACCGAACGCGACGACCACGCCCGCGAGCACCCCGAACACCATCATCAGGTAGGTGATGGGGTTCGGCGGTACGCGTAGGCGCACGAAGAACGTGGTCAGGTACGGGGAGATGTCCCTCATGTAGAGACGCCCCGCCCAGTGCTCCTCGTTCACGCGCTCCTTGATCCCCGCGGGCTGGCCGCCCGCGCGGACCTCAGCGACCGACGGCTTCGACATAGGCCGCGACACTCCGCCCGATCTCGTCCTCGGAGAGGTTCAGGTGTTCCAGGATCGTGAACCTGCCCGGGCGGGTGCCCGGAGCGTGTGCCACGGCCCGCGAGAACTCGGCCTCGGTGAGACCGACGTCGGCGGGCACGATGGGCAGCTGGTGGCGGAGCAGGCAGGAGCGGATCTCGTCCAGTCGCGCGGCCGGCCAGCCCAGATGCTGGACCCGCAGGTAGGAGGCGAAGAGCGTCCCCAGGCCGGCGAGTTCCCCGTGGTTGCCCTTGCCCGGGTAGAGCTGGGTGACCGCGTGCAGGATCTCGTGGCAGGCGCCACTGGCCGGACGGCTGGAACCGGCGACCGACATGGCCATACCGGACAGCACCAGACCTTCGGCCAGGACCTTGAGGAACCCGTCCGAGTCGATGGAGTCGGGCCGGTGCAGGATCGCCTCCGCCGCCACACGGGCGAAGGTGACCGCCATGCCGTCGACCGGCTCGTCGTTCTCCCTGCCCGCGAGTTCCCAGTCCTCGATCGCGGAGATGTTGCTGATCACGTCACCGACACCGGAACGGACCAGGTGCCCGGGGGCGGCCTGGACGTAGTCCACGTCGATGACGACCGCGATGGGCATGGTCACGCCGATGGACGGCTTGCCGCCCTCGTGCTCCAGGGAGCTGACCGGGGAGGCGATGCCGTCATGCGCCAGGTTGGTGGCCACGGCCACCATCGGGATGCCCGCCATGGTCGCGGCGAACTTGGTGACGTCGATGGTCTTGCCGCCGCCGATGCCGGCCACGGCCTCGTAGGCGCCTGAGCGCAGCTTCTGGCCGAGCTCGGTCGCCGCGTCGACGGTTCCCTCCTCGACTTGGAAGACCTCGCACTGGGGCAGGTCCAGGTCGGCGGCGATCTGTGCGCCCTGACCCGGTCCCACCGCCACGGCGATGCGTCCCTCGGTCGCGATGCGGCGGTCGGCCAACACCGTCCCGAGCGAGGAGACGGCTCCCCGGCGCACGTCGATCGCCAGAGGGGAGGGGAGCATTCGTGCTAGTAGCGGCACGCGATCTCCCTCGCCTTGGCCAGGTCGTCGTGGTCGTCGACCTCGACCCAGTCCACCTTGCCGATGGGGGCGACGGCGATCTTCTCGCCTCGGCGGACCAGCTCCTGGTAGCCGTCCTCGTAGTAGAGCTGCGGGTCGCGCTCCCAGGTGGCCTTCAGGGCGTCGGCCAGACGGGAGTCGAGCGAGCCCTCGATGAGGGTGGCGCCGATGTACTCGCCCGCGGCGGTGGCGGGGTCCATCAGCTTGGTGATGTTCTGGAGGTGGCCGTCGTCGTCGAGGGTCACCTTCATCTCTTCTTCAGCGAGGCTTTTCACGTTGTCCACCGCGAGGAGGAGTTCCGGTCCCCGGGCGGCGAGTAGCGTTTCCTCGACACTCACCGGGTGCACGGTGTCGCCGTTGACCAGGAGGACGCCCTCGGAGAAGAACTCACGTGCGGTCCACAGGGAGTAGGCGTTGTTCCACTCCTCGGCCTTGTCGTTGTAGCTGAGGGTGAGCTTGACGCCGTGGCGCTCTTCCAGAGCGGCCTTACGCTCCTCGACGGCCTCGGCCCGGTACCCGACGACGATGACGACGTCGGTGAGACCGGCGGCCGCCAGGTTGCGCAGCGAGATGTCCATGATGGTCGTCTCGCCATCGACGGGCACCAAGGCCTTGGGCAGGGTGTCGGTGTAAGGACGCAGGCGACGCCCCGCGCCTGCGGCGAGAACCATTCCGAGCATGAGGGCGAGTTCCTCCTTAGGTCGAGGAGGCGTTCACGCCTCCCCGTTCGTTCCGGTGGCCGTTCGGCCCCCGTCTCCGTTGGGGGAGATCGGGTGATCTCCCCACTGCCCCTCTCCGCCGAGGGAGTCGGCGGAACCGGTACACACTTCGGCCACCGGAGTGGCGCTCCAGGTGCGCACGGCCTCCCGAACCTGTAGGACCACCAGGTATCCGGCGAGTATGCCGTAGGCGGGTGTGAGGGCGGACAGCGCTCCCCCGGCCGCGATGACCAGCATCCTGCCGTCCCACCCGAGCGCGGCGGCGCGCGTCCCGGACGGTCGGTTCACTCCGACCGCGGGTCGTGCGACATCGTCGCGGTGGTGACAGGCGACCGTCACCAAGACTACGAACACCAGGGGACCGGGCACGCCGGACGCGAGCCCCAGCGTTGCCAGGTATCCGTATTCGGTGGCCCGCAGGATGGGTGGTACGAACCGGTCGAACCGCCCATTATGGGGGTGGCCGGCGGCCAAACCGGACAGTAGCAGGGCCGCGACCGGTGCGCACAGGGTAATACCTGTCAGCCGCCCTTGGTCCGCCAGGAGTAGGACCACCACGATGATGGCACCGGCGACGGCCGTGAACAGCGGTGGTGCGATCCCTGGCGCCAACCTGCCCAGAAGCCTGCCCATGTGACCGTCATCACGAAGAAAACGCAGGTCGAGAACGATCGGTCCCAAAAGGTCACATCCCCGGGCATCCCGTTCGACCACCGGGAGACCGTCCGTCGGTCTCTCCCCCATCGGTCTCTCCCCGTTCACCGGCGCACCTCGGAGCTCGGGTCGACGAGTTCACCGGTGATCGCGACGACACAGCCGACGATGAGGCTGATGAAGGCGATCCGGGCGTCCCAGGCCGTGGCGGCGACGGCGATGACCAGGAAGCGCGTGGGCTGCTCGAAGGCCATGATCCGGCGGGTCAGCAGGGCGAGGGAGGGCGACGCGGGAACGGCGCTCCCACCCTCTTCGGTGTCCGGTATCCCGGCGGCCCGGGCGATCTCGGCCGCGTGGCCCGCGCCCGCGGGCCGCCCACCGTCCCGAGGCCTGGGGACCGAGGCCCCCTGGAGGCCCTCAGGACGGCGCTGGCCGGGAAGAACGAGCGGATGTGGCGCCCACCTCGCGGGCGGCGCCGCGCGGGCCACCAGAAGCGCGTCACGCAGGGCGAGGGCGATGAGCGCACCGGCCGCCCACCCCCAGGCGCCGGAGTGACCGGCGGCGGCCGCCCCGAAGGCGAGCCCGACGTAGATCACGTACTCCCGGAACCGAACGGTCATGGAGATGGTCCACAGGGTGAGGACGTCCCGACGGTGGGAGCGCATGCGCGAGCGGACCGTGTCACAGAACAGGACCAGCCCGAGGAACAGCGACCCGACGATCGCCCCCGTGACGTCGGCCCGACTGAACCAGACCGCCGCGATGGCCGCGACCACGACGCCGACGCGGGTCACCCCCGAACGGGTGACGTACCCGCGTTCGAGCATCCGCGCGGTCGCCCGCACCACGATTCCCTCGGCCATGTCCGCGCTCCCCTGGTTTCAGCTGAGAGTCACGGTCGCCTACGCTCTGTGCACAATCCATCACCGACACGCTCAAGGACGCCGATACGCCCCTTTGAGTCGCAGAGCGGCGTTTCGGACAGGCCCCACAGGAAAGAGCGCACCTCCGGAACGATCCGTGGTGCGCTCTTTCCTGTGGGGGATTCGCGTTCGGGTCCAGGTCAGGCGGCCTGCCCGCCGTCCTTACCGTCCTTGCCGTCGCCACCCTCACCCGGGTCGGCCTTGTCCGCCTCGGGCTTGGGTTCGTCGGCCGCGGTGGCACCGGCGTCGATCGGGCCGGCTTCGGCCTCGGCCTTCTTGGCCGCCGCCTCGGCGCGCTTCTTCTTCGCCGCGTCCTTCTTCTTGCGCTCCTCGATCTCGGCCTTGGTGTCCTCGTTGTAGGCGGCCAAGGCGGAGTCGATGTCGGAGTCCAGGGCCAGGGCCCCGTTCTTGATGTACAGACCGCGGTTGCAGAAGCGGCGCAGGTCCCTCTCGTTGTGCGAGACCAGGACCATGGTGCGCTCGTTGGCGAGCATGCGGTCGATGGCCTCGTAACTCTTGCGTTTGAAGGCCTTGTCGCCCACCGCGAGCACCTCGTCGACCAGCATGATCGGGTGCTCCAGCTGTGAGATGAGCGCGAAGCCCAGCCGCACCTTCATTCCGCTGGAGTAGTGCCGGATCGGGGTGTCGATGAACTTCGGCTTGATCTCCGCGAAGTCGACGATCTCGTCGAAGCGTTCGTCGATCTGCTTCTCGGTCATGCCGTGCAGCGAACCGACCAGGTACACGTTCTCCCGGCCGGTCAGGTTGTCGTTGAAGCCGGCTCGCAACTCCAGCAGGGGCGCCACCTTGCCGTGCACGCTCACCTTGCCCTCGTCGGGGAGGAGGACCCCGGCGATCATCTTGAGCAGGGTGGACTTGCCGGTGCCGTTCTTGCCGACGATCCCCACGCAGTCGCCCTTGGCGACCTCGAAGGAGACGTCCCGCAAAGGCCAGAAATCGTCGCCCTCGGCGTTGGGGTCGCGCTTGTTGCCGTGGATGAACATCTCACGCAGACTGCGCTTACGCCGGCGGTTCACCGCGAACTTCACACCGAGACCCTTGGCCTCGATGACCGGACCGTCGGCGACCGCGGCCTCGTAAGTGGACGCCATCACAACTCCTTCAGAACGGACATCTCCAGACGGCGGAACGTCCAGTATCCGATGATCAGCATCAGAATCGAACCGACCACCGCAGAGGTCAACGCGAGGGTACTCGGCGTTAGTTCCTCGAATCCGGAAAACCACACCGTTCGGTGCATCTGGAAGATACCCATCAACGGGTTGAGCTCGTAGAGAGTCTTCGCCCAGCCGGGGACCTTGTCCGCGTGGAGCACCATGCTCGCCGGGAACAGGATCGCCGATCCGTAGAACAGAATCCGGGTCAGGATACGAGTCAGGCGTTCCACGTCACGGAGCAACACGTTCACCGAGGACAGGAACAGGGTCACACCCAACCCGAACATGAAGGTCAGCACGATGGCCAGGGGCAACCAGAAGAGCATGCCCTCCCAGCTGAAGCGTCCGCCGAGCGCGAACACGAAGACCAGCAGGACCGGCCAGGTGAGCACGTACTCGATGAACTTGGTCCCCACCGTGGCCATCGGGAAGATCTCCCGGGGCACCTTCATGGTGGTGATCAGCTTCGAGTGCGTGATCATCGCTCGCGGCGCCTCGCTGAGGATGGCGCCGAAGGTGGTCCAGGGAAGGATGCCCGCGACCAGGAAGAGGATGTAACCGCCCGGAACACCCTCCGGCATACCTCGTTCCGCCTGGAGCACGATGCCGAAGACGAAGAAGTACACCAACGTCAGAGCGAGGGGTTCCAACATCGTCCAGGCGTATCCCAGCACGGATTGCTGGTACTTGACCTTCAGGTCGCGCCGGACCAGGAGGCCGACGACCTTCCGGTGCTCCCAGACGGCCAGCGTCCTTGACGCCACCGCCACCTCCAAGGTTCGAGATCGTCCGGTTCAGATGTGCCGGACTGTCGCGTCTATGAACTCGCCTGTGCGCACCGGCCTTCGACACGGCCCCACCCGTACCCGGACCGGAACGGGGGCTGTCCGGAAGGTCGGGGGATACCGCGGACCACGCCCGGCTCCACGTCCGAATCGATGGGAGGGAGGGACCGATCACGCTCGACAGGCGTCCATAGGTTACCGCTGCATCGGACAGACCGTGTCAACCACGTGCCGTTCACCCCGGAACAGACCTCTCGTCTTCGACGTCGGTTAGGGTCTGGCATCGACATCCCACCTCGGGTTCCCTCGTTCGATCTCCGGCGAGCACCCGAGTAGGCACGGAGGAAGCATGTCCGCAGGTCCGCGGGTGATCGCGGCGGTTCTGGCAGGTGGGGTCGGTGCGCGTATGGGCGCGACCTCCCCCAAGCAGCTCCTGCCGCTGGAGGGGCGTCCCATCATCGAACATTCGATCGCGGCCTTCGAGGCCAGCCCCGACGTGGACGAGATCGTCGTGTTGATGGTGGACGAGTACGTGGGCCGGATCGAGGACCTGGTCGCCGAGGCCGGGTTCGCGAAGGTGTCCAAGGTGCTCCCGGGTGGAGCGACTCGAACGGACACCTCCTACGCGGCGTTGACCGCGATGTCGGCCGCCTCCGCCGACGACCTGGCGTTGCTGCACGACGCGGCCCGTCCCTTGGTCCGACCGGCGACCATCGCGGCGTGCGTGTCCGCTCTGGGCGAGGCGGGTGCCGTCGGGGTGGCGGTGCCCAGCGCCGACACCGTGGTGCGGGTGGCCCCGGGGCGGTCCGGCGGCGAGGTGATCGAACAGACCCCGGACCGTTCCACCCTGCGTCGGATGCAGACGCCTCAGGGGTTCCGTTTGGGCGTGGCACGCCGCGCCTACGAACTGGCGATGGCGGACCCGAACCTGGTGGCCACCGACGACTGCGGGGTGGTGCTGCGGTACCTGCCCGAGGAAGAGGTGCGGATCGTGCCGGGGGAGGAGAGCAACATCAAGGTGACGAACCCGGGTGACGTGGAGATCGCAGAGACGCTGTTGCGCCGGATGCGCGCGCACGCCGCGCCGATGGGGCGTCCGATTCCGGAGGTGGCGCCGTGAGCCGGGTCTTCGAGGCCACCGATGTGATCGGGCACCGGGGCGCGGGCCGAGGAGTGGTGGACGGGACCCGGGAGAACACCGTGGCCTCGTTCGAACTGGCCGCCCGCACCGGCGCGGACTGGATCGAGATCGACGTGCGCCGTACGCGTGACGACGCCCTGGTGCTCTACCACAACGCCGCTCTGGACGACGGTCGCGCCATCGTCGACCTCACCCTCGGGGAGTGCGGAGAGGCCGGGCTGGTGGGTCTTGAGGAAGGACTCTCCGCGATCCCGGGCCACATCGGTCTGGACGTGGACGTCAAGACGGTGATGGAGGACGCGGTGGACGCGCCGGCACGGCGAACCGTGTCGTTGCTCCTGCCCCATCTGCGCCGCGAGGCCGAGCGTCGCCGAGTGTTCGTCTGTTCGTTCGACCCGGGTCTGCTCTTGGCCGTGCGGGAAGGGGCCCCCGGGGTTCCGACTGCCTGGATGCCGTACGTGCGCAACCCCGCGGACTCGGCGATCCCCGGTGCCGTGGGGCTGGGGTGCCCGATCGTGGCGGTGGACGCCCGTGCCCTGGGATTGAGCGACGAGGAGCCCAAGCCGGGGCGACGTCCACTGGAGTACACGGTCGAGACCGCGCACCGCGCCGGGCTGGAGATCATGTCCTGGTGCCCGGACCCGGTCGACGCGGCGCGCTTCGCCGCGGCCGGCATGGACGCGGTCGTGGTGGACGACGTGTCCGGTGCGGTGACCGCCCTCAAGGAATCGCGCGATTGAAGCTCAGATCCGGTCGAGGAGTTCGGCCTTCTTGGTGCCGAACTCCTCGTCGGTGAGCAGGCCCTTGGCGTGCAGGTCGCCGAGGCGTTCGATCTGCTCGAAGATCCACGCGGTGTCGGCCCGTGGTGCGGGCTCGCCGAGGCCCACCGGGGCGTCCTGGCCGGCCTCGGCGATCTCGACGGAGGAGTCGCCGTCCGACGTCTCCGCTCCCCTTCCGCCGGGGAGGTTCAGGGTGATCTGTGGCCCGCGCAGGGCGTCCACGGCGCTCCGGGCGGTCCGCTTCCACCATTCGGGGTCGTCGAAACCCACCGGCGGGGTCTGCTCGTCTTCGCCGGCACCGATGGCCGCCCGGGCCGTGCCCTCGTGCGCCCACCGGTGGGCGGTGACCGTGGCGGCCAACAGGAAGGCCTGGTGGATCTCGTTGCCCTCGTCCCCGGCACGCAACACGTTGAGGTCGGTCTTGGGTTTGGCGTCGGCGGACTTTCCCCGACCCAGCACGCGGACGAAGCCCCAGCCCCAGTCGTCGACCGGTGCCCACTCCATGCCGTCGATCTCGGCCAGGTCGAACTCGCGGCGCTGTTTCTTCTTCTTGTAGCCACCGGCGTAGCCACCCGACCACACCAGGGAGAGTCGGTCGTCCTCGAAGCGGGCGGTCCCCTCGGAGGTGAGCACGTGCAGGGGCTGGGGTGGGACCAGGGACAGCACCGCGCGGGGCTCGGGTTCACGGGCCTGCCCGGCGGCGAAGCGGAGCTGGTCGGCCAGGTACTCGGCGACCAGCTCGGTCTTGGCCGGGCCGGTCAGCCGGAAGGGCTGGAACTTCTCGTCGAGCATCGCGCCGACGGTGGAGTAGGGGTCCATGCGGTCACGCATCCGCAGGTTGAGGACCCAGCCCTTCTTCCGCCCCGCACCCGGGCGGAAGTCGACGTCGCGGACGAGCCCGACCGGAAGGTCGAGGGTACCCAGGAGTTTGAACAGCGGGCTCTTGAACCAGCCCTTGGTCTCGAAGCGGATGCGGACAGTCTCGCTGTCGAACACCCACACGGCCTGGTCTCCGCGCAACTCGTCCATGGCTCCCTCTCCGGTTCTCCTACCTTTCTTGCTAGCAGAACCGGAGCTCCGATGGGAGACCGCTTCTCGGATCCCGAGTTCAGGAGTGGGAGGTCTGAGCGGTCCGCGAGTCGGCGCCCAGCTTCGACGGGCTCGTGATGAACCCGACGCCCCACGACATGTGCATGGTGGCGAGCGCCAGCGGGATGAGCGGCCACGACGAGGCCGGCCGCCCCCGGGTGAGCGGCACCGACGCGGCGGTGATCAAGGCCAGGTAGGCGGCGGGGACCAGCCACAGCGGCCAGAACAGGAAACCGCCGAGAAATCCGACGCCGATCCCGGCCACGGCCACCGGCGGCGCGAGGTAACGGAGGTTGATGGTGCCCTTGTGCTGGCGGGCGACCACACGCCGCCACCGGCCGTAGTGGAAGTACTGCTTGGCGAGCAGCTTGACGTTGCGGCGCGGACGGTAGGAGACCTGCATCCGAGGCTGGAACCAGACGGTGCCGCCGGTCGTGCGGATGCGGTGGTTCATCTCCCAGTCCTGCGCCCGCAGGAACGCCTCGTCGTACCCGCCGACACGCTCCAGCGCGGATCGGCGGAACACACCGAGGTAGACGGTATCGGCGGGGCCGCCCTCACCACCGGTGTGGAAGCGGGCGTTGCCGACCCCGACCTTGGAGGTCATGGCGGCGGCCACGGCCTTCTCCCAGGGGGTGGTGCCCTCGGCGGCCATGATGCCGCCGACGTTGTCGGCGCCGGTCTCATCGAGGGTCTCCACGGCCACCCGGAGATAGTCCGAGGGCATCATCGCGTGGCCGTCGATGCGCGCGACGACGTCGTGCGAGGAGGCGCCGATGGCGGCGTTGAGGGCGGCCGGGGTCTTACCGGTGGGATTGTCCACCACCTTGACGCGGGGATCCGCCGCGGCGAGGTCGTCGGCGACCTCACGCGTGCGGTCCTTGGAGGGACCGACCCCCAGGACGACCTCGAGCTCGCCCGGGTACTCCTGGGCGAGGACGTGTTCCACCGCGGCGGCGAGGTGGCGTTCTTCGTTCAGAACAGGCATGACGACGGAGACAGGCGGCCAGGACACGGGCACTTCCCTGGATCAAGACGTGTCGGAAACGCGCACGAAGAGAGGGTGTACGCGCCGTCAACGGTACTGCACCGGGGCCACCGGCCGGACGACCCGTCTCCACCGTCACGGCTTGACGCCCGAGATGATTCACACGAAACGACAGAACCGATCGGCCTCTTCCGGTCTCGAAACATAGGGGGGCAACACGCCGGGGGCCGACATCCGGCCCCCTTCGGCCGATCGGGTGACAACCTAGGTGTGTCGAGGACACCGTTGAACGGGTGGGACGGGGATGCCGATGAGCGACGACGCCGGACGGCACGGATCAACGGGCGAGTTCCGACGTGAGCGTTCCTCCCCTGTGCCACCCGACCGTTCAAAGCGTTCCGGGCGGATCACCGTGCCCAGCGCGACGGTCCGGCGGCGCCGCAACGGTCTGCTCGTGATGAGTGTCCTCTCGGTGCTGGTCCTGCTGGCCTCCGGCACCTCGTGGGCGATCACCGGGTGGATGTCGGGTTCGCTGAACCGCTTCGACGTGTTCAGCGGGATGGCCGACGACGACCGCCCCGAGGAGACCGGTGGTCTGACCTTCCTCGTCATCGGTTCCGACAGTCGCGACGAGATGAACTCAGAGGATCAGAACGCGCTCAGCGTCGGTTCCACCCCCGGACAGCGATCCGACACGATCATGCTGGTGCGCCTCAACCACGAGCGCGACCACCTCACCGTGGTCGGTATCCCCCGCGACCTGTGGGTGGACATCCCCGGCGAGGGCGAGGACAAGATCAACGCCGCCTACGCCTTCGGCGGCCCTCAACTCGCGGTCCAGACCGTGGAGTCGACGACGGGGGTGCGCATCGACCACTACGTCGAGGTGGACTTCAACGGATTCGTGGACGTGGTGGACGCCCTGGACGGCATCGAGGTGTGCCTGCCCGAGGCCATCGACGACCCCAAGGCGCACCTGAACATGGAGGCGGGCACCCACCAGGTGGGCGGGGCCGACGCCCTGGCGTTCGCCCGGACCCGAGCCACCGCCCGAGGCGACCTGGACCGGATCGACCGCCAACAGCAGGTGCTGTCGGCCATGTTCGACAAGGCGCTGAGCAGCCAGACCCTCTCGGACCCGGGCAAGCTCACCGCGTTCCTGGACAGCTCCCTGTCCTCGGTGACCGTGGACGAGGGGATGGACACCAGCGCCATCAACGACCTGGCGTACCAGATGCGCGAAATGGACCTGAGCAACGTGACCTTCGCGCAGGTGCCGATCTCGGACATGGACCACTGGACACCGCGCGGTGACGTCGCCCTGCTGTGGGACGAGCCCGCGGCACGGGAGATGTTCGCCGACATCAACGCCGACCGCCCGTTGAACGAACCCGAGGCCGAGGAGTCGGCCCAGGAGAACGCCGAGCCCGTCCCCGGCGACGTCCGGGTCCGCGTGTTCAACGGCACCGCCACCCCGGGCCTGGGCGCCCGAATGGACAACCAGTTCGCCGAGGCCGGGTTCGACGTCACCGACGAGGCCGAGAACTGGAGCGACCGGAGCGTGCCGACGACAGAGGTCCGGTACGGACCGAAGGACGAGGAGCTCGCCGCGTACATGGCGGAGATGCTGCCGGGTTCGGAGACGGTCGAGGACCAGACCCTGGAGGGCGACCTGCAGGTCGTGATCGGTTTCAACCACACGACGTTCGAACCGCCCGCTCCGGTGGAAGGCGCGGTGGCGGAAGAGGAACCGCAGGAACCGACCACGGAGGACGGGACCGCCATCACCACCGCCAAAGAGAACATCTGCACGTAGCCTTGTGAGGAGAGGGACCGCGAAAGTCCCTCGGGGAAGGGGAAGCTCTTGCTCCGCCACCTGGTCGGACTACTCGCCGGAATCGCCTTGACCCCCGTCATCTGGGTGGGGATCGCGTGGGCGGCCGACCTGTTCCCCCGTATCACCCAGGGTGAGGTGGACGTCGCTTCGGTGTTGTCCGTGGTGGTCCTGTGTCTGGTGGGTGCCGTGGGCGCCTACCTGGTCGCCTCACGCCGCTCTCCCCTGGTGGCCGGTACTTCCGGGGCGCTCCTGACCGCCCTGTGTCTGTGGCCGATCGTCTCCCCCGAGACGCTGACCTCCGCGCTCTCCTGGCTCAACGAGGAGACGTTCCTTTACCCGAGCGGGGCCGGACTCGGCATCGCCCTGCCCCTGGGCGTGCTGCTCCTGGGTTCGGCGACCCTGCCCACCCGCTGGCGCGCGGCCGAGGACCTGGGCCCCGTTCCCGGCGATCGAGTGGTGGCGAGCGCGAGCCGCGACCGGTATCGCTCGGCGCCGGTCGACGAGGTCGGGCCCGAGCCGGGCGAGACCGTGGAAGAGCGGTGGAACGACGGAGGTCCGGTCGGCGACACCGTGCCCGACGTTCCTCCACCCGCCTCCCCCGTACGCCGGTACGACGATTCCGGCAAGACCACGACGCCGTTCCGTCGCGGTGAGAGCGGCGCGGTGTGGACCCCACTGGACGACGACCGGGGCCGTTGATCCGAACGTCCCACTTCACGGGGGCGGGACGTCCCCTCATCGATCCCCTCGTACCGACATCTCACCACCCACCGGTAATCTGTCCGCCTGACTGTTCACGTGCAGTTGGGTCGGACGCCACGGCCCTGCGCGTAGGGTGATGCCGCCCCGGCACCATCGTCGGCCGAACCATGTCCGTTATCCGCCCCCGTGAGGGATGTCGACCGCCGAGAGCGGGAACAACCAATACCAGGCGCGCGCGGAAGCAAGGAAGGAACACCCAGTGGTCGAAGCGGAACGTATGCGGGTCTGCGTCATCGGGACCGGCTACCTCGGCGCCACGACGGCCGCCTGCCTGGCCGAGATGGGCTTCGAGGTCCTGGGCCTGGACGTCGACGAAGCCAAGGTCGACATGCTCCGTTCCGGCAAGGTCCCCTTCTACGAGCCCGGTCTCGACGAGCTACTGAAGGCCAACCTGAAGACCGGTCGGCTGCGTTTCACCACGAGCTTCGCCGAGGCCGCCGAGTTCGCGGACCTGCACCTGATCTGTGTGGGCACCCCCCAGCGTGACGAGTCCGGCGCCGCCGACCTGCGCTACGTGAACTCGGCGGTGGACAACCTCGCCCCGTACCTGACCCGACCGACCGTGGTCGTGGGTCGCTCCACCGTCCCGGTGGGCACCGCCGCCACCCTGGCCGCCCGCCTCGCCGCGCTCGCCCCGGTGGGCGAGGAGGCCGAGCTCGGTTGGAGCCCGGAGTTCCTCCGCGAGGGCTTCGGGGTGGAGGACACCCTGCACCCCAACCGCATCGTGATCGGCACCGAGTCCCCCCGAGTCGAGAAGGCCGTCCGCGCCCTGTGGCAGCAACAGGTGGACGACGGCACCCCGTTCCTGGTCACCGACCTGCAGACCGCCGAGCTGGTCAAGGTCTCGGCCAACGCCTTCCTCGCCACGAAGATCTCCTTCATCAACGCGATGGCCGAGGTGTCCGAGGTCGCGGGCGCCGACGTCATCCAGCTCGCCGAGGCGCTGTCCTACGACGACCGCATCGGCGGCAAGTTCCTCGGCCCCGGCCTGGGCTTCGGTGGTGGCTGTCTGCCCAAGGACATTCGCGCCTTCATGGCCCGCGCCGACGAGCTGGGCGTCGAGCCCGCGCTGTCGTTCCTGCGCGAGGTGGACGCGATCAACCAGCGTCGCCGGGCCCGCACCATCGACATCGCCCGCCAGCTGATCGGCGGAAACTTCGCCGGGCGCACCGTGGCGGTGCTGGGCGCGGCCTTCAAGCCGAACTCCGACGACATCCGCGACTCGCCCGCGCTGGACGTGGCCTCGACCATCGCCTCCCTGGGCGCGCACGTGACGGTGTACGACCCCCAGGCCCTGGAGCGCGCCCGTGAGGCGTTCCCGGAGCTGAACTACGCCGACTCCATGCTGGACGCCACACGCGACGCGGACGTGGTCCTGCTGCTCACCGAGTGGGCGGAGTTCAAGGATGCCAACCCCGACGAGATGGGCGAGGTCGTGTCCCAGAAGCGGATCGTGGACGGGCGCAACGCGCTGGACCCCACGTACTGGCGCGCTTCCGGCTGGACCTACCGGGCGCTAGGTCGCCAGTAGGAACCATCCATACGCTGAACGGCCGTCCCGAGTCACGGGACGGCCGTTCGCATGTTCGGACCACCCGAAGCCCGCTCATCCGCAGCCAGATCGCAGACGGTCTGTAGCCCGATCTCCGCTGGATCGCATCAGAGGTTTCGAGGAGTTCGGTGACCGCGCCGGGCTGCGAGGCTGCGAGGCTGCGAGGCTGCGAGGCTGCGAGGCTGCGAGGCTGCGAGGCTGCGAGCACGGTGCGCGGTGCGCGCCCTGGTCCGTGTCTCCAGCGCCGGCGGCTGACCAGGCGGTTGGTGGTCGTCCTTTTGGTGTGTGGGTGGGACGCCTGAGGTAGAGAATCTGCCGGTTTACGGGGCGGGTGTGGGGTGGTTGGTGGGGCGCCTCAGGTTTCTGGCTCTGGGGGTTGTTGGGCGTTGCTCGGGTGGGTTCTCCCTCCTTCCCCGCCGCGTGATTGTTGCCGCCCGCACCGCACGCGTCAAGGCGATGGTGAGTGCTCTGGCAGCGGTGTTGGTGGCCTTGACCCGTACGGCACGGGCGGCGGTTTGGCGGCTATCGGGGAAGGGGGGAGAGTGGTTGAGGTCCCAACAGCCCTGCGGGCCTGCGGCCCACTCCGGCCGCAGGCGGCCGGATCCCTTCCCCTCCCTCTGGTGTCCTCGTTGAGCGCGTCGCCACTACGTGACCGGTCCGGTCACGAAGGGCCCGCTACAGGTAGGGCCGGTGGCGAGCCGCGTCCCCGCGGTAGCCACCTCTGGTGAAGCTCTCTCCCTGATGATCTTGCTCCTAGCGCCATGTTGGGCGCCCAACATGGCGCTACGGACAAGATCATCATGATGAAGAGACAGCACAGGGTTGCACGGGGTTGATGGTGCCGGTGGGCCGGTACCAGGGGTGGGAGCCGTGCCAACACCCCCAACGGGAACCACTCCAACCCCGGGATATGGCTCTGGGCGGGGGGTTCGCGGAGTTTCTGCCCTGGGCATGCCGATATCCCCACAGGACACAAGGCCCTTGGGGTCTGACACCCAACCGGGGGTGATCTCGCGGGGGTTGGGGTTCCACCTGGCGGAAACACATGATCGTGGAAGCGGGTGGTGGTTAGAGGGCGGTGGCTGGGGCTGGCTCCCCCTCACCATCCCCGGACCCGGCTTCCTTTCCCGCTTCCTGGCGGTTCTGGGCGTGGTGGTGTTCCCAGATCTGCCGGTTCACCTTGGCCTGCAACCGGTGCTTGAGCCTGTTGTGGGTCGAGCACAGGATCTGCATGTTGTCGGCGCTGGTGGCCCCGCCGTGGGAGAAGGGGACGATGTGGTCGTACTGCGACCAACTACGCGGCACATCACAACCCTCGTGCCATTGGCAGGTGAACTCTTTGAACCCCGCCGCCTGGCGCACCGGATCGGGAGCGCACCGCTGCTTTCGCCCCACGTCCAGCAGGGTGCGGCCTTGTTCGTCGGTCACGAACCGGCGCAGCCAACTCTCGGGGGTCAGGCGGGCCACCATCTGGTCCGGGATGACCACACCATCCTCGGTGTTGGCGGGCTCAGCCGACCCGTCGCCCAGGAAGCGCTTGAGGGGGACGGTGATGTTGAGGGTGGCCAACGGTTGGCGGCTCAGGCTGGAGCAATCCCGATGCGTCAGAGCGGTCTCGAAGATCCGCATCATCGCGTCATAAGTGCGCTGATGCTTCGGCATCGCCGCGTCATCGGGCCCGTACGGCTCGGTATAAGCCTGCAGGGCGGCCTGGATCAGCTCGTTATCGGCCCCCGGTCCCCACATTCGCAACAGAAACCCGGACTCGAACGTGGGGGAGAATTGGGCGCCCCGGTTCTCGAACGTTTCGTCATAGTCCCGGTCGGCTTTGTCGGGGTCCAGGCGAGCGACGAACCATTTCGTCGCGTCCCGCAGTTGGCGCACTGAAGCCTGCGGGCATTCGTCCTTGAAACCGATCAACCCGTATTCCAACCGGGCCCGAAACCCCTCCACCGAAGGACACTCCGCACGGAATTCCTCATCCGCCGTTTCCAGGACCTTCGCCCACTCAGCAGTCGCCTTTTCGGTGGAGGTCGCGATGGCGCACGCCTCACCCAACGACAAGACCTTGTTCTGGAAGGCTTCTTCCACCAGGGGCAGCTGCTGCCGGTGTAGGGCTCGGGCGAGGGTGGCAAGGCTCTTGGCCTCGGCCGGGGAGGTGCCCCACTGGTGGGTGATCCACGCCTGGATGCTGCGCTGGCCGCCCTCTTCCAGCAGGGCGCCGGTGGTCTCCATGCGGGCCAGGGCGGGCAGCATCCCGTAGCGGATGCGGTCTGTTTCCTGGTTGAGCCGGCCGAACTGTGCGAGCACATCGGCTTCACATCCGAACGGGATATCCCGGCCGGAGAATTCCACCGCCATCTCCCGCGCACCCGCCATCGCCTTATCGACCGGGGTGTTCCCGGTCGGGCGCGGTGCATGGGGAGGAAAGATCATACTCTGATTATATGCGAACACCCCAGAAAATGGCAGGCTTACCGGTGGGTATATTAACCGAACTCTTGGACCGGCATGCCTACCATACGAGGACCCCTGTTTCGGGTTATCCGCAACCCCTTTTCGCTATGGTCGGATCCGCCCATAGCGGAGATACTCCTGGCGAATTCAAGGGAAGGGGCTCTGAATGGAAACGATCTTGTCCGTAGCGCCATGTTGGGCGCCCAACATGGCGCTACGAGCAAGATCATCGCCAAAGGGGCGCCGGTGCCGGCTACCGCGGGGACGCGGCCCGCCCCGTGCCCCACCTGTAGCGGGCTCTTCGTGACCGGACCCGTCACGTAGTGGCGACGCGGCCCACGAGAAAGCCAGAGGGAGGGGAAGGGATCCGGCCGACTGCGGCCGGAGTGGGCCGAAGGCCCGCAGGGCCGTTGGAACCCCAACCACTCTCCCCCCTTCCCCGATAGCCGCCAAACCGCCGCCCGTGCCGTACGGGTCAAGGCCACCCACCACAGCGCCACAGCACACACCATCGCCTTGACGCGTGCGGTGCGGGCGGCAACAATCACGCGGCGGGGAAGGAGGGAGAACCCACCCCCACCCCGCCCAACCACCAGAAGAGCCCCTACCTAAGGCGCCCCACCAACCACCCGAGCGACGCCCCGTGAACCAGCGGCCCCCGACCCCAGGCGCCCCACCGCCCACCTCCCACTCCGACCAGCACGAACAGCCCCGGGCAGCACGAAACCGGCGAAACCAGCGGCTCCCCTAAGATCAATGGGATCACGCCCACGCGCTCCACCAACACCCCGAATCTCCTGCTTGTGGATAACTCACCACCCTTCCAATCAACCGGCCACCGGCCGATGAGGAGAACTTCCACCGGGCAAGGACGCCACCATGATTCACTACACAGAGTCTTTGACTGGAAACTCTAAGTAGTAATCAACCGGACGGAGTCCGATGTCCCTCTTCCGCGCAGTGTCCGCCTTCCGGGTAGTGCCAGCCACGGGCCTCCCCCTGCCCTCGCCCACGCATCTGCCCCTTCCCCTTGCCCTCGCTCCTGCCCTTGCCCTTGCCCTGACACTCGGCGCTTCCTCCCCCGTCCTGGCCGACGAATCCCTTCCCTCACCGCCCCTGGTATCGACCGGCGAGTGCCCCGTGCTGGATCCACCGCCCAGCGAAGAGGAGCTGGAGCAGTACCTGTGCGGGGACCCGAGGTTGGGACCGGCCGAGCTACCCACCAGCGGACCCGTCGGCGAACTGGTGGAGGGCTACGACCGGTTCGGCGACCTCTCCCCCGCGGAGTTCCTGGACCGGTGGGCCACCGAGGACGGCTGGGACTACCCCGAGCACAACGGCTTCGTCGTGGAGAACGGCAGCCCGCTGAAGGAACTCCAGGAACTGCCCGAGGGATGGATGCTGGACCGCTTCGGCTCCCCCTGGGGCTCATTCCTCGCCCCGGCCGGTGCCCCGTTCTCCGAGCGGGCCCTGCCGCCGGACTCCCTGAACACCTGGCCGGGCGGGGCCGAGCACAACTACAACTGCTACGAGGTCGTCCTGCCGGTCGACGCCTGGGTGGGCCCGATCGCCCCGCACTTCGAACAGCCCGGCGGCGGTGAACAACTGCTGATCCCGACCGAGAGCGTCCCCGAAGCCGGTGGCGGTGGCGATTACGGGGCCGATGACGGAGGCTACGTCTCCGTCAACGACCTCCTGGAATGGGACTACCTCGACCAGCGGCCCGCCGAGGAGTGTGTCTTCCCCGAGGAGTTCGCCGCTTAGAAACCGGCCCGGGTGGATTCGGGTCCCGGCTCTCTGTCCTCGCGGTCCTCGCGGTGCTCCTCGTGCTCGCGATGTTCCTGCTCCTCGGGGCCCGCGACTCCCGCCGGGATCCGGCGCAGCGCCCCCAGAACCGCCACGGCCAACACCGCCAGCACGACCGCGCCGGTGAGCGCGGCGGCGTTGAGACCCTTGGTGTAGGCATCGAACGCCTCCGCCAACAGCGCGCCCGCCTCGGCCTCTGGCAGGTGGGACGCGCCGGCGATCGCTCCGGTCACGGTCTCTCCCGCCGGCCCCTGGGTCCCGCTCATCTCCGACCGGTAGATGCCCGTCGCCACCGTGCCCAGAGCCGCGATGCTCAAAGCGGCTCCGAACTCGGCACTGGTCTCCGACACCCCCGCCGCCGCACCGGCGCGCTCGGGAGGCGCGGTGGCCAGCACCAGCGTGGTGGCCAGTGTTCCCACCACCCCGGCGCCCATGCTGATCAGCCCGTAGGCACCGATGAACAGCGGCAGCGGCGTTTCCGGGTCCACCAGGGCGATCATGGCGAACCCGAGGGCACCCACCGCCAAACCGGTCGCCATGAGCGGAGCGGGGCGCACACGCGGCGCCACCACACTCCCGAGGACCGCGCCCAAGGCGGTGGTGGCGAAGGTGGGCAGGGCCCACAAGGCGGCACTCAGCGGGCTGAGCCCGTGCACACTCTGCAGGAAGGTGAAGGTCAGCAACCCCATCCCGGCCGCGGCGAAGGATACCGCCGCGTTGCCACCGACCGCCGCGCTGAAGGCGGGGCGGGCGAACAACGTCACGTCGATGAGCGGGTGCGCGGCACGGCGTTGCCGCATCACGAACAGGACGAGGAAGGCCGATCCGAGCACGAGGGCCGCTCCGCCCTGGACCTCGACCCCGTGTTCGACGAAGCGCTTGGCCGCGTAGACCAGGCCCAGCACCGCCACCAGGGATAGCACCGCTCCGGGCAGGTCGAACCGGGCGCCTCGGGGGTCACGTGTCTCCGGCACCAGGAAGGGCGCGCTCACCAGGAGCAACGCCATGAACGGCAGGTTGATGAGGAACACCGAGCCCCAGGAGAAGAACTCCAACAGCACCCCACCGAAGATGGGCCCGGCAACGGCACCACCGGTGAAGGCGATGGTCCACGCGCCCACGGCGGTGGCCCGCTGCTTGGAGTCGGTGAACATGCTCCGGATCAGGGAGAGCGTGGAGGGCGCCAGGGTGGCACCGGCCAGCCCGAGCAGGGCGCGACCGGCGATGAAGAGTTCGCTGTTCGGAGCGAAGGCGAGCAGGGCAGAGGCGGCTCCGAAGAGTAGGGCCCCGGCGAGGAGCAGTTTCCTACGCCCCACGCGGTCTCCGAGCGATCCCATGGTGACCAGGAGTCCGGCCAGGACGAAGCCGTAGACGTCCATCATCCACAACCACTGGGTGGCGGTGGGCTGGAGATCCTGGGCGATGGCGGGCGCGGCGACGAAGAGCACCGAGAGGTCCATGGCGACCAGCAGCGCGGGGACGAGCAGGACGGCCAGCCCCGCCCAGGTCCGGGCGGTGGCGCGTGGTGGTGTGCGGTTCTTGTCCATGGCAAGGATCGTACGTACGTCAAAATCACCCGTCAATATGTACGTACGTCAAAAATGCTACGGTGTGCGCATGAGCCAACGTGAGGACCTGCTGGCCGGCGCCAAGAAGTGCCTGGTCGAAAAGGGTTACAGCAAGACCACGGCCCGCGACATCGCCGCCGCCTCGGGCGCCCACCTGGCCTCCATCGGCTACCACTTCGGGTCCAAGGACAGCCTGATGAACGCCGCACTGCTGGAGGCCAGCAGCGAGTGGGGCGACGCCTTCGAGAAGGCCATCCGCGACGCGGGTCCCACCACCGCGGAGAACCGGACCCGTCTGCTGCTCACCTCCCTGTTCGGCACCCTCCCCGAACACCGTGACCTCATGGTGGCGAGCGTCCAGGCCTTCGCGCACTCCCAGTTCGACGAAGGACTGCGCACCACCCTGTCCGAGGGAATCCTCGAAGGCCGCCGCGAACTCAGCGCCCTCATCCTCGGAATCCCGCTGGAGGAGGTCGACGACGCCACCTCGGCGGGGCTGGGCTCCATGGTCTACAACCTCGTCACCGGCTACGTGCTCCAGTACCTGGTCGCCCCCGATTCCCTGCCCACCGTCGAGCAGGCCATGGACGGGATCCGCGCCCTCCTCCCCCAAGAGGATCGGCTCCCCTCAAAGGACCGACCACACGAAAGGCCCACCCCCTGAGAGCCGGTCCCGCACAACCGGCTCCGGACACACGACGGCCCCGGCGTCCTCGCGGAACGCCGGGGCCGAACAAGCACCCACTTACCCACCGGCACCACTACATGCTGAAACCCATGGGTTTGCCACCCTCGGCGACCTCGCGACGCAACCGCTCGCCCTTGGCGTGCGCCTGCGCCTTCAGGTCCTCCTGGAAACCGGCCATGCGCTCGGCCAACGCCGGCTCGTGCGCCGCCAACTGCCGCACCGCCAGCAGCCCGGCGTTGCGGGCCGCGCCCACCGCGACGGTCGCCACCGGCACCCCCGCGGGCATCTGCACGATGGACAGCAGCGAATCCATCCCGTCCAGGTACTTCAACGGAACCGGCACACCGATCACCGGCAGTGTGGTCACCGAGGCCAGCATGCCCGGCAGATGCGCCGCGCCGCCCGCCCCGGCGATGATCGCCTTCAGGCCACGCCCGGCCGCCTCGCTCCCGTAGGAGATCATCTCGTGCGGCATGCGGTGCGCCGAGACCACGTCGGCCTCGAAGGGCACGTCGAACTCGCGCAGTGCCTCGGCCGCCTCGCGCATCACCGGCCAGTCGGAGTCCGAGCCCATCACGATGCCCACCAGGGGCTTGCCTTCGGTCACTTCTGGTCTCCTCGCAGGTAGTCGGCGGCGTCGCGGGCGCGCTCCAGCAGGTCCTCGTGGTCGTCGCCCATCACGGTGACGTGCCCGATCTTGCGGCCCGGACGCACGTCCTTGCCGTAGAAGTGCACCTTCACCTCGGGGTCCTTGGCCATGACGTGCAGGTAGCGGCGGTAGATCTCGGGGTCCTCGCCGCCCAGCACGTTGGCCATGACGGTGAAGGGGGCGTTGGTGCGCGGCGACCCCAGGGGCAGGTCGAGGACGGCGCGCAGGTGTTGTTCGAACTGGGAGGTGCGGGCGCCCTCGATGCTCCAATGGCCGGAGTTGTGCGGACGCATCGCCAACTCGTTGACGACCACGCCGTCGGCGGTCTCGAAGAGCTCCACGGCGAGCACGCCGGTGACACCCAGGGCGTGTGCGATCTCGATGCCCAGCTCCTGGGCTCGGGTGGCCTTCTCCTCGTCCAATCCCGGGGCCGGCGCGATCACCTCGTGGCAGATCCCGCCGCGCTGCACGGTCTCCACCACCGGGTAGACCGCGACCTGACCGTGCGGGGAGCGGGCCACCTGCACGGCGAGTTCGCGGGAGAAGTCCACCTTCTCCTCCACCAGCAGCGGCACGTCCTCGGCGGCGGCGCGCTCCACGACCTCGTGGGCCTCGTCGGGATCGGCGGCGATCCACACGCCCTTGCCGTCGTAGCCTCCACGCGCGGCCTTGAGCACGACCGGCCAACCGGCCTCCTCGGCGAAGGCGGTGACGTGCTCCAGGGTGGTCACCGACCGCCATCGAGGCGAGGGCGCGCCCAGTTCGGCCATGCGGGTGCGCATGCGCAGCTTGTCCTGGGCGAAGCGCAGGGCGTCACGGCTCGGGCGGAGCAGGCCACCGGCCTCCTCCACGGCGCGCAGGACCGGTTCGGGCACGTGTTCGTGGTCGAAGGTGACGACGTCGTGCGCCTTGGCGAACGCCAGGACGTCGTCGAGCCCACGGTCGTCACCCAGGGTGACGTCACCGCAGACCAGGGCCGCGCTGTCGGTGGGGCTCGCCGCCAGGACCGAGAAGTCCACGCCGAGGCCGATACCGGCCTGGTGCGTCATCCGGGAGAGTTGGCCTCCGCCCACCATTCCCACGCGAGGGATGATGCGGTTACGCTCGCTCACAGTTCCTCAACTCAATGCTCGTCGACCGCGGATGCGGGACGGTCCCACACGTGGTGGAACCTGGCCGTTCGGCTCGGAACCCGCGGCCGGGGTCTTCATCACGGCCCCGGCTAGAGTCTAGGGCGTGCGGGTGGGCCGCCCGAGGGCCGCTCCCCGCGCGGCGAGACACCCCCAAGGACTGGAGGCGCGGCCCGTGCGCGAGTTCCTCGCCCGGCACCCTCGCATCGCCGGGTTGGCGGCCGAGGTGGGCAAGTTCGGCTCGGTGGGCGCCCTGGCCTACGTGGTGCAGTTGGCCGTCACCAACCTGGTGTGGGGCCTGTCCGACCTGCCCCTATTGGTCGGACAGGTGGTCGGCACCTCCTGCGCGATCGCGGTCGCGTTCGTCGGCAACCGGTTCTGGACCTTCCGTGACCGTGCCCGCACCGGCTACGGCCGGGAGACCTTCCTGTTCCTGGTGATGAACGGGGTCGGCATGCTCATCCAGGTCGGCTGTCTGGGCTTCGCCGTGTACGTACTGGGCTGGGAGGGACAGCTGGCGAGCAACATCGCCGGCAACGTCGTGGGGGTGGGTCTGGGCACGCTCTTCCGGTTCTTCTCCTACCGAACGTGGGTGTTCCCGCCGGATCCCGACCCCGCCCCCGACCCCGATTCCGATTCCGCCCCGGATCCCACGCCCGATCAACGGTTCGGCTAGGAACGGACGGCACTGCGGGCACCGGCCCCGAAGCGGGGCGCGCAGCGCACCGCGAGGAACGAGTACAGCCCCACCTGGACGACCGTGACGGCGAGGGTCAACGGCGTGTCCGCCCCCATCGGCAGTCCCGCGCCGATGACGACGCCGGTGCCCACCTCCGAGAGTCGCCCCTCCAGGGCGCAACGGGTGAACTGGAACAGGCTGTTGACCATGTGCAGCCCGATCGCGGCCTCCAGGCCGCCGGTGCGCCAGGTCAGCCAGGACATCCCCAGCCCGAACACCATCAGGGACGCCGTGGTCCAAAGATGGCCCGGATGGGTGGCGGCGTACAGGGCGGCGAACAGGGTTCCACCGGCGAGGATGGCCGGCCACGGCGAACGCATCACCTTGGAGAACGAGCTCTCGCCGGTGGAAGAGCCCAGCGAACCGACGAGCTGCATGACGAGCCCGCGCAGCGTGAACTCCTCGGCCGCGGACTGCAACGGCACCAGTAGGACGATCACCGTCATGAGCGCGAGCAGGACCTGGATCCCCTCGCCGGTGCCGGCGGGTTCGGCCTCCACCGCGGCGGCGTCCGCCGCGGTGGAGGGCAGCAGCGGCACCAGGAACACGCACACCAGCGCCAAGGCCAAGGCGATCAGGGCGCAGATGCCGAGCCAGCGCCAACGCATGCGACCGGTCACCGAGATGAGCGACCCGGTCCGGCGCCACTGCACCACGCGGGTCACGAAGAACGCCAGCGGCATCAACAGCGCTATCGACGCCAGCCCGAAGGCGAGACCGGCGATCTCGCCCAGGTTGGCCGATTCCAGCGCCAGACCGCTGCCACCGAGGATGGCGACGATGGTCATCACGACCATGACACCGACCCACAGGAAGAACGACAGGACCGCGAAGACCGCGATCGCCACGAGCGGCACCCACCACCGGAAGAATCGGTTGCGGGCCAACCTGTGGTAGGACTCACCCTCGGGGATCTCCGAGCGCGCGAACTCGTTCGTCCGCACCGGACGCGGAGGTGGCCAAGCCCACACCGAGGGGTCCGGGGTCAGCGCCGGGTGCCCCCCTGGCGGCGTCTGCCTCGCGCCCCCGGGAGGGCTGGCCCAGGTCTGCTCCCTGGACTGTTCGAGACCACCGGAAGCCGACCCCTCCGGCCCCTCGGGCGCGGCGGGCCAGGACGAACCAGGTGGTGGCGGCACATTTCCCATCGTGCGCAGAGACTACTATCCGGCCGTGTATCGCCCGCGTTAAGTCCACGCCGTTATCTCCTGGTCACCGTATGGATCGGTGGGAACCACACCCTGACCCGCGCCGGAATAGCGCGGTGCCATGCGTCTGTTGGAACAAGTGGACCTGCGAGTCACGCCACAGGCCGACCATCCCATCCCGCTGACCTACGATTGAGCACATGTCCTCCACACCATCCACCGAGCAGGTAAACGCAGCCCTGGCCACGGTGCAAGACCCGGAGATCCACCGTCCCATCACCGACCTCGGCATGGTCAAGAGCGTCGACATCGACGACGACGGTGCCGTGCACGTCGGTATCTACCTCACGGTGGCCGGCTGCCCGATGAAGGGGCGCATCGAGAAGGACGTGACGGCAGCGGTGACCAAGGTCGCCGGCGTCACGTCCGTCAAGGTCGAACTCGACGTGATGAGCGACGAGCAGCGCAAGGAGCTCCAGACCAAGCTCCGCGGCGGTCAGGCGGAGAAGGAGATCCCCTTCGCCAAGCCCAGCTCGCTCACCAAGGTCTACGCCGTCGCCTCCGGTAAGGGCGGCGTCGGCAAGTCGTCCGTCACGGTCAACCTGGCCGCGGCCCTCGCCGCCCAGGGTCACAAGGTCGGTGTGGTCGACGCCGACATCTACGGTCACTCCGTGCCGCGCATGCTGGGCGCGTCGGACTTCCCGACCAAGGTCGAGGACATGATCCTCCCGCCCACGGCGCACGACATCAAGGTCATCTCGGTGGGCATGTTCACCGAGGGGAACACGCCGGTCGTGTGGCGCGGACCCATGCTGCACCGCGCCCTACAGCAGTTCCTCTCCGACGTCTTCTGGGGCGACCTGGACGTCCTGTTGATGGACCTGCCCCCGGGCACCGGTGACATCGCCATCTCCGTCGCCCAGATGCTGCCCTCCGCCGAGCTGCTCGTGGTCACCACACCGCAGCAGGCCGCGGCCGAGGTCGCCGAGCGCGCCGGTGCCATCACCGCGCAGACTCACCAGCGCATCGCCGGCGTGATCGAGAACATGTCGTACTACCAGCCCACCCCGGACGCCGAGCCGGTGTACCTGTTCGGTCAGGGCGGTGGTCAGCAGGTGGCCGACACCCTCACCAAGACCCTCGGCGCGGAGATCCCGCTGCTGGGGCAGGTACCGCTGGACACCCGACTGCGCGAGGGAAGCGACGAGGGCAAGCCCCTCGTCCTGACCACTCCCGAGGCCGAGGCCAGCAAGGTGCTCTCGAAGGTCGCCGAGGGCCTGGTCGCCAAGCCGCGTGGGCTCGCGGGCATGCAGCTGGGCATCTCCCCCGCCGGTCGCTAGGGGTTCGATCCCCGAACGGCTGGAGGACTGACGTACGGCCCCCGGGTCACCCGACCCGGGGGCCGTCGTGTCGTGCGGGCCCGGAGACCGGACCCGTGGGCGCATCGTGCGCGGCTACTCGTCGGGGCCCAGGGTGACGGTCACGGTCTCCCGCTCCCGGTCGCGCTCGTACTCCAACTCGACCTCGTCACCCGGGGCCTTGTCGCGCACCATCGCCTGCAGTTCCCCACCGGAGTTGACTCGGCGACCGTCGAAGGACACGATCACGTCCCCCGGTTCCAGCCCGGCCTGGTCGGCCGCGCCGCCCGACTCGACGGCGTCCGGGTCGTCCGCGATCATCGCGCCCACGACCGTGCTCTCGTGGTCGTAGGTGACGCCGAGTTCGGCGTAGGTAGTGGACTCCTCGCCGTGGTCGACCATCCGCCCGATGACCGTCTCCGCCTCGGTGGAGGGGATCGCGAAGCCCAGGCCGATGCTGCCCACCGGCTGGTCGCCGAGCGGTCCACCGCCCATGCTGTAGATCATCGAGTTCACCCCGATGACCCGGCCCCGCATGTCGACCAGTGGTCCACCGGAGTTACCGGGGTTGATGGCCGCGTCCGTCTGGAGCGCGAAGAACTGGGTGTCGCCGCCGTCCGGGCTCACCGGCCGGTCGAGCGCGCTGATGATGCCCTGGGTGACGGTGCCCGCCAGCCCCAACGGAGCTCCGATCGCGATGACCTCGTCGCCGACGATGGCCTCCTCGGAGTCACCGAACTCCAACGGGTCGACCTCGCTGGGTTCCTCCAGCTCCAGGACCGCCAGGTCCGAGCTGGGATCGGAGCCCACCACGTCGGCGCCGCTGCTGCTGCCGTCGCTGTACTCGATGATGATCCCGTCGGCCTCCAGCTCCGAGGACACGTGGTCGTTGGTGACGACGTAGTCGCCCTCGATGACGAACCCCGAGCCACCACCGCCGATCCTCGGGTCCGCGCTGCGCAACGACACCACGCTGGGG
Organism: Nocardiopsis sp. NPDC055551; assembly: GCF_053619415.1. Lineage (NCBI taxonomy): Bacteria > Bacillati > Actinomycetota > Actinomycetes > Streptosporangiales > Nocardiopsidaceae > Nocardiopsis > Nocardiopsis sp. NPDC055551. Next base: position 124,172 of record NZ_JBSHJJ010000002.1, on the reverse strand, counting down.
CTGACCCGCTGGGCCACGCCCGCCACCGAGTCCGGGGCGCGCTCCGGTGCTTCGGGCGGGGGTTCGTTGATGTTCGGCCCCTGCTGTTCGGGGTGCTCGGAGGAGGGATCACCGGAGGGACCGACGAACGTGCCGATCACACCGCCCGCGCCACCCGCGACCAGGGCGACCACCAGCATGCCGCTCAAGGCCATCCAGGCGGGGATGCCGCGCTTGGGTCTGTGTGGCGCGGCGGCGGGCTGGTACGCCTGCTGCGACGCGCCCGGTGGGACGGCGAAGTGACCGGCTCCCGAGAGGCTCTGATGGTGTGTGGTGCCCTGTGCGGGCGCCTGGAAGCGCTCCTGGTACGGACCGGGGTTCGGGAAGGAACCGCCGTGACCGATGGGGCCTCCCTGGGGTGGGTGACCACCGGGGTTACCCGGCCCTGGGGGCGGTGGGTTGCCCGGAGGCGGTGGGCCGACCGGGCCCGAGGGTCGTCCCCTGTCGCCGACCGGGGGCGGGCCCTGGGGAGCGCCCTGCCCCGGGGCGGACGCCGGTGGCTCCGACGCGCCCGGCTCGGGCGGCGCGCCGTTCGGGCGGGAGATGGACTGATCCCACCCCCGGGCGGGTTCCGAACGGTCGTTCTCCTGGCTCAAGACCTGCTCCGTATGTCGCTTGGCTTTCCGCTCGGCACACAGCGCGCCGACCGGGGCGGGACCCTACACCAGCCCCAGCCGAGACAGACCTCGCTGAACCCGCGACCAGAACCCGGAGGAACCCTCCGGCCCGGGCAGCGCCGTCACCGCCGAGGAGGCCAGGTCGGCGGGTGCGTCCGCCAGCAGCGTGTAGACGAAACCGTTCGCCTGCCACATGCTCTGGTACTGACCCACGTCTCCACCGAAAATCGTCTCGTGCCCTGTTGTGACGCCCGTTCCCCCCGAACCGGTTCCGACATATCCGTTCTGATCCGCGGAGAGACGTTCCTCCCCCAGTTTCCCACGTTGCGCGAACACGGAGATCTGGGAGAGCCCGTCGGAGTAGACGGTGTGCACCACGCGGTGTTCCTCGTGGTGGGTGGACCTGGCGTCGACCAGGCGAAGGTTCCAGGTCAGGTGTTCCGGAAGCGACCAACCCTCGGACCGCAGTTCCTCGCGTTCGGCGTGATCGAGCGCGTCACCCCAGGGTTCGTCGCCCAAGGTGTCCTCCGGCCAGTCCCGGTCACCGAGTCTCAGTTCGGTGAGCCTGCTGCTGAAGGACGGCTCGCCGGCGGGGTCGTAGACGTCGCGGCCCAGGAGCAGGTCGGTCGCCTCGTCCACCCAGAACCGTCCGGCGACGGTGTCGTCGGCCCGTCTGGCCTCCACCACCTTGGCGGAGCGCCCGTCGAGTTCCTCGGGTTCGGTCTCCACAACCCGGTAGGTGTGTTCGAGCATGGCCAGGAGACTTTCGTCGAGGGTCTCCAACGCCGAGGAGGAGCGCACCACGAATGGTTGCTCCTCCGCGCCCACGGGGGCCATGGCCAGGCCCTCCCCCGGTCTGCTGACCACCCGCACCGCGAGAGCCCCCTGAGGACCCCGCAGCCCGCGGACCGCCGTATAGGCCACTCTGCCGTCGGCCTCGGCGGCGTCGCGCAACACCGCCATGCCGTCGTCCCCACCTTCCGCGGGGATCTCGGACGCCTCGGGATGCGTCGCCGCGCTGCACAACAGGACGCACAACGTCACGACGAGGGAAAAAACGGCGGAGCGGGTACCTCCGCGCCTCACCGGGTCGTTTCGTTCGGGTCCGATGTTCGCTCCGACGTCCTCGGTATCCCGGCGGGCCACGCGACGACCGGGTCCGTGGTCGGGTCGACGACGGGGATCTGCCGGCTGGTCACGGCGTGTTCCACCGCGTAGTCGGACAGGCGGGGCTCGACCACCGGAGCGTTGTCCGGGTTCTCACCACCGGCGACGAACGCGCTGCCCAGCAGGGCGGTGGCCACCGCCAGGCCGGCCACGGCGTAGCGTCCACCGGAGAAGTACGGCGACCGGACCGAGCCCCCGTCCTCTGGCCGACGCACGGGGACGTACCGTTCGGGGCTGGTGCGCGGCTCGCGACGCTCCGGGGCCTTCCTGGTCGGTTCCTCGGAAAGATTCCGGGGCGGTTCCCCGGGAAAGCCTCCGAGTGGTCGGGACGAACCCAGGGGTGGGCTGGAGCCGAAAGGGCCGTCCCTCCCTGGTCCGGCCATGAGTCGGCCCATGAAGTCCAGGTCCGGTTCCGGTTCGCCGAGCCCGGTGAGGCGGCGCTTGAGCCGGCGCATCATGTCGGCCTCGAACCGGCACGGTTCGCACTTGGCCAGGTGGATGAGGGCACGTTCGTGTTCGGCGGCGCCCAGTTCCCCGTCGATGAGCGCCGAAAGACGCTCTCCGAGGTGGTCCATGCTCACTCCGCCTCCTTGCTCGCGTTCGCCTGTGCCGCCAGGGAACGTCGGTGTTCGAGGGCACGACGCAGCTGCGCCCGACCCCGGTGGATGCGGCTGCGGACGGTGCCGAGCTTGACGTCGAGCGTGGCGGCGATCTCCTCGTAGGAGAGCCCCTCGATGTCGCACAGGACGACAGGAGCACGGAACTCGGCGGGGAGTGCGTCCAACGCGCTCTGGATGTCGGCGTCGAAGTGCCGGTCGTCGTAGCGCTGGGCCGGGGAGGGCTCCCGGCCTTCGAGACGTTCGTCGGCGTTGTCGGCCAGACCCTCGAAACGGATCCGGGCCTTGCGCCGGGCCATGTCCAGGAAGAGGTTGGTGGTGATCCGGTGGAGCCACCCCTCGAAGGTTCCGGGGGTGTAGTTGGCGAGGGAGCGGAAGACCCGGATGAAGACCTCTTGGGTGAGGTCCTCGGCGTCGTGCTTGTTACCGCTGAGTCGGTACGCCAGGCGGTACACCCGGGGGGAGTGCACCCGAACGACCTCTTCCCAGCTCGGGGGTTCCCATGCCTCGAACTCGACGGCAGGGCCGGTCTCTGGCACCGCGGCTCCCTTCATCCCCGAGGCTTCATCGCGATCAACGTGTTCAACGTCGAAAGGCGCCGATTAAGTTCCCGCCGTCACGCGCGGAAGTTCGCACCCGTTCAGGCTAGTCTTTTGACCAGGAAGAGCACCTGACCGCGACCATCATTCCACGGTGAGTGACGATCCCACCGGTCAGAGCGCAGGACCGTAAGGGAAACGCAGACCGTAAGGGAAATGGGAGGCCGTCATCAGCGCTGAAGAGAGCGTCGCTCGGACCGCGTGGGTTCGGACCGAACAGGCACGGTTCGAGCAGAACGCCATGGGCGACGGCCCCCTGGCGGACGCCTACGACACGGGACTGCGCTCCGCCGCCCCGCCCGTGGACGCCGCGACCGGGGCCGCCCTGCGGTTCCTCACCGCGGCCATCGGCGCGCGCTCGGTCGTGGAGATCGGCACGGGCTGTGGAACCTCGGGCATCTGGCTGCTCCGCGGCATGGCACCGGACGGGATCCTCACCACGGTGGACGTCAACGCCGCCTACCAGGACTACGCTCGCGCCGCCTTCACGCGGGCAGGGTTCGGGGCCGGCCGCGCCCGGCTGATCCGCGGCGCGGCCCTGGAGGTGCTCCCCCGCCTCACCGACGGTGGCTACGACATGGTGTCGATCGACGCCGACCAGGCGTCCTACCCCACCTACCTCGACGAGGCCCTGCGTCTGCTCCGGCCGGGCGGCGTGGTGGTCTTCAACAACGTCATGGTCACCTCCAACGAACCCGACGGGCCGCTGCGCGTGCCCGACCAGGCGGAGGTCGCGGTGCGCGAGGTCATGCGCCGCATGCGCGAGGACGAGGAGTTCATCCCGCTCCTGATTCCGGTGGGCGAAGGCCTCCTGGCGGCCATCCGACCCTGACCTCGGCTCGATCGAAGGGTGGGCCGGGTGGTCGCGGGCGGCACGATGTCGGCGCCACCGCCGATCCCCCGACCCATGGAAAAACCCACCCGCGCACGCCTTCGCGTCGCGCAGGTGGGTTCGTGACGGCCGTGTGAGGCGAACGTCTACTTCTGGGCGAGCCAGCGCAGGAGGGTCCGGGTCGCGAAGGCGGTGCCGCCCTTGCTGAGCAGCCCGCTCTCCTGCGTCGAACGGCCCGGACCGGCGATGTCCAGGTGGGCCCAGGGCAGGCCCCCGGTGAACTCGCGCAGGAACAGCGCGGCGTCCGTGGCGCCCGCCGGGCCGAACTCCGTGCCACGCGTACCGATGTTGGCGAGGTCGGCCACCCGGGACGCGGTGGTGGGCACGTACTCCTCGGTCAGGGGCATCCGCCAGAGCGGCTCCCCCGACGCCTCGCCGGCCTCGATCAGCTCTCCGGCCACGGCGTCGTCCGTGCTGTACAGGGCGCCCATTCCGGTTCCCAACGCGACCTTGGCGGCACCCGTCAGAGTGGCCACGTCGACGATGAGGTCCGGCTCCAGTTCCGAGACGGCGTAACCCATGGCGTCGGCCAGGACCAGGCGGCCCTCGGCGTCGGAGTTGAGCACCTCGACGGTCTTGCCGGTGTAGGTGGTGAGCACGTCGCCGATGCGGGTGGCGTCGCCGGAGAAGGCGTTCTCGGCCAGCGCGAGCAGACCGGTGACCTTCACCCGGGAGCCGACCGACGCCAGGGCGGAGAGCACCGCCAGGACGATCGCCGACCCGCTCATGTCGGTCTTCATCAGCGACATGTTGGCGTTGGGCTTGAGGGACAGACCACCGGTGTCGAAGGTGATGCCCTTGCCGACCAGCACCACGTGCGCGGCGGGTCCCGCCGCGCCGGCCAGGTCCTCGGGGGTGTAGGACAGCTGCACCATGCGCGGCGGACGGGACGAACCCTGGCCGACGGCGAGGATCGCGCCGAAGCCCTCGTTCCGCAGGTCCTTCTCATCCCAGACCCGCAGGGTCAGACCCTTGGCCTCGGAGGTCTCCCGAGCCCGGGTCGCCATCCACTCGGGGTCCTTGGTCAGGGAAGGGGTGTTGATCAGGTCCCTGGCCAGGGCCGTGGCCCCGGCCAGGTGGGAGCCCAGGGCCAAGGCGTCGGTGAGGTCCTCGGTCTCGCCCACCACGTCGATCCTCGTGGGGGGACGCTGATCCTCGGGGGTTCGGGAGGTCTTCAGCGTGAACGTGTAGGAGGCGAGCAGAGCACCCTCGGCCAGCGCCGTGGCGGCCTCGGCCTGGCCGGTCGCGCCCGGCCAGGCCAGGGCGACGTGCTTCCTGCCCCGGGCGGCCCGGGCGAGGGCGGCGCCGGCCTTCCGGAGGTCGCCGGGGGTTCCCGAACCGACTCCGAGAAGGGCCAGGCGGACCAGGCCCCCGTCCCGGGTCACCGGGAACTGGGAGAACTCGCCGGATTTTCCGGTGAGTGTGTAGTGAGCGAACAGATCGGTGAGCGCGGCCGGAAGGACCGCCGCGAGTCCGCTGTCGGCGACCCCTTCTACCGGTTCCGGCCCTTCCTCACCCGCGAGAACGGGGAGGACCAACAGGTCCGCGGTGGATTCGGCGAGGGTTCCCGCCAGGGGGTGGATCTCCGTGGCGAATGGCACAGGCCGCTCACAATCGTTCGCTCATCGTGGGAGGTGTGGAACCTCGGGGGTCATCAGGGCGTTCCGGCCCAGGTGGGGGACGAATCAGGTGTCGGAACCAGCCGACGATGCCCTGTTATCCGACGACGCCTTGGAGCGCGTCCCGGAGTTCGGTCGCCTCATCGGGCGTCAACTCGACGACCAGACGGCCTCCGCCTTCGAGCGGAACCCGCATGATGATGCCGCGACCCTCCTTGGTGACCTCCATCGGCCCGTCACTGGTCCTCGGCTTCATCGCCGCCATGCCATTCCCCTTTCTAGGTGTTCCTCGCGGCCGGGGCCGACCCACAACATCGGCGCCGATCCACGTGTGTGTCTCGGCTCCGCAACCGTGGGCCGGTTCCGGGTGACTCGTGCCCGTGTGGCTTAAGGGACGTGAATCACTCTTCGCCCATTATCTCGGAGGTTGACCCCTGTGTGTGCGCCAGGCGACAGCCGGACCACCGCCGTGAGCATCAGATAACGAGGAAGCTTTAGTCACCAAGGTTATATCGGTCCTGGCCGAAACCGGATCGGACCAAGCCGGAGCGGGGGCGGAGCGAGCGCACCCCTTCCGACTTCCGTCCCGGGGCGACGACTTGGATCCGTCGCCGCGTGGGCGTCTGGAACACGGGTTCACCTGGGAACTTCACAGGTGGGTCCACACGGCTCGAACCGGCTCCATCCGCGTTCGACCGGGCCCACCCGCTGCGGGGGTTTCCCGAAACTCAGTCGAGGGTCCCGGTGGAGATCATCCGGGTCCCCTCCCTCGTGACCGAGGACCACTCGGCGTTGAGCCCCGAGTCCGCGGTCGGCCACAGGGTGAGTTCGGCCTCGTCGACGCACCTCGCGTCGGGGTCGGAGGTCTCGGTGTAGGTGTACACCAGTCGGTCACCGTCACGGGCCGACAGCTCCAGGGTCCCCGAGCAGGAGAAGGTGGTCCAGGCCGTGCTGCCGCGTTCGGCGCCTTCCTCGATCCGCACCTGGGCGTCCCATTCGGCGACCGGGTCGCCCTCGGTGTTCACCTGGCTCATCAGACCCGACCAGGATCCGACGAACTCGTCGGGGTCGGAGGTGGCCGTGACCGGTGCCTGCTCCGAGTCGTCCAGGTAGACCCAGGCGGCGGTGGCGCCACCGGCCACCAGCAGGAGCACGATGGCCGTGATCCCTACCCGGGTGAGTCGCCGTCGACGCTTACCGTTGTGCCGAGTCGAACGGGGTGGGGGCCACAGGGCCAGTTGGCGCACCGGGGTGGCGGAATCCTCGGGCTCTTCGTCCGCGCCCGCCTTGAGTTCGGCAGTTGTGTCCATCCTCGCCATCCTCACGACGATCCGTCCGCTCCGACGGAGCGGGGGGTACGCATGTACAGCGAACGAGAATAGAGCACCCGAACGCTCGGGAAAGGGCCATGAGGGACGGATCCGGTGTGATGCACGACATAGACACCCGAGGGATTCCGGCATGACCGGAAGGGGCGGTGGGAGCCTGGCCTTAGTCGATGGCGCCTACTCGCGATCCGTTCGACCCCGATCCTTCCCCTCACCGCCACCGACGGTGACGTCGTCTCCCTGAGGCGCGTACGCCTCCGGGTTCGGGGTCACCCCCACCTCCTCGGCACCGGTGTCCGCGCCGCCGTCCGTGGCGCCATCCATCTGGGCGCTCTCTCCGGACGGGGTGTCACCGGGCAGGTACGAGCCGAAGCTCGGGCCGGTGCCCCGGGGCACGTATGACGGGTCCAGGCGCGCCAGCCGCCACTCCAGGTCCTCGATCCGCTCCTCGCGCTCGCGCAGTGTCGCGGTCAGCCGCAACAGCAGCGCGTCGACCGCGCGCACGTGGTAGCCCCACAGCGCCAACGGCAGGAGCAACCCACCGAGGTCGCGGGAGCCCACGGGCCCGTCCTCGGGAAGGTCGAGCGGGGGGAAGTCGGCCTCGAACCGGGCGAGCTGCCCGCCCTTGCCGAGTACGACGAAGACCACGCCGACGAGAACGGCGAGCGCGGCGACGGCCACCAGGATCATGATGAAGTAGGGCACGGTTCCGATCGTGCCACATGGCCCGCCGCCCCGGGAGTGGTGCGCCGTGGGAGACTCGCCAGGTGCCCAACGAGCCTTTCCGAGTCCTGACTCCCGACGCCCTCACCACCCTGGATACCGACGACCGCGCCACGGACGACACGGTGGTCGACACCGGGCATCGGCCTCCGACCGCACTGGTCGCGGAACTGGTCGACGCCGGCCACACGGTCCGGGTGCGTTGTGACCCCGCGCCCGGGCACGAGCCGCCCACACCCGGGTCCGCGCCCGCGCACACGGGAACGGTGCCGGTGGACGTCGCGGAGGAGGTCGCCCTGGCCTCCTCCTACGCCTGGGCCGGGGCGCGGGTGTTCGTCACGCGGTACCCGGAACGGGTCCGGCGCGCGCTGGACATGATCGCCTCGATCCGGGGCGAGCGTCCGCCCGCCGCCGTGCGCCGTGGTCTGGCCTGAGTCGGCTCAGGCGCTGGGACCGGGTTCGGTCCTCTCGAACTTGTTCTCCAGGTGCACGTGGGCCTGGCGGATGGTCTCGACCACGTCGTCGGGATCATCGGTCACGTGCAGCAGGTCCATGTCCTGCGGGGAGATCAGGTTGTGCTTGAGCAGGCTCGACTCGACCCACTCGCGCAGACCGCCCCAGAACTCGGTGCCCACCAGGATCACGGGGAAACGGGTCACCTTCCTGGTCTGCACCAGGGTGATGGCCTCGAAGAGCTCGTCCAGGGTGCCGAACCCACCCGGCATCACCACGAAGGCCTGCGCGTACTTCACGAACATCAACTTGCGGACGAAGAAGTACCGGAAGGTGACACCCACGTCGACGTACTCGTTGAGGGACTGTTCGAAGGGCAGCTCGATACCGAGCCCCACGGACATCCCGCCCGCCTGCTGGGCGCCCTTGTTGGCCGCCTCCATCATGCCGGGCCCACCACCGGTGATGGTGGCGTAGCCCGCTTCGGCGAGCTTGGCCCCCATCTGGACACCCAGCTCGTAGTACTCGGTTCCCGGCTGGATCCGGGCGGACCCGAAGACGCTCACCGCGGAGGGCAACTCGGCCAGCAGCCCGAAACCCTCCACGAACTCCGACTGGATGCGCAGGACCCGCCAGGGGTCGGTGTGCACCCAGTCGGAGGGACCCCTGCGGTCGAGCAGGCGCTGGTCTGTGGTGGTGTCGGGGATGGCGCGGCCGCGGTAGGTGAGCGGACCGGCTCGCCTCACGTTCTCTTCTTCCGTCATGTTCGTAAAGCTATCCGCCCAGGACCGCCTCACACTTGAACCACACGTGACCGATCGGTGGCCAGTGGTGGCCGATCCGGTTCCCACCTGCGATGACGCGCCTTCCAAAAGAGGTCAACGACGGCCGGTGAGCCAGCCCACCATGCGCTCCTCCGCCTCACGGATCTGCGAGATCTTCGCGTACTCGTCGCGGGTGTGCGCCAGCATCGGGTCGCCGGGACCGTAGTTGACGGCGGGGACGCCCAACTCGGAGAAGCGGGAGACGTCCGTCCACCCGAACTTGGCGCGGGCCCGTCCCTCTCCCACCGCGGTGACGAAGGCGGCCGCCGAGGGGTCGTCCAGGCCGGGGCGGGCCGGGGCCGCGGAGTCGGTCACGGTCACCTCGAAACCGGTGAACACCTCGCGCAGGTGCGCCTCGGCGTCGGCCGGGGAGAGGTCGGGGGCGTAGCGGTAGTTGACGCGGACCACGCACTCGTCCGGGATGACGTTGCCGGCGACGCCGCCCTCCACGGAAACCGCGTTGAGGCCCTCTCGGAAGGTCAGCCCCTCCACCTCGGGCTGTCGCGGCGTGTAGGCGCGCAGCACGTCGAGGATCTCGCCGGCCTTGTGGATGGCGTTCTCGCCCATCCAGGAGCGGGCGCTGTGGGCGCGCTTGCCGGTGGTCTTGACGTCGACGCGCATGGTGCCCTGGCAACCGCCCTCGATGACACCGTCGGTGGGCTCCATGAGGATGGCGAAGTCACCGTGCAGCGACGCGGGGTCGTTGCGGCTCAGCCGGAGCAGGCCGTTCTGGGAGGCGTCGACCTCCTCGTTGTCGTAGAAGACGTAGGTGACGTCGTGCACCGGCTCGGGCACCAGGGCGGCGAGTTTGAGCTGGACGGCCACGCCCGACTTCATGTCGGTGGTGCCACAGCCATAGAGGCGGTCGCCGTCCACGTGCGAGGGCACGTTGTCGGCGATCGGCACGGTGTCGAGGTGACCGGCGATCACGATCCGGCGCTCGCGGCCCAGGTCGGTGCGGGCGACGACCGCGTCGCCGTCACGGGTGACGGTCAGGTGGGGCAGCGCGGACAGGGCGCTCTCGACCGCGTCGGCGAGGGCCTTCTCGTCACCGCTCTCGGAACGGGTGTCCACGAGGGCGGCGGTCAGGTCCGCCACGTCCGAGGTCAGGTCCAGCATGGTGTCGCCCCGTTTCAGGTGTGCTTCGCGAGTGGAGTGAAGGGTCCGTCGCCACCCTAGAACAGGAGACGCCCCTCCCGGATACCGGAAGGGGCGTCTTACTTCTTCGAACCCGGAGCCGCTAGGCGTTGACGCCGTGCTCGCGCAGGAGGTCGTTCAGGGCGAGCTTGTCGTGCTCCTGCCCCTCCTCCAGACGCTTGAGCACCAGCAGCACCGGCATGCCGAAGTCGCCGCCGGGGAAGCTCTTGGTGCGGTTGGCGGTGACGCACACCGACCAGGCCGGGGCCTCGCCCCGGGGCAGCTCCTCGCCCGTCTCGGCGTCGAAGACGCGCGTGGACGAGGTGAGGATGGTGCCGGCGCCGAGCTTGGCGCCCTTACGAACGCGCGCGCCCTCGACGACCATGCTGCGCGAGCCGAGGAAGGCCTCGTCCTCGATGATGACCGGGGAGGCCTGCGGCGGCTCCAGGACGCCGCCGACGCCGACGCCACCGGACAGGTGGACGTTCTCGCCGACCTGGGCGCAGGAACCGACCGTGGCCCAGGTGTCGACCATGGTGCCGGAGCCCACGTAGGCGCCGATGTTGGTGAAGGACGGCATGAGGACCACGCCGGGGGCCAGGAAGGAACCCCAGCGGGCGATCGCGCCGGGGACGACGCGGACACCGTCGAAGCGGGTCTTCAGCGGCACGCGGTCGTGGTGGTAGAAGTCGCCGACCAGCGACTCCTTCATGTCCAGGACCTTGAAGCCCAGGAGGATGGAGCGCTTGGCGCGCTCGTCGACCACCACGTCGTCCGTGGCGGGGTCGACGAAGGCCACGCGGGCCTTGCCCTCGTCGAGCTGGTCGATGGCGCCGGTGATGATCTCACGCGCCTCGGTGTGGCCGGGGGTCAGTTCGGAGCGCTGCTCCCAGAGTTCGTCGATCTGGTCGGGCAGCGGACTGGTGTACGAGCTGGTCATGTGAACACACGTTAGTCGCTCGATGAGGGCGCGGGGCATGCGGCCCGCCCGCCCACGCTGAGCGGTTGGCCACTCCCGCGAACCGATTCCCCCGGGTTTCACGGATGCGCTTCCACGCGCCTACTAGAATGCGCGCAGGCACGCCGATCACCCTTCCTGATGGACCCCCGGCGGCCCGGCGCACGGCCCCGTCCCCGCCTTCGCGCGGGAACGCCCATGTGCGTCCCACCCGTCCCCGACCCTTGGTTCGCCCGTGCCCAGTAAGCGCAGGAAGTTCTCCGCGTTCGCCAAGATTCTGCTCGCCCTGACCCTCGTATGCGGTCTGCTCGTCGGTGGGGCCTACTACGTGCTGACCACGTTCGAGCCCCTGGACACCCAGGAGCCCCCGGAACCAGGGTGCCGCCTGGACCTGTCGAACGGACGGTTCGACATGGAGCACGAGCAGGCCCAGAACGCGGCCACCGTCGGCGGGGTGGCCTTCAGCCGGGACCTGCCGACCCAGGCGGTGACGATCGCCTACGCGACCGTGTGGCAGGAGTCGCGCTTCTACAACATCGAGTACGGCGACCGGGACTCGCTGGGGCTCTTCCAGCAGCGCCCCTCCCAGGAGTGGGGAGACCCGGAGGAGGTCATGGACCCGGTGTACTCCAGCCGGGCGTTCTACGACGAGCTGACCGAGGTCCACAACTGGGAGAGGATGCCGGTCTACGAGGCCGCCCAGCAGGTGCAGCACAGCGCCGACGGGTTCGCCTACGACCAGCATGAGGCGCTGTCGGAACGGATGGCGGTGACCCTGGGCGGTGAGAACGGCGGCCAGGTGACCTGCTGGTTCGACCAGGAGACCGTGGAGTCCCTGCAGAGCGGCGAAGCCGACGCCACCGGCGCGCAGGAGGCCATGGCGGAGGTGTTCGGCACCGATCCCGCCGAGCTGCCCCCGCAGGAGGAGCCGGCCCACGGTGACCTGGGTTGGGCGATGGCCATGTGGGCCGTGGTGCACGCCGAGGAGTACGGCTTGAGCTCGGTGACCTACGAGGACATGCGTTGGCAGGCCTCCGACGGCCTGAACGACGGCCAGGTCTGGACCGAGGTGGACGACGACACCGGCGGCCGCGTGGTCCTCCGTTAGGTCCGCCAGGTGCCCGCTCGCGGTGCCGGTCTCGACTTCGGGACGGGCGCCGCGAGCGGGAACACCGGAGGTTACTCGGCCAGGCGTTGGACCGCTGCCTTGACGCGGTCGTCGGTCGCGGTGAAGGCCACCCGTACGTGGCGCTCGCCCGTCGGGCCGTAGAAGGCTCCCGGGGCGACCAGCAGGCCGCGTTCGGCCAGGGCTCCCACGGCGCCCCAGGCGTCGTGGTCCGGGTGGCTCGCCCACAGGTACAGGCCCGCTTCGGAGTGCTCGATCCGCCACCCGGCGCCCTCGAAGGCATCGCGCAGCAAGGTGCGGCGGGCGCGGTAGCGCTCCTTCTGCTCGGTGGCGTGGTCGTCGTCGTCCAGGGCGGCCTTCATGGCGGCCTGGACCGGGGCGGGCACGATCATTCCGGCGTGCTTGCGCACCGCGAGCAGCTCCGAGACCAGCGCGGGGTCGCCCGCGACGAAACCGGCGCGGTAGCCGGCCAGGTTGGAGCGCTTGGACATCGAGTGCACGGCCAGCAGGTTCTCGTGCGAGTCGCCACAAACGTCGGGGTGCAGGATCGACACCGGTTCGGCGTCGTCCCAGCCCAGGTCGAGGTAGCACTCGTCGGAGGCGACGATGGCGCCGCGCTCGCGGGCCCAGTCCACCACCTTGCGCAGGTGGTCCTTGCCCAGCACCCGACCGGTCGGGTTGGCGGGCGAGTTCACCCACACCAGCCTCACCGGCGCGGGCCCCAGGGCGGCGAGCCCGTCGGTGGCCATCGGGGTCGCGCCGGCCATCCGGACGCCCACGTCGTAGGTGGGGTAGGCCAGTTCGGGCAGCACCACCGTGTCGCCCGGCCCCAGACCGAGCAGGGTGGGCAGCCAGGCCACGAGTTCCTTGGAACCGACGGTGGGCAGCACCGCGCCGTCGGCCACGCGCACCCCGTGACGGCGCTCCAACCACCCCTGGATCGCGGCGCGCAGTTCGGGGGTGCCCCACGTCAGCGGGTAACCGGGCGAGTTGGCCGCGGCGGCGAGCGCCTCGCGCAGGCTCACCGGGACCGGGTCGACCGGGGTGCCGACGGACAGGTCGACGATGCCGTCGGGGTGGGCCGCCGCCGTCTTCTTGAACGGCGTCAGCCGGTCCCAGGGAAAGGTGGGAAGCCGGTCGGTCACCGGTCGCCGTTCACCCATCGGGGCACTCTCCATCCTGTTCGTGGTCCTTACACAACAGCGTCGCGCCGGCCCCCGGCGGGGGCCGGCGCGACACGTCACGTTCTCGTGGGCCTCATCGCCACGCGACCTCTGCGCCAAGGGGAAGCCGTGGCTGTGTGCGGCTACTCCGCTTGGGGAGGCAGCTTGGCGATGATCGGGTGGTCGCGGTCGATCTTGCCGACCTTGGAAGCACCCCCCGGGGAACCCAGGTCGTCGAAGAAATCGACGTTGGCCTTGTAGTACTCCGACCACTGCTCGGGCAGGTCGTCCTCGTAGTAGATGGCCTCGACGGGGCACACCGGCTCACACGCACCGCAGTCCACGCACTCGTCCGGGTGGATGTAGAGCATGCGGTCACCCTCGTAGATGCAGTCCACGGGGCACTCGTCAATGCACGCCTTGTCCAGCACATCAACACAGGGCTGCGCGATGACGTAGGTCACGTCGTACTCCTTGTCTCACCCCCGCTTGCCCACGGGGGAGGCGGGACTCCAGAGCCTCCCAGGGAAACGGACGACGTGCGGGCGTCACCGGATCCGTGGGGCTCTGCAAGCTATTGGCACAGATGTCGTTCTCTTAGTATGGCGCTGGAGAACAGCCAGCGCACACTCGGGGGCCCGGATTCATGCACTTGCGCGGACGACTGGTCCACAGAATCACCCATGCCGACGTCGGTCGGCGTGTCTCACTGCGAATCATCCTCCCCGAAGGCGGCTTCACCGATATCGTCGGAGTCGTGGAGTCTTGGGCCGAAGGTGTTCTCACCCTACGTCGCCGAGACGACTCGACGGTGGAGGTCGCCGAACACGACATCGCCGCCAGTCGTGTCGTTCCCCCCGTACCCCCAAGACGGCGCGGCAAGCGCCCCTAGACCCCACACGCAGGCATTCTTCGCCTCTTCCAGGGTAGAAGAGACTCAGCCCCGACGGCGGTTCCCCCCGACCGCGCCCTCGGGCCGACAACGATGCATCGCGCCCGTCCGTCCCGGTCCCCGGACGGACGGGCACAAGGCACGCGGGGAGGTGGTGCCCAAGATGAGGGAGGCAGTCGCGTCCGCCCTCGCCGAACTGTCCCGGCGAGACGAGCGGGCCTCCGACATGGCCCGTCTGGCACTGGACACTCTCGCTCCCGAGCAGGACCTGCAACGACTCAACCAGCACATCGTCCAGCGGTTCTGCTGGTACGAACTGCCCGTCCGCTTCCAGAACTCCCCCGACGACCAGTTGTTCGCGGTGCGCTCCCTGGGTCACCTGTTCCAGCTGTTGCAGCTGTACCGCTACGCCAACGTGTGCTCCTCCCCCGAGACCACCACCCTGCTCAAGCTGTACGAGAAGGACCACACCGCCGGACTGGCCATGTTCGAACGGCTCATGTGGGAGTCCGGGGTGGAACCCCCCGACCTGCCGGAGCTGACCTGGGGCACCGCCGTGGGCGACGTGGAGCTGAGCGCGCGCAGGGAGACCGCGGCCGCCCTCGAACTGGCGATCTCACTGGGCGACATCCGGCCGGGCAAACGCGGCTGGCGGCCCGCCCAGGAGAGGTTCGCGCGTTCCTTCCTCACCAACCCGGACCATCGTGGTCTCAGCCGGCTGGACCGGGTTCGGGAGGAACGGGTTCGCGCCTGGTTGTCCTCCTCGGCCCATCCACACCGGCAACGGTTGTGGCCGCTGGTGGGCCAGATCATCGCGGGCGCGGACGTGCCGCGTGACGTGGAGTCCGCCATGGCCCCGCTGTGTCGGCTGCTCGACCTGGCCTCGGAAGGGATCGCCCTCACTCAGATCGGCTACATCTCCCCGAGCGTGGTGCGGGCCCTGTGCGAGGAGTTCGGTTGGCACGGCTCCCCGAATCCACCGCGCAGTGAGACCGACGCGACCCAGATCATCGCCTTGCACCAGGTGCTGCGCTCCATGCGCGCCGTGCGCCGTTCGGGGCGCCGACTCGAACTGACCCGGCGGGGCCAGCGACTTCGGGAGGACCCCGAATCTCTGTGGCAGGCCGCGACCGAGACCCTGTGCCGCACCGGCGGCATCCAACAGGCCTCCGCCGAGACCCTCCTGGGCATCCTGTTGACCCGCTCACCCCAGGGGCTGGGTTCGCACGCCCGGCGTGGTGACTCGGACGCCGAGTCCGCCGAGCGGGTGCTCATCGAGTCCGGGTGGCGTCCGGTGGAACCCCCGGTGCCCGCCGGCAGACACGCCGCGGCGCACCGTCGGGCCGCCGAGACGGCATCGGACCAGGTACGCGCCATGGTGATGGCGGTGGGGTGGTTGTTGGAGGCGCTGGGGCTGGTCGTGGGCGACGAGAACGTGGGGCGTCGGGAGCTCACCCCCGTGGGCCGGGCGTTCGCGATCGCCTGTCTGCACAAGTCCGCCGTGGCTCCGCGCGCGGTGGTCTGAGGCCGTCCTTCGGGTGTCCTTCGGGATACGGCACCCGCTGCTCGGGGGCCCCGAACAGGCCCTAACCTGGAGCGCGAACCACCCGCGACCAGCAGGAGCATCATGCCCACGCCCGAACCGCCCCACAAGGCGGAACCCGACGACGCGACCGTGACCGGCACCGACGGCGAAGGCCCCGGTGACCAGGCACGCGCCGCGGACCCGTGGGAGCAGATGCCCGAGGACGCCCTGAACCGTGCCGGGGTCGGTGTGGACGGTTCGGCGGAGACCGAGGTGACCGAAGAGACCGGGGAGGCCGCGCGCTCCGAGGAGTCCGAGGCCACGGGCTCCAAGGACGACGAGAAGGCTCCCGCCGCACCGAGCCGGGCGGACTTCATGCCCAGCCCGCTGTTCGTCCTGGTGCTGGGCCTGGCAGGGTTCGCGGGTTGGCTGTCCTGGCGCGCCATCGAACTGGAATGGGCCGCGGAGGGCACCGCGGTCACCCCGCTCATCCCGCCGCTGCTCATCCTGCTGGGCTGGATCGTGTCGGTGGCGGTGCACGAGTTCGGGCACGCCCTGGCCGCCTACCTGTCCGGTGACCGTTCCCTGCGCGGCTCCGCCTACCTGCGGTTGAACCCGTTCGGATACCGGCAGGCCTTCGGCGGGCTGGTCCTGCCCGTGGCCTACCTGGGTCTGGGCGGCTTCGGTCTGAACGGCCCGCCCACCTACGTGGACTGGGACGCCATCCCGAGCCGGGGTCGCCGCGTCATGGTGGCGTTGGCCGGCCCCCTGACGAGCCTGGCGCTGTCGGCCGTGCTCGCGCTCACCGTCACACTGCTGGTGCCGGCCGGGCAGGACAGCGTCAACTGGGCGATCTCCTCACTGGCCTTCCTGTCCTTCGCCAACATGACCAGTGCCCTGGTGAACCTGCTGCCGATCCCCGGTCTGGACGGCTATCACGTCCTGGCGGCCTTCCGAGGCGCCAAGTGGACCGGGTTCGTGGTGGCCAACGGGCTGTTCTGCTCGATCGCCGTGTTCGCCGTGTTGTGGCTGCCGGGGATCCGGGACCTGTTCGACACCCTCATCTACACGATGTTCGAGCAGATCCTGCCCAACCCGACCATCCCCGGGATGATGTTCCACGGCAAGCTGCTGCTGCAGTTCTGGGCCTGACCGGCCCACCGGGCGGCGCTCCCGCTCCTTCGCGGTCGCTCAGTCCTTCGATCCACCCTTGGGCGGGTCGAAGGGGCTGTCGGGCGTCCCTGGCCTCATGTCCGGCGGTGTCAGGTTGACCCTGCCACTCGCCGTGGTCGTCCCCCGAGCGGCGGTCTGCTTCTCCCAGGGGATCGGCCCGGGCAGGGTGACGCTGCGCATCACCGCGGCGGCCAGGGCGATCATGGATCCGAACAGGTACACGTAGTTGACCAGCGCGGCGGAGAACACGATGTCCCCGCCCGGAAGGTAGCCGATCATGCCCAGCAGGGACAGGACGTAGCCGACCGCGAACCCGGTGGCGCCGGACTGGCGTCGGCTGCCCCACGCCGCCAGCCTGGTGAGGGTGTACAGCAGCACCAGGAAGACCACCACCCCGACGACGGCCCCGGCCTGGACGGGGAGGCCGAGCGGCCAGTGGTGAGAGAACCAGGACAGCCCGAACCCGGACAGCACCCCCACCGCCGCCCCGGTCGGAAGCAGGACGAGGAACGACAGGACGGTCATCGCCGAGGACAGGATGGCGGGCGGCCGGCTCCGGGGCCCCGCGACGGATTCAGGTGTGGTCACGAAAGACGAGGGTAGGCGTTCCCCGACCGTGGACGTGGCCGGGGGGCCGGGAGCGGGCCGTCACAGTCCGGCGAACAGGTCACTCTCGTAACCGTCGACGTCGGCTTTGGGCGGCGGCCCCATCAACAGCGTGAAGTGCTCGACCGCGTCGATCTCCTGGGCGATGTCGTTGGACAGCGCGAACCGTTCCCCGTCCACGGTGATCTGGGTGACGTGCGCGCGCATCGCCAGGGTCTTGGCCGCCCAGTGGTCGGTGGCGTCGATCCTGGTGGTGACGATCGAGTCGGGGGTGCCTCGGGCGATGTCGGAGACCTCGCGGGGCGGGGTGAAGGGCCCGACCTCCTCGTTCAGTCGAGCGATGGACTCCTCGATCCGCGAGATCGGCTGTGCGACGGCGTAGAGCTTGTCGACCTTCCAAGGCGTGCCCGGCAGGGCCCGTTCGTTGGCCCTGGCACAGGCTCGGCGGGTGACCCGGTGGGCCTGGACGTGGTCGGGGTGCCCGTAACCGCCATGCTCGTCGTAGGAGACCAGGACGTGCGGGCGCACCTCACGGATGATCTCGGCGAGCAGTCCGGCCGCCTCCTCCACGTCGGCGCCCCAGAAGGCCTTGGGGTGTTCGTTGGTGGGACCGCCCATCATTCCGGAGTCCCGGTAGTGTCCGGGACCGCCGAGGAACCGGTGGTCGCGTACGCCCAGAGCCACGCACGCCTTGCCGAGCTCACCGATCCGGTACTCCCCGAGCGTGTCGTCGCGTTCGGAGGTCAGGTGGTCGAGCTCGGGCGGGATCACCTCGCCCTCCTCACCCAGGGTGCAGGTCACCAGGGTGACGTCGACCCCTTCCGCCGCGTACTTCGCCAACGTCGCCCCCGTGACGATGCTCTCGTCGTCGGGGTGCGCGTGGACCATCATCAGTCGCCTGTCGCTCACATGCGGAACGATACCGTCCAGATGGGGTTCTTTCCCATGGAACACCCAGATCAGGGCAGGTCGATCGACATTCGGAGCGCCCGGTGGATGCGATGGGACACAATCGGCCTATGAGCTTTCCTCGCCAACAGGCCCGGACCCAACGCTTCACGATCGGGGTCCCCCGTAACTTCCAGGTCTCCCCGCAGGGCGACCGCGTCACCTTCCTGCGCGGCCGGCACGGCACGGACAAGGCGACCTGTCTGTGGCAGTACCTGCCCGAGACCGGGACCTCGACGGTCCTGGCCGACCCCACCGCGCTCGGCGCCGACGACGAGAACCTTCCTCCCGAGGAGCGCGCCCGCAGGGAGCGGATGCGCGAACACGGTGGCGGCATCGTGTCGTACACGGTGGACGACGCCTTCACCCGCGCGGTCTTCACCCTGTCCGGCCGGGTGTTCTACGTGGACCTGGTCGGTGACGACGCCGCCCCGCGTGAGCTCCCCGTCGTCACCCCCGCGGTGGATCCCCGGATCAGCCCCGCGGGCGAACGGGTCGCGTACGTGCACAAGGGCGCGGTCCGGGTGATCGACATCGTCGACAACGGCGACGAGGACCGCGACCGCGTGCTGGTGGAACCGGATGGCGAACACGTCACCTGGGGTCTGGCCGACCTCGTCTCCGCCGAGGAGATGAACCGGATGCGGGGCTTTTGGTGGTCGCCCGACGGCGCCTCCCTGGCCGTGAGCCGGGTCGACGAGTCCGAGGTGAATCGCTGGTTCGTCGGCGACCCCAACCGGCCCGACCAGGAGTCACAGCCGCTGCGCTACCCGGCGGCCGGCACCGCCAACCCGGACGTTCGCCTGGCCGTGATCGGGGTGCCCTCCCCCGTCGCCTACCGACGCGACGGCCGCCCCGAGCCCACGCCGATCGAGTGGGACCGCGAAGAACTGCCGTACCTGCCCACCGTGGGCTGGACCAGCGGACCGGACGGCAACGCCACCCTGGTGTTCACCGCCCAGAGCCGGGACCAGCGAACCCTCGCCCTCTTCAGCGCCGACCCGGCGACCGGCCTGGTCTCGCGCATCCGCACCGAGGGCGACGGCGTGTGGGTGGAGATCATGCCGGGCGTTCCGGACTTCACCGCCTCCGGTGCGTTGGTGTGGATCGGTCGGGAGAACGGCACCGGCGAGCGCCGAGTGTACGTGGGCGACAAGGCGATCAGCGGCGACTCCTACGTCCGCGCCGTGGTGGGCGTGGACGGCGACCGGGTGCTGTTCGCCGCCTCTCCCGCCGGCCGCCCCGGGGACCAGTCGTTGTGGCTGGCCGACACCCGTCAGGGCACGTGCGCACCGGTGGAGCTGCCCGAGGGCGCCGACGACGGCCACGGTGGTCTGCGTGCCGGTCGGCTGCGCGGCGACACCCTCGTGCTGCAGCACAGGTCGATGGACTTCACCGGGGTACGGACCTTCGTGGTGCGGGGCGCGAGCACCGAGACCCGCCGAACCCACGGGGAGATCGAGAGCGTCGCCGAGGTCCCGGACCTGCCGGAGCCGCGCGTGACCACCTGGCTCGCCGGGGAACGGAAGATCCCCACGGCGTTGGTCCTGCCGTCCTGGTACCGCGAGGGTGAGGCGCCGCTGCCGGTGCTGATGGCCCCCTACGGCGGTCCGCACGCGCAGCGGGTGCTCAACGCCCGTGGCGCCTACCTGTCCTCGCAGTGGTTCGCCGAGCAGGGCTTCGCCGTGCTCATCGCGGACGGCCGTGGCACCCCGGGCGTGGGTGTGGAGTGGGAGCAGGCGGTCCACCACGACCTCGCCGATCCGGTGTTGGCCGACCAGGTCGAGGCGTTGGAGGACGCCGCCCGACGGTTCGACCACCTGGACACCTCCCGGGTGGGCATCCACGGCTGGTCTTTCGGCGGTTACCTGGCGGCGCTGGCCGTACTGCGCCGCCCGGACGTGTTCCACGCGGCGGTGGCGGGCGCCCCGGTGATCGACTGGACCCTGTACGACACCCACTACACCGAGCGCTACCTGGGCCTGCCGCAGGAACAGGAGGAGGTGTACGCGGGTTCGTCATTGCTCTCGGACGCCGCGAAGCTGGAACGTCCGTTGATGCTCGTCCACGGACTCATCGACGACAACGTGGTGTTCGCGCACACCCAGCGGATGTCGGAGGCGCTGTTGGCCGCGGGCCGCCCGCACACGGTGCTGCCGCTGGCCGGGGTGACGCACAGCCCTGCGGACCCGGTGACGGCGGAGAACCTGCTGTTGCTCCAGGTGGACTTCCTCAAGGAGAACCTCAAGGGCGACCGGGGGGCGTAACCCTCGAAACGTCCGAAGCGGGCCCCGGCGCCGGTGAACGCGTCGGGACCCGCTTGCGGTGGGGTGTCGACCGCCCCCTATGAGATCTCGTGCTCTTCCGGGTACTCGATCTCGACCGGCTGATCGAAGCGGTAGAACCGCACCGTGCGGGTGAGGGCCAGCATCTCCTCCGAGTTCCGCGTGGGTTCGTCGGCCTCCGCCTCCACGTAGTAGCCCATCGGATACCCCTCGTCGGAGACCCAGATCTCGAATTCCGTCTCCAACATCATGAGGTTCTCGAAGTGGTCGAACTCGTGGACGACGGTGCCGGTGTAGTGGTGCCCCTCCCGACCGAACTCCGCACCCCCCGGGTCCAACCGTTCCAGCAGGTCGTGCTGCACGAAACTATCGGGGACGTCGTGCTCGTCCGTAGCGGAGCGGCCCGTGTACGCGATCTCCGTCTCCTGGTCCAGGATCTCCTCGAAAAGGTTCAACTGGTTCGCCCATTCGGCGTGAAGGTCGGCTTCGACCTCGCTGGGGCCGGGCGCCACCCTGCTGTAGTGGCGTTCGATCGGATCGCCGAACGAGATCCCGTTTCGAATGTCCGAGAAGTAGATGCGATCGTCCAGGTCCTCGCCACCGGCGAGGACACCGGACCCGCCCGGTCCCAGGAGCCCGCCCTCCAACATCAAGCGCTCGGGTTCCCGCGTGTACATGTGGTAGCTCGTGCGCATGGGTCCCGCGTCGTTGTGGGTGGGCAGTCGATAACCGGTGAAGCTGTCGGCCTCCAGCGCGAGGGTGAAGGCCTCGGCCAGCACGGCCTCGCCGTCCTCCGGGTCCGCTTCGACGGCGAGGGTGTTCTCCTCCTCGGCGACCACCGTCTCCTCGACCGGTTCCTCGTCCCGGAGGTACCAGGCTCCGGCCGCCGCGCCCGTTCCGACCAGCGTCAACGTACCCAGAACGGCCATGATCCCCTTGACGCCCGACAGGGCACCGAGCATCCCGCCGCCACCCGCGGCTCCACCACCTACGGCCCCACCCGCGGCCATCCCCGAAGCGGTGCCCGCCGCGCCCGAGCCCAGCGCCCCCGAGCCCACCGTTCCCGTGCCGACCGCGCCCAGACCCACCGCCGAGGCGGTTCCCAGCGCGACCGCCCAGCGGGAGGGATCGTGTCCGGCCATGTCCACACCGCGCCAGTAGTCGGCCAGCATCGCGCGCAGTACCCGCTGTGTACGGGCGCGGTCGGGGGCCGGGGCCGTCCCGGCGTCGACGTTCTCGACCTCCATGACGGGCAGTAGCGCTGCCAAGAGGTCGACGGCGGCGGGCCGTTCCAGTGGGGCCACCGACAGGGCCCCCTCCACCAGGGGGAGCAGGCCCTCGGGCACCCCTTCGATGTCGTGGTCGCCCGCCTTGACCCGTTCGGCCAGTTCCGCCGGACTCCCCTTGCCGAAAGGGCTCCGGCCGGTGGCGGCCAGGGCCACCAGACCGCCCCAGGCGAACACGTCCGCGGCCGGATCGGCGACGGCACCGGCGTAACGTTCGGGCGCCGTCCAGCCGGGGGTCCCGTAGGAGGCCGACGCGTCCTGTCCTGGGTCGGTGCCGATCTCGATCGCGATCCCGAAGTCCACGATCTTGGGCCCGTCCGGGGCCAGGATCACGTTGCCCGGCTTGATGTCGCGGTGCGCGATCCCCGCCGCGTGCAGTGCGGCCAGCCCTTCGGCCGTGCCCAGGGCGAACGTGCGCAGCATGTCTGCGGGCAGGGGGCCGAACTCGCGCACGTGACGGCGCAGGTCCCGGCCGGGCACGTAGTCGAAGGCCAACCACGGCACCGGTGCCGTCGGGTCGGCTCCGTGGACGCGAGCGGTACTGATCCCGTCGGCGCGGCGCAGCATCTGGACCTCGCGGGCGAACGCCTCCCGGTGTCCGGGCCGGTCCGCGTACTTCGCGTGGACGGTCTTGAGCGCGATACAGCGGTCCTCGGAATCCAGCCCCGCGTACACCACTCCCATTCCGCCGGCTCCGATCCGGCCCACCAACCGGTAGCGGCCGATCAGAGGGGGGTCGGTCTCGGTCAGCGGGTCGAGGCCGGGTGGAAGGCCCTTTGGGTGCTCTGGCGGGTGGTCCGGCCCCACGGCGGGAACGTGGTGCGGCCCAGGGGTGGGCTCCTCGGCGGGGGTGGGGGATGTGCTCATCGTTTCCTTTCACGGTGACGGGGCCGACGCGGAAGTCGCGTTCACACCGTGTGCCGCCGGGTTCGGTCAGAAGACGGGGCGTTCGGGCAGGATCTCCGACTCCTCGGGGATGTGGACGTCGCGGGGCTCGTGGAACGTGTAGTCCCGCACCTGGCTGACGGCCACCTCTTCGTGCTCGGGATTCTCCGGGACACTGACGCTGGAACCGGCGAAGCGCAGCGGGTAACCCTCGTCGTCGATCCACAGGTCGAAGTTCATGGGACGTCCCTCTGTGCCTTCCTCCTCGCCCCACCGGGCGACCTGTTCGGTGACGGTGCCGCTGTAGTGGTGGCCCTCGGCGTCCTCGAACTCCAGGCCCGCGCTGACCCCACCATCGGTGAACTCCTGCTCGTAGGGGACGCGGTCGCGGCCCTGGTACTCGATCTCGGCGTCCGGCTCCAGGATCCACTCCAGCCCCCAGCCGAGTTCCTCCTCAAGGTCTTGGTCCTCCCCGGAGTTCCCCTCCTGCCGGTAGTACCGGGGGGACTGGGCGCCGCTCTCACTGATGGTGATCAGGGCGAAAACCTGTTCCTCCAGGTCGTCGCCGTGGCGCAGGTCGATGCGGACCCCGGCGAGGTCGTAGCTTCTGCGCTGGATGGCCCGCCCCGGGTCCTCGGTGTACTCGGTGACGGTGGCGGCCGGGTGGGCCTGTTCCTGGTCGGCCTGCAACTCGTGCCGGTAGAGGTAGTCGGGTGCGTCGGCCATCAGATCGCTCGCCTCGGCGACCACCGTCACTCCGTCCTCGGGATCGCTCTGGACCGTCGGGCCCTCGGCCTCTCCCACGGCCGCCCCACCGGTGGGGTCCTCCCCTTGGCCGTTCGTTCCATCGCCGGAGGATCCGGTCCCGATCCGGTCGAGGAACAGCAGTCCTCCGACCAGCGCGACCACCAGCACGGCGGCGGCCGCGGACAACCACAGCGCCCGGCGTGCCCGGCCCGACCGACGCACCTTGCGGACGCCCGGGTCGGCCACTCCGGTCCATTCGGTGGCCAGCAGCTCGGGCACGATCTCGGTGGGGTGCGCGTCCTGAACGGGTTCGGCCACACGGGTGGGCGGCAGTGCCCCATTCGGCATGACGCGAGTGGCCGACCAACCACGGGTCAACTCCGCCAGGGCCTCGTCCGCCCGGGGCCGCTCTCCCGGGTCCTTGGACAACGAACGCCGGACCAGGCCCAAGAGGGGCTCGGGCACCCCGTCAAGGTCCGGCTCCTCGTGCCGGCTGCGGTGAACGACCCCGGCGACGGTGCCGCGCCCGAAGGGGTCCCTGCCGGTCGCCGCGACGGCGACCAACCCGCCCCAGGCGAACATGTCCGAGTAACCGGTGGCGTCCTCTCCCCTGTACCGTTCGGGGGCGACCCAGCCGGGGGTGCCGTGCAGACCACCGGTGGCGGTCAGCACCGTCCCGTCGACGGCCCGAGCGATACCGAAGTCCAGCACCTTGGGGCCGTCGGGCGCCAGGATCACGTTGCCCGGCTTCAGGTCACGGTGCACCACACCCGCCGCGTGGATCGCGGTGAGCGCCTCCGCCAGACCGACCGCCAACGCGGTGAGCACGCCCCCGGTCAACGAACCGTGCTGTCTCACGTGCCGGCGCAGGGTGAGGCCGGGAACGTATTCGGTGGCCATCCACGGCGTGGCGGCGGCGACGTCCGCGCCAAGGAAGGCAGGAGCGCACGTGGCCCTCACACGGGAGACCAGACCGACCTCACGGGCGAAACGGTCCCGGAAATCGGGGTCCGCGGCGAACCGGGAGTGGATCACCTTGACCGCGGCGGCCTGCCCCGCGTCGGTGACCCCTGCGTAGACCGCGCCCATTCCACCCGCGCCGATACGCCCGACCACTCGATAATCGCCGAGCCGTTCGGGATCGCCGCGACCCGGCGGGTCCACACCGGGAGGTAGGTGATCCCGGTCGAAGGGGGTGTTCCGTGGCATCATCGTTTCCTGTCGATGTCGGGGGGTGGGCACGGGGCGAGGGCCGAGGTCAGCCTTCCTCGGCGGCGTCCTCGTCGGGTCCGTAGACACAACCGTTCACCGGGGAGCCGTCGGTGAGGGTCGCGTCGAGTGGGGTGACCTCTTCCGGTTCGGGCGCGACCATCACCTCGCCCACACCCGGGCCACGCCAGGGGTAACAGAGCCCGCCCGGGTAGCCGACCTCCGGGCGGGTATCGTCCGGCACGGCGGCGGTGGGGGCGTAGTAGACGGCGAACACGTCGTCCAGCTGGGAACCGTTGGTCCTGTCCATGAAGGTCACCTCGAACTCCGCGGTGGGCTCTTCGGGGGAGAGTGCGGCCAGGTTCCCCCCGCTGTTCGCGGCGGTGGTGGTCAGGTATTCGTCCCCGGGATCGATCCGTTCGACCTTCACGAAGTCGCTGCTGTGCAGTCGTAGCTCACCGAAGTCCGGCAGGTACTCGGCCGTGACCGTGACGGTCAGGTTCATGGTGTCCGACCAGGAGTGCTCGCCCATGTCGAGCCGGACCTGGTCCAGGCCCTCCCCTCCCCCGTCGGTCTCCAGGGTGCGGACCAGGACGTCGCCGGCCTCCGGGTCCGGGGCCACGGTCACGGTGCCGGTCTCGTAGAGGTCCCGATACTCGTCGGGGACGTCCTCGGGCACGGCGCCGTCCGCGGCCTCGCCCCCGGCGACGGTGACATCCGAGGTCTCCCGACCGTCGGTGGGGACATCGGTCGGGCCACCGCCGAGCCGCCCGTCGGCCACCGCCCACACACCGGTTCCAGCGACGAGGACGAGCGCGAGCCCGGCCGCGCCCAGGGCCAGAACCCCACCATGACGCTCGGCCCAGGAACGCCGACGTGGCGCGTGTGCGCGCCACGGGTCGAGCTCCGGGGCGGGTACGGGTTCGGCCGAGGTGGCGACGGCCCGGGGCCGGGGGGCCACGAGCCCCGGTTCGGCCAGGAGACCGTTGGCGTCGGGACGCCGCGCGGGGTCCTTGGCCAGGGCGCGCTCCACCGGTCCGCGTAGCCCCGCGGGGACCCCCTCCAGGTTCGGCGCCTCGGACAGTACCCGGGAGACCAGGACGTCCGAGGCGGCCGTACCGAACGGCCCATGCCCGATGGCGGCGTAGGCGACCAGCCCGGCCCAGGCGAACACGTCCGAACGGTCGGTGGCGTCCGCGCCACGGTACTGTTCCGGTGAGATCCACCCAGGCGTGCCCACCAGACCGCCGGTACGGGTCAGCGCGGTCTCCTCCACCGCGCGGGCGATACCGAAGTCCAGCACCTTGGATCCGTCCGGGGACAGGATCACGTTGCCCGGCTTCAGATCACGGTGCACCACACCCGCCGCGTGGATCGCGGCGAGCGCCTCGGCCACCCCGGCGGCGAAGGAGGTCAGTGCTTCCCCTCGCAGAGGACCGTACCCGCGCACGTACTCGTCCAGGGTGGGCCCGGGCACGTACTCGGTGGCCAACCAGGGCAGGTCGGCGCCGGTGTCGGCGCCGAGGAAGGCCGGAAGGCCGGGCGCACGCACCCGACGGACCAGCCTCACCTCGCGGGCGAAGCGGGCCCGGAACTCCTGGTCTGCGGCGTGGGAGCGGTGCACGCACTTGACCGCCGCCCGTCGATCCCGTCCGTCCAGGGCCGCGTAGACCACACCCATGCCTCCGGAGCCCAGGCGCCCGAGCAGGCGGAATGGTCCGAGGTGGGCGGGATCGTCCGGGACCAGGGGCAGGACGCCGACGGGCAGGTCGAAGGATGGAGTCATGTGAGGGTTCCGGGGGTCGAGGCGGACGGGGGCACGGTGGAAGCGCTCCAATGGCTCTGATGCCACGTTCTCACGGTGTGTTCGTCTCGGGATCGTCCTGTTCCGGCCATGCCCGGCGCGGTGGTCGGGGCCTTTCGACGCAGCCTTCCGGACGGCGACCCGGAGTGATGGACGCCGGGAGCGGGCCTAGCCTGGGGGCATGCGTTCGTACACCCCGCTCCTGGCCCTGATGGCCGACCTGGCCTGCGTACTCGTCTTCGTCGTGGTGGGCAAGGCCGACCACGCGACCGGGCTCACCCCGGCCGCGGTGGCCGGGACCGCGTGGCCGTTCGTGGCCGCGTTGCTCGCCGGTTGGCTCGCCACCCTGGCGTGGCGCTCGCCCGCCCGGATCTGGCCGACCGGAGTGTTCGTGTGGGCGGTGACCGTGATCGGTGCGATGCCGTTGCGCCTGCTCACCGGGGAGGGCGCGCCGCTCTCCTTCGTCGTGGTGACGTCGCTGTTCCTGGCCGCGACCATGCTCGGTTGGCGGGTCGTGACGCTGTTGGTCTCCCGACGGAAGGGCCGAGCACAGGCTCGAACGGTGGGCCCGCAGGCGTGAGTCGGCCCCGGTCGCGTGTGACCTTCGTCGGGACGACCGGGTACGGACCGTTCGTAAGCTTGGTTCGATGAACGAACAACCGGATCCAGAGGCCGACTCCGACACCACCATCACCGGTGGTGAGGACGAGGCACGCGAGGTCGGGGTGGGTCCCTGGCCCGGCCCCTGGCCGGACGGCGACCACTACGATCCCGAGCTGCTCGCCCATGGCGACCGGCGCAACGTGGTCGACCACTACCGGTACTGGCGCCGTGAGGCGATCGTGGCCGACCTGGACATGGTCCGCCACGACTTCCACGTGGCCGTGGAGAACTGGTCGCACGACTTCAACATCGGATCGGTGGTGCGCACCGCCAACGCGTTCGGCTGCGCGGCCGTGCACATCGTGGGCAAGCGCCGTTGGAACCGACGGGGCGCCATGGTCACCGACCGCTACCAGCACGTGCACCACCACCCCGACACCGCTTCGCTGGTGGCCTGGGCCGCCGAGCACGACCTGACACTGATCGGCGTGGACAACCTGCCGGGCGCCGTGCCGTTGGAGACCCACCCGTTGCCGCGCAACGCCGTGCTGGTGTTCGGGCAGGAGGGCCCGGGTCTGTCGGAGGAGGTCCGTCAGGTGTGCGCGGCGGTCCTGTCCATCGCCCAGTTCGGTTCGACCCGGTCGATCAACGCGGGGGCCGCCGCGGCGATCGCCATGCACGCCTGGGTCCGGGCACACGTGTTCGCGCAGCCCGTTCCCGACACGGCGACCACACCCACTCCGTGATTCGTCCGTGATCTAACGTAAAGGGATCCCGGCCTTGAAGGACCGGGCTCTCAGCCCCTTGTGGCTGAGAGCCGCCTTTACCAGCACCAGCCATCGCCTATGAGGAGGTGACCTCGATGGCTACGTTCCGCACAGGACAGAAGACCCACCAGGCCGTGCTTCCTCAGCGGCCTGCTCTGGAATCGGAGTCAGTAGACACGCCCCGGATCGGGCACGAAACGGGACTCCGGCCCCACCCCAGGGTGGTACCCGGTGCGGAACATGTGCGAGGGGAGACCGGTACCGCAGCACCTGGCGGTTCCGGCGTCACCCCCCAGCTTCAAGCTGGGGAGAGGCCGCGTGAGCGGCACCCATCCGTCTTCGTCCTGGACAAGAACCAGATTCCGCTCCAGCCCTGTCATCCGGCCAGGGCCCGCAAACTGTTGCACAAGGGTCGGGCGGTCGTGGCTCGGCACACCCCCTTCACCATCCGCCTCAAGGACCGCACCATCGCCGAGTCCGAGGTGGACGGTGTCCAGGTCGGTATCGACCCGGGCAGTAAGCACACCGGCATCGCCGTGTTCACCCATCAGGGCGGGCAGCGGCGCGGCCGGTACAGCATCCAGCTGGATCATCGTGGTGCGCAGGTCCGTAAGAAGATGGGGCAACGCTCCGCCTATCGGCGGCGCCGCCGGACAGCGAATCTGCGCCACCGCGCCCCCAGGTTCGCCAACCGCACCCGCCCCCAAGGATGGCTCGCCCCGTCCCTGCGACACCGGGTGGAGACCACCACCGCCTGGGTGGACCGGCTCACCAGGTGGGCACCGGTCAAAGCAGTGCACATGGAACGGGTCGCCTTCGACACCCACGCCCTGGACGCCCTCGCGGTGGGCAAGGTCGACACCATCACCCAGACCACCGACCGGGTCCTGATCGCCGGATGCGCGGGCCGGGGCTCCTACGCCCGCACCCGACCCGACAAACACGGATTCCCGAGGCTGAGCCTGCCCCGAACAAAGGGGTTCTTCGGGTTCACCACCGGTGACCTGGTCCGGGCCGTGGTCCCCCAGGGAAAGAAGGCAGGCACCCACACCGGCCGGGTCGCGGTACGCGCCTCGGGCAGTTTCAACATCACCACCACCCACGGCACCATCCAAGGCATCGGACACAAGTACATGCGTCTGCTCCAAAGAGCGGACGGCTACGGCTACACCTGGAAGGGAGAGGGCGTTTCCTCCCGGCCCTCAAGGACCGGGTAACCACGCCCAACAAATCGATGAGCCCGATCGTCACGTCCGTCGCTCGCGCCGCCACCCTGGACGACGTCCCCGACCTCGCCCGTGTCCTCAGCCGTGCGCTGCACGACGACCCGCTCTTCCGTTGGCTCTTCCCCGACGACGAGAACCGCATGGCCAAGGTGCGACGCTTCTTCGCTCTGACCACCGGCTACGGCTACGTCCCCGGTGGTGACACCCGTCTGACCGCCATCGCCGACTCCGAGGGTTCCGTCCCGGTCCCCCGCGCCGCCGCGCTGTGGGCGCCGCCCACGAGCAACCCCGAGGGGCCGCTGGTGTCGCCGCGCACCTGGCCGCACTGGGCGTCCCTGCTCGGACGTGGCCGGGTCGCCGCGTTCGTCCGGGTCTTCGCCGAGTGGAAGATGGCCGCCCCTCAGGAGCCCCACCTGTACCTGGCCGGTCTCGGGGTCGACCCGAGCGTGGCCGGTACCGGGGTGGGCGGTGGACTGCTCTCCGCGGGGCTGGACGAGGCCGACTCCCAGGGGCTGCCGGTGTTCACCCAGACGCTCAACGACAAGAGCATCGGGTTCTACGAACGGTTCGGGTTCCGGGTCGTCCACGAGATCCCGCACGAGGACGTCGGGACCGGCTACTTCCTGCTGCGGCAACCGTCCTGACCGTTCCCGCGGAACCGCCCACCCGTGACGTGACCGTGATCTAGCATGGCGATGACGCCCCTCGGAAGGACGGAACCGATGCCCGCGACGGCCAGCTCTGTGAAGTCGATTCGTACCGCCACCATGGACGACGTCCCCGCCATCGCACGGGTGCTCGGCCGCGCCTACCACAGTGACCCGCTGTTCCGGTGGTTCTTCCCCGAGAACGAGACCCGCATGGCACGTTCCATCCGGATGTGCGCCCTCACCGCCGGTTTCGACCGCGTTCCCGGCGGTGACGCCCACGTCTTCGAGACCGACGAGGACGGGCGCCGGGTGGTGCGCGGCGCCGGCCTGTGGAAGCCGCCCGGCGACGACGCCAAGGAGGGCGCGACGATGCTGCGGTCCCTGCCGCACCTCGCGTCGATGTTGGGCGTGCGGCGCCTGCCCCGGATCATGCGCTACGTCGCCGAACTCAAGGGGTCGGCCCCCGAGGAGCCGCACTGGTACCTGAGGGCCCTGGGCACCGACCCGGCCGCCCGTGGCACCGGTGTGGGTTCCAGCCTGGTGCGCGCCGGGCTCGCCCAGGCCGACAGCGACGGGGTCCCGGTGTACCTGGACACGACGAACCCGGCCGACATCGGCTTCTTCGAGCGGTTCGAGTTCCGTGTCGTCCGAGCGGTCAACGACCCGGACTTCCCCTCCACCTACTGCATGCTCCGCCCCGCCGTCTGACCCCTGTCGGTACCGCCTGGGAGGGTTCGGCCATGCTGATCGTCTTCGCCGGTCTGCCCGGTTCCGGCAAGAGCACCATCGCCCGCGCGCTCGGACGCCACTCGCCCGCCCCGGTACTGTCCGTCGACCCCGTCGAGGCCGCGCTCCTGCGTTCGGGGATCGAACGGGAACAGCCCACCGGTCTGGCCGCGTACGTGGTGGTGGAGGCGATGGCGGCCGACCTGCTCTCCCTGGGACAGGCGGTGATCGTGGACGCGGTCAACGACGCAGAGGAGGCTCGCGAACAGTGGCGGAACCTGGCCGAACGGCAGAGGGCTCCCCTGGTCTGGATCGAGGTGGTCTGTTCCGACCCCGACCTTCATCGCCGCAGGTTGGCGGGGCGTGAGCGAGACCTACCCGGGTTCCCCGAACCCGCCTGGGCGTCGTTGGAGACGCGTCGACCGGGTCTTGCGGCGTGGATGGACGAACGCTTGATCCTCGATTCGGTCCGAGAGCCGCAAACCAACGTCGAGACGGCTCTGGACCATCTGCGTACCGCCCGGGTTCGTGGCATCACGTGTGGGATCGCCGAGGAGGATGTCGACTCGCTTCGCCGGTCGGGGAATCCAACACGAAGGGGCCGCCTCCCCGAGGGAGACGGCCCCGACTCATGACCGGGGATCGTGACTAGCCGATGCCCTTGCCGAGCGAGCCCAGCAGGTCGCGGTTGAGCTGGGAGATGGTGTCCAGCGGGATGCCCTTCGGGCAGACCGCGGCGCACTCACCGATGTTGGTGCAGCCGCCGAAGTCCTCTTCGTCCTGCTGGTTGATCATCTTCACCACGCGGGAGGCACGCTCGGGCTGTCCCTGCGGGAGCATGCCCAGGTGCGTGACCTTCGCGGCGGTGAACAGCATGCTGGACGCGTTCGGGCAGGCCGCCACGCACGCGCCACAACCGATGCAGGTCGCGGCGTCGAACGCGCGGTCCGCGTCCGGCTTCGGGATCGGGTTGGCGTGGGCGTCCGGGGCGGTACCGGTGGGCGCGCTGATGAAACCGCCCGACTGGATGATGCGGTCGAACGCACCACGGTCGACGACGAGGTCCTTCACGACCGGGAACGCCTTGGCCCGCCACGGCTCGACCGTGATGGTGTCGCCGTCGTTGAAGCTGCGCATGTGCAGCTGGCAGGTGGTCGTACGCTCGGGGCCGTGCGCCTCGCCGTCGATCACGACGCCACAGGCACCACAGATGCCCTCGCGACAGTCGTGGTCGAAGGCGACCGGGTCCTCGTTCTCAAGCGTGAGCTTCTCGTTGAGAACGTCGAGCATCTCAAGGAAGGACATGTCCTCGGAGACGTCCGTGAGCTTGTACGTGACCATCCGGCCTTCGTCGTCACGGCCCTTCTGGCGCCAAACGCGCAGGGTGATGTTCACTTGTAACTCCGCTGCTTCATCTCGACGTACTCGTACTCCAGGGCTTCCTTGTGGAGCACGGGCTTGCTGTCAACGCCGGCGAACTCCCAGGCGGCGACGTAGGCGAACTCGTCGTCGTGACGCAGCGCCTCGCCGTCCTCGGTCTGGCTCTCCGCTCGGAAGTGACCACCACAGGACTCGCGGCGGTGCAGGGCGTCGACGCACATGAGCTCACCGAGCTCCAGGAAGTCGGCCACGCGGTTGGCCTTCTCCAGAGCCTGGTTGAACTCCTCATTGGTGCCGAGCACCTTGACGTCGCGCCAGAACTCGGCGCGCAGCTCGCGGATGAGGTCGATGGCCTTGCGCAGGCCCTCTTCGCTGCGCTCCATGCCGCAGTAGTCCCACATGATGTGGCCGAGCTCCTTGTGGAAGGAGTCGACGGTGCGGGAACCGTTGGTGGAGAGCAGCTTGTCGATCCGGTTGGTGACCAGGTCCTTGGCCTTGACGGCTTCGGGGTGCTGCTCGTCGACCGTTTCGAACGGGCCGTCCGCCAGGTAGTCGTTGATGGTGTTCGGCAGGACGAAGTAGCCGTCCGCCAGACCCTGCATCAGCGCGCTGGCGCCCAGGCGGTTGGCGCCGTGGTCGGAGAAGTTGGCCTCACCGGTCACGAACAGGCCCGGGATGGTGCTCTGCAGGTCGTAGTCGACCCACAGGCCACCCATGGTGTAGTGCACCGCGGGGTAGATGCGCATCGGAAGTTCGTACGGGTTCTCACCGGTGATGCGCTGGTACATGTCGAACAGGTTGCCGTACTTGGCCTCGACGGCGTCCCGGCCCATGCGTTCGATGGCGGCCGTGAAGTCCAGGTACACGCCCAGACCACCGGGGCCGACACCGCGGCCCTCGTCGCAGACGTTCTTGGCGGCGCGGGAGGCGATGTCACGCGGCACCAGGTTGCCGAAGGCCGGGTAGATGCGCTCCAGGTAGTAGTCGCGCTCGTCCTCGGGGATCTGCCGCGGGTCGCGGTCGTCGCCGCCCTTCTTGGGCACCCAGATCCGACCGTCGTTACGGAGCGACTCGCTCATCAGGGTCAGCTTGGACTGGTAGTCGCCGCTGACCGGGATGCAGGTCGGGTGGATCTGCGTGTAGCAGGGGTTGGCGAAGTACGCGCCCTTGCGGTGCGCACGCCAGGCGGCGGTGACGTTCGAGCCCATCGCGTTGGTGGACAGGAAGAACACGTTGCCGTAACCACCGGTGGCCAGGACCACGGCGTCGGCGAAGTGCGTCTCGATCTCACCGGTGACCATGTCGCGGGCGATGATGCCGCGCGCCTTGCCGTCCACGATGACCAGTTCGAGCATCTCGTGCCGGGTGTGCATCTTGACGGTGCCGGCGGCGATCTGCCGCTCCTGCGCCTGGTAGGCGCCGATCAGCAGCTGCTGACCCGTCTGGCCGCGGGCGTAGAAGGTACGGGAGACCTGCACACCACCGAAGGAACGGTTGTCGAGCAGACCGCCGTACTCGCGGGCGAACGGGACGCCCTGGGCGACGCACTGGTCGATGATCTCGACGCTGGTCTGCGCGAGGCGGTAGACGTTCGACTCGCGGGAGCGGAAGTCACCGCCCTTGACCGTGTCGTAGAACAGCCGGTGGATGCTGTCGCCGTCGTTGCGGTAGTTCTTCGCGGCGTTGATGCCACCCTGCGCGGCGATGGAGTGCGCGCGCCGGGGGCTGTCCTGGTAGCAGAACGAGGAGACGTTGTAGCCCGCCTCGCCCAGGGTCGCCGCGGCGGAGGCACCGGCCAGGCCGGTGCCGACGATGATGACGGAGAGCTTGCGCCGGTTCGCGGGGTTGACCAGCTTGGCCGAGAAACGGCGCTGGTCCCAGCGCTCGTTGATCGGCCCCTCAGGGGCCTTCTCGTCCCGGATCGGGGAGCCCTCGGTGTAAAGGTCGATGTCAGACAATTAACTCACCAGTCCAAAGGTGACCGCCAGGGGCGGAAGCAGGAACCCGACGGTCACGACCAGAGCGATGGCCACGGCCACGGCGTTGATCTTGCCCTGGCGCGCGGCGGTGTTGGCGCCCAGGGTGGCCATGCCACTCCAGATGCCGTGTCGCAGGTGGAAGCCGACCGCGATCACCGCGGCGATGTAGAACAGCGTCACGAACCAGAACTCGGGCTGGAAACCGTTCACGAGTCGCTCGTAGGGGCTGTCCGACTTGCCGCCGGGGGCGATCACGTTCACCGTCAGGTGCAGGATGTGGAAGATCACGAAGAGCGCGATCAGCACTCCGCCGTACCGCATGGTGTACGAGGAGTAGGTGCGCTTCACCCTCTTCTTCACCACGTAGCGCTGCTGACGCGCCTTGCGCGCGCGGATCGTCAGCACCGCCGCCGAATAGATGTGGATCAGGATGCTCGCGAGGAGAACGATCCGGAAGACCCACAGGAAGCCGCTCTCAGGCAGGAGAGGATAGCCGATCTCACGGAGTCCGTGAGCGTAGCCGTCGAAGGCCTCCTGGCCCGCGAAGACTTTCAGGTTGCCGTACATGTGCGCGATCAAATACAGCACAAGGATCGCACCGGAGGTCGCCATTGCCGCCTTCAGCGCCACCGTGGATCCGTAGGCCGTAGACCGCTTCTTGGTCAAGGTACTGTTCGCCACAGCCTGCCACTCTAAATTCGAGTTAAGCCCAACGTCCAAGTCATCGCGACCCTCGTGTCCATAGCCTTAGGCTATGAAGCATGCAGTTCCAGCAGCTCGCCTACTTCGTCGCTGTGGCCCGCACGCGCCATTTCACCCGTGCAGCCGAGCTTTCACGCGTCGCTCAGCCGAGTTTGAGCAAACAGATCCGCAGCCTTGAGAAGGAGTTGGGTGCGCCGTTATTCAGTCGTGCCCGGGGAAACATCACACTCACTCCAGCGGGTGAGGCATTGCTTCCGCTCGCCCAACGCATCCTCACCGACCTGGAAACGGCCCGTCGCGAGGTGGCGGAACTGGCCGGCGTGCGGCGCGGCCGGGTGCGACTGGGGGCGACCCCATCCTTGTGCGCGGGACTACTGGCGGACGTTCTCGCCGACTTCCATACCCGCTTCCCCGGGATCGAACTCCACGTGGAGGAGAGCGGTTCACGCGACCTCATCCGCAACCTGGGTCGCGGCGAACTCGACATGGCCCTGATCATCCTCCCGCTGCAAAGCAGCGATCCGGACTTCTCCACCACCCCGATCCTGCGGGAGAACCTGGTGGTGGCCAGCCCTACGTCGGAGCCCGCGCCGAACGGGCGCGCCTCGATGCGCATCACCGAACTCCAGGGGCGCCCCCTGGTCATGTTCCGGCGGGGTTACGACGTTCGCGAGGCGACGCTCCGCGCCTGCCGCGCCGCCGGTTTCGAGCCGGAGTTGGCCGTGGAGGGCGGCGAGATGGACGCGGTCCTGAGGTTCGTCGAGGCCGGTCTGGGGTTGGCGGTGGTGCCCAGCATGGTGTTGCGCAACCGGCCCGGGCTGCGCGGCACCCCGCTGTCCCGTCCC
Organism: Nocardiopsis sp. NPDC055551; assembly: GCF_053619415.1. Lineage (NCBI taxonomy): Bacteria > Bacillati > Actinomycetota > Actinomycetes > Streptosporangiales > Nocardiopsidaceae > Nocardiopsis > Nocardiopsis sp. NPDC055551. The sequence goes on along the minus strand of NZ_JBSHJJ010000002.1, from coordinate 88,672 downwards.
CGTCTGCTGCGCACCGTGGCGTTGGCCCGGCGCAAGGACGTGGAGCCCTCGCACTCGGCGGACGCGTTCCGCCGGCACCTGCACGCGTACCTGCTGGCGATGGGACCGCAGGACCTGGGACCCGACCTGGAGGTCCTCATCTCCGCCACGGACGCCGGAGGGCCACGGAACCGTCATGGCGAGACGCGGGACGACGGACTGTCCATGTCCCCCTGAAGCGCCTCTCGCGCCGTTCGCGCCCGGAGGACGCCGCGGGCCACGATCGTGATCACCTGGGCCCCTATATCAACTCCGGGCACTTTCTCGCCAGCAGCCCCGAAAACCGCATCGCGGATAAATGGCCTGATAGTTCTCCTTTCTTCGCAAATCGCATGGCGATAGTGGCGTACATCACAGCCATTTCTCGCGGATTCCCCAGCCCCGGAACGTGACCGTGATCACAGCGACCTAGCGTTGCGTAGCAGACCGGTTCCCTACTGCTTCCCCCGGCCGTCCAGAACCAGGGGCGGTCACGGCCACCGGAGGGGCGCGGGCCCGCACCCGTATCCCCGTCCGGGTCGCTCTCCACAGGAGGTGGAGTCCACGGTGACCTCGACACAAGACGCAAACCCCGCCGGGCGGGCGCGCGTCCCCGGGCGCACGCTCAGAACCGACCGATGGTGGCTGGGTCCGACGCTGACGACGTTGGGCCTGGCCACCTTCCTCGTCTACGGAGCCGCACGGGTCTTCCAACAGGACCACTACTGGGTCCAGGAACACCACTACCTGACGCCCTTCTACTCCCCCTGTCTGGCCCAGCAGTGCGTCCCGGACGCGTCACTCTTCGGCCGGGTCCCCTGGGAGTTCCCGCCCTTCCTGCCGTACGCCCTGCTCAGCCTGCCGATCCTGCTGCTGTTCCGGGTGACCTGCTACTACTACCGCAAGGCCTACTACCGCTCCGTCTGGCAGGCGCCGACGGCCTGCGCGGTCCGCGAACCGCACCGGAACTACACCGGCGAGACCCGGCCGCTCATGCTCCCGCAGAACGGACACCGCTACTTCTTCTACGCCGCGGGCGCCATCGTCCTGATCAACACCTGGGACATGCTCGTCCCCTTCTTCCACGGCGTGGACGGCGGCTTCGGCATCGGGGTCGGCAACCTGATCATGCTCACGAACGTGCTGTTGCTGTGGGCCTACACCTTCGGCTGCCACTCGTGCAGACACATCATGGGCGGCCGGCTGCGCAGCTTCGGCCGCAACCCCGTCCGGTACTGGCTGTGGTCGCGGGTCTCCACGCTGAACAACCGGCACATGCTCTACGGCTGGCTCAGCATCGCCTCGCTGATGATCACCGACGCCTACGTCGCGCTGGTCGCGAGCGGCACCATCACCGACCTTCGCATCCTCAACTGAGCGGGGAAGGAAGAAGCATCGCATGCCCCCCAAAACAGAGGCCGGGGTCACCCGGTACAGCTACGACGTCGTGGTGATCGGCGCGGGCGGAGCGGGTCTACGCGCCGCGATCGCCGCCCGTGAACAGGGCAAACGAACCGCGATCATCTCCAAGTCGCTCTTCGGCAAGGCCCACACGGTGATGGCCGAGGGCGGGGCCGCGGCCGCCCTGGGCAACACCAACGCCGACGACACCTGGACCGTGCACTTCCGCGACACCCTGCGCGGCGGCAAGTTCCTCAACGACCCTCGCATGGCCGAACTCCACGCCAAGGAGTCCCCCGACCGGATCCTGGAGCTGGAGTACTGGGGCGCCCTGTTCGACCGCACCGCCGACGGGCGCATCAGCCAACGCAACTTCGGCGGGCACGAGTATCCGCGACTGGCGCACGTGGGCGACCGCACGGGGCTGGAGCTGATCCGCACCCTCCAACAGCGGATCGTGGCGCTCCAGCAGGCGGACGCCGTCGAGCATGGCGACCCCGACGCCCGGTTGCGGGTGTTCGCCGAGACCGCGGTCACCGACCTCCTGCGCGAGCCCGGAGACGAGGGCCGGGTGGTCGGCGCGTTCGGTTACCGGCGTGTGGACGGCGGCTTCGTGTTGTTCGAGGCGCCCACCGTGGTGCTGGCCACCGGCGGGATCGGCAAGGCCTTCCGCACCACCTCCAACTCCTGGGAGTACACCGGTGACGGGCACGCGTTGGCCCTGCGCGCCGGGGCGTCGCTGATCAACATGGAGTTCGTGCAGTTCCACCCCACCGGGATGGTCTGGCCACCTTCGGTGAAGGGCATCCTCGTCACCGAGTCGGTCCGCGGTGACGGCGGAGTGCTGCGCAACTCCAAGGGCGATCGGTTCATGTTCGACTACGTGCCCGACGTGTTCCGCTCCCAGTACGCCGAGACCGAGGCGGAGGCCGACGGCTGGTACGACGATCCCGCGAACAACCGCAGGCCACCGGAGCTGTTGCCCCGCGACGAGGTGGCCCGGGCGATCAACAACGAGGTGAAGGAGGGGCGCGGGTCGCCGCACGGCGGCGTGTTCCTTGACGTGTCCACCAGGTTGCCGGCGGAGGAGATCCGGCGCCGGTTGCCGTCCATGCACCACCAGTTCAAGGAACTGGCGGACGTGGACATCACCGCCGAACCCATGGAGGTCGGCCCCACCTGCCACTACGTCATGGGCGGGGTCCGGGTGGACGCCGACACCGCCGCCTCCGACGTGCCCGGGTTGTTCGCCGCCGGGGAGGTGGCGGGCGGGATGCACGGTTCCAACCGGTTGGGCGGCAACTCGCTGTCGGACCTGCTGGTGTTCGGGCGGCGGGCCGGACTGGGCGCCGCCGCCTACGTCGACGCATTGACCGAGTCGAAGCCCTCCCCCGGTCCGGTGGATCGCGTGGTGGCGGCGGCCGTCCGCTCCTCGTTGGCCCCGCTCAAGCAGGGCGAGGGCGAGAACCCCTACACGTTGCACTCCGAGCTTCAGGACACCATGAACGACCTGGTCGGCATCATCCGCAGGGGACCGGAGATGGAGAGGGCCCTGGAGCGACTGGCGGAGCTGACCGAACGCGTACAGGTGATCAGCGCTCCGGGCGATCGCGTGTACAACCCGGGTTGGCACCTGGCGTTGGCGCTGCCGAACATGCTGCTGGTGTCGGAGGCCGTCACCAGGGCCGCCCTGGAACGCACCGAGTCGCGGGGTGGGCACACCCGTGACGACTTCCCCGACATGTCGGCGCGATGGCGGCGGGTGAACCTGGCCGCCCGGGCGGTCGACGGTCGGGTGGAGCTGACCCGGCGTCCGCTCGCCGACGTCCCCGCCGAACTGCTGCGCCTGTTCGAGCGGGAGGAACTGGCCAAGTACCTCACCGAGGAGGAGTTGCCCGAGGAGGGGCCACCGGAGGAGGGTCCGCGTACCGACACCGACGAGGACGCGGAGAGGACGGACACGACCGAGGAGGGCACGTCATGACCGAGCGGACGTTCCGGGTGTGGCGAGGATCGGACGAGGGCGAACTCACCGAGTACGAGGTCGAGGTCAACGAGGGCGAGGTGGTCTTGGACGTACTGCACCGCCTCCAGGCCACCCAGGCCCCCGACATGGCCGTGCGGTGGAACTGCAAGGCCGGCAAGTGCGGTTCCTGTTCGGTGGAGATCAACGGGATGCCGCGGCTGTCCTGCATGACGCGGATGAGCGTGTTCGAGGAGGACGAGGTGGTGACGGTGACGCCCATGCGCACCTTCCCGGTCGTCCGGGACCTGGTGTGCGACGTGTCGTTCAACTACGACAAGGCGCGCGAGATCCCCTCGTTCACCCCGGACCCGAACACCTCGCCGGGCGACTTCCGGATGCGGCAAGTGGACGTGGAGCGTCCCCAGGAGTTCCGCAAGTGCATCGAGTGCTTCCTGTGCAACAACGTGTGCCACGTGATCCGTGACCACGAGGAGAACAAGGAGCACTTCTCCGGGCCCCGCTTCCTGATGCGGGTGGCCGAACTGGAGATGCACCCGGAGGACACCGCGGACCGTCGCCGAATCGCCCAGGACGAGTTCGGGATGGGCTACTGCAACATCACCAAGTGCTGCACGGAGGTGTGTCCCGAGGGGATCCGCATCACCGACAACGCGCTGATCCCGCTCAAGGAACGGGTGGTGGACCGCAAGTACGACCCGTTGGTGTGGCTGGGGTCGAAGATCGGGATGCGACCGAAGGACACCCCGATGGTGCCGAACGTCCGCGACTCCGAACCTCGGCGGGAGTGAGCCGGAGTCGGATCGAAGGGGCCGGGCGGCGGGTGTTCTCCCGCCGCCCCTCGGAAACACCCGTGATCCATTTCCGGTTTCGACCGGGGTTTTCTTACAAGAACACCGAAAAGGCCTTGGGAATCACCTTTGTCATGGATTCAGGAAATTCTCGACTTCGTCGTAGGAGCGGGATAGCTTTACCCCCAATCGACGGCGGGAGTGGGCGGGCATGGCCGGTGCATACAGCCTCAAGAAGCACTTCGACGGCGCGGCGGCGCGCGTGCTCGGTGATTCCATTCGCACGGTGTTTCCAGGATTCGACGTGGAATCCTACGCCGTGCAGGTCGATCGCGAAGTCGAACCCCTGGAACTCAAGGATCGGGTGCTGGTGATGGCGCGGGGGCTGCGGGACCGGCTCCCCGAGCACTACCCCGAGGCGATCGCCGTGCTGGTCGCCTCCCTCAAGGACCCCTTGGGCGAGGACGACGGCATGTTCAACGACGGGTTCCACCTCATGCCCGTGGCCCGGTTCGTGGAGGAGTACGGGCTGGATCACCCGGAGGTCTCGCTGCCCGCCCTGGTGGAGATCACCAAGCGGCACACCGGTGAGTTCGCCGTCCGGCCGTTCGTGCTGCGGCACTATGAAGCGACCATGGCGCTGATGCGCGCCTGCGCGGTCGACCCCGATCACCACGTGCGCCGGTTCGCCAGTGAGGGCATCCGACCCCGACTGCCCTGGGCACGCCGGCTCCCCGGATTCGTCACCGATCCACTACCGGTGCTCGACGTGTTGGAGGCGCTGCGCAGCGACCCCTCCAAGCACGTGCGCACGTCGGTGGCCAACAACCTCAACGACATCGCCCGCGAGCACCCCGAACTGGTCCTGGACCTGGCCGAGCGGTGGACCCGGCAGAGCCCCACCCCCGAGACCGCGTGGACCGTTCGGCACGCCCTGCGCACCCTGGTCAAGGAGGGCGATCAGCGGGCCCTGGCGCTGCTCGGCGCCACCGGCGGCGAGCACGCCCGAGCCCACGGGCTCGTTCTGTCCCCGGGCCTACTGGACCTGGGCCAGACCCTGCTGGTACGGATCGAACTGGAGAACACCGACATCCGTCCGCACATGATGGTGGTCGACTACGTGGTGCACCACGTCCGCGCCGACGGCTCCCTGGGCCGCAAGGTGTTCAAGTGGACCAAGGTGGAGCTGTGCTCCGGGGAACGTCGGGTCCTGGAGAAGAAACACCCGGTGCGCCCGATCAGCACCCGCGCCTACCACCCGGGCGAACACCTGGTGGAGATCCAGGTCAACGGCCTGGTCAAGGCGTCCGCCACTTTCGACCTCCGCGTCTGAGCGGTCACCGGCGAACGGGCGGCCCCGGGCCCCGCGGGTTCGACGCGCTCCGCGGGGACTCCGGTCAGAAGCCGCGTTGGGCCCAACCCTCCAGGTGGGCGGCGGCCTCGGCGATCGTGGTGGACTCGCCGTGGCCGGGGTGCACCACGGTGTCACCCGGCAGGACCGCCAGCTGGTCGCGGATGGAGGCGATGATGGTCGGGAAGTCCGACGACGGCTGGCCGGTGGCACCGGGACCGTCCGGGAAGAGCGTGTCCCCACTGAACACCACCCCGAGTTCGGGGGCGTACAGGGACACCCCACCGGGTGTGTGCCCCGGGGTGTGCAGGATGGTCAGCTCGATCCCGCCCGCGGTCAGTACCTCGCCGTGCAACAACGGGGCGTCGGGTTCGCGGTAGGGGTACACCTGCTGCCAGAGCTCGGCGTCGTCGGGGTGCAGCAGGATCGGGGAATCGGTGAGGTCGGCCAAGGCCACCGCGGCATCGATGTGATCGTTGTGTCCATGGGTGCACACGATCGCCATGAGCTCGCGATCACCCAGACCTCGGGCTATTCGCTCGTGGTCGTGGGATGCGTCGATCACCACGGCGGTGTCGTCGTCGCCGACGATCCACACGTTGTTCTCGACATTGGACTCGGAACCTTCCAAACTGAAGATTCCCGAGGTACGTAGCCGCTGGACGGGCGACTGGGAACTCACAGGCTCACCACCTGAACGTCTTACGGGGCAGGAGCTTCGAGCCTATCGGGCGCGGTCCCCTCGCACACGCTGTTCGCGTCGACCTCCCCGGTGTGTCAAGGGTTCGGGGCGTCGAAGTCGCGACGCAGCGTGTAGGGCTGGATCAGGCCGAGGCCGTGCGCGTGTCGGGCCCTGACCTGCACCACCTGGATCCCCTCCACCCCTTCGAGGCTCTCGGCGAGGGCATCGTCGATGAGGACGGTCCCCGGCCGTGCGAAGGAGGTGAGCCGGCTGGATCGGTTGACCGTGGTGCCGAAGACGTCTCCGTGCAGGGTCAGCACCGGGCCGTAGGCCACACCCACCCGTACGTCGGGGACCTCCACGTGGGTCTTGACCCCCGAGGCCAGGCGCAGCGCGATGTCGGCCGCCTGGGTGGGCGAGTCCGCCACGAAGAGCACCTCGTCGCCGAGGGTCTTGACCACCCGTCCGCCCCCGGAGGCGACGATGTCGGCGGCGGTCGCCTCGAAGCCCTCCACCACACCGGCGAGCTCCATCTCGTCGAGCTCACGGCTGAGCGTGGTGAAGGAGACCAGGTCGGCGAAGCCCACGATCAGCGGGTAGTAGTTCGGGATGGCGTCGTTGCCGTTGGACATCACGGCCAGCGTGCGCGCCGTGGACGCGGCCAGTTGCCGACGCCAGATGTGCAGCAGCAGGCGTTCGACGTCCGGCAACAGCTCCTTGACCTGGTTCATCAGCGGGCTGTTGGCCGGGTCCTCCCCACCGTCCTTGAAGATGAGCGTGCTGAGGATGCTGGTCTGCCAGTCGGCCAGGCGGGCCATGGTCTGTCCCATCGCGCGGGCGAAACGGACCACTCCCTCCTCGTCGAGGACGCCCTCGTCCAGCAGGGAGTGAGCGATGCGCAGGGCCTCGACGTCGCTCTCGGTGAAGATGATCGTGTCGTCACCGAGGGTGGGAAAGCCCAGGGCACGCCAGACTCGGCCGGCGAGCTCGGGATCGGCTCCGGAGAGCTCGACCGCCTGTTCCCTGGTGTAGACCGCTTCACCACCGAGTAGGGCGGACTCGATCGCTTTCGGGTCAGGACGCGACGGCATACGTTCTCTTTCACGGGACCTTCCCCGCCTGGCGGGGAGCAATCACTATGGCACCGGCCCGGGGGCGCGGCCTTGGTTCCGGCTCCAGCCTACTCCCGAACCCCTCGGGGCCCGGGTGACGAAACCGCTGGTCAGACCGGTGGCCCGGCCGGGTAGTCCGGTCGCTGGGCCGAGTTGACCTGGCGGTAGATCTCCGACTGGAACCACTGGGGTCGGGGCACCCTCTGAAGGACCATGCCCTCCTGTTCGGACGCCGACTGAATGGACAACGTTCCGTACCGCATGATCCGTTCCCACAGGGAGATGTTGAACGAAACGTCGTTCACTCTGGTGAGCGGCATGTCGCGGCCCTGTTTGGAGATGATGCCGTCGCGCATCATGAGCCGCCGGTTGGTGAGGATGTAGACGGTGGTCGACCACTTGAGCATGGGGACGAACCAGAAGGCCAGCGCGGCGACGACCCCGACGGCCACCACGATGCCCCCGGCGATGAGGCTCCAGTCCTCACTCCAGGGGATGAAGAACAGCGCCGTACCCGCCACCGCGATGATGACGAACAGCATCACGAACTCACCCGCGAGGACGGTCCAGTGTTGCCGTGCGACGTAGACGAGTTCCTCGTCGTCGGAGAGATAACGGTCCGCGATAGCCATACCGGTGATAATGACACAAGCTTCCGCGCCACGGGAGACGCCGAATGGTCCCTGTGGACAACTCTCCGTGACCTAATCGCCGGGGCGCACGTGGACCACGTCGCCCACGTTCAGCGCCTTCTCCCCGGTCGGTCCGGCCACCACCAGCCTGGCCTGGTCGTCCACCCGGGCGGCGGTGCCCTCCAACAGGCGGTCTCCGGGCAGGTGGACCCGGACCGCGCGGCCCAGGGTGACGCACATGAGGCGATACTCGTCGGCCAGCCCACTGGCCTCTGCGTCCCCTGAGGCGTCGACCCAGGCGGTGTAGCGCTCCTCGAACGCGGCCAAGACGGCCCGCAGCAGTTCGTCGCGCCCCACTCCACCCGCGCCCTCGGCCCGTAGCGAGGTGGCGGTCTCCACGGGCAGCTCGGCCCGCCCCTGGGAGACGTTGAGGCCCATGCCCACCACCACCCCCATCCGGTCGGGGTCGGAGAAGTCGGCCTCGGCGAGGATCCCGGCGAGCTTGCCGTCCCGTTCCTCCCCCGGAACCAGGACGTCGTTGGGCCACTTCAGCGCGGCCGGCACCCCGCTCACCTCTCGCACGGCGACGACGGCGGCCACCCCCATCAACGGGGACACCCAACCCAGGCGTTCCGAGGGGACGGACGGCCGCACCAACAGCGAGAAGGTGAGGGCCACCCGCTCCGGGGTGGTGAACCCGCGCCCCAGTCGGCCCTTCCCCGCGGTCTGGTGCTCGGTCACCAGCACGGTCCCCTCGGGGGCCCCGTCCTTGGAGCGGATGGCCAGGTCGGTGTTGGTGGACCCGGCCTCGGGCACCACTTCCACACTCCGCCAGAGCCCCCCGGGACGCACGATGGCGTCGGTGAGAGCGGTCTGGTCCAGAGCGGGGATCTCGTCGCTGTGTTCGCCGGTCATAGCCCCATTACAGCAGCGCCGGAATCTCCGATGGAAACACCTTCGCCTCGTGAGGGCACAGGTTAGGCTGAAACCACCACATCGGTGATCGTGCGCCGCTACGTTCAGCTACTGGAGGTGTCGCGACACATGGCCATCGCGGAAGCGGAGTCGGAGAGCGCGGTCGACATGCCGTCTCACTGGGAAGTCGTGTTGCGTGCCTGGGAAGAGCTGGACCTGCCCGAAGGTTGGCGGGCCGAGATCATCGAAGGCGCGATCAGCATCATGACTCCCCCCAAGGACGAGCACGCACGCATCATCGCCTTGATCAACAAATGGATCATCAAGGAGATCCTGCGTGAAGGCAGTGCCATCGGTGAAGCCGAGGTACACCAGAACATCGATGTCCGGGTACCGATGCGCAGCGGTCTCTACATTCCCGATCTGGTCGTACTCCCCGGTTCCATCATGATGCGGAGCGCCGAGCACTCGGCCGAGGACGCGTTGCTGCTGGTCGAGGTGACCTCCCAGAGCACCGCGAAGATGGATCGTAAGCCCAAGCTCTGGGGTTACGCGCATGCCGGGGTGCCCTTGTACCTCTTGGTGGATCGCTGGGATCCGGACGGTGGTGGCGGCGAGATCACGCTCTTCTCCGATCCGGAGAACGGCCGCTACACGAGCATCACCAAGGTGCCCTTCGGTAAGGAACTCCTCCTTCCCGCCCCCTTCGACCTGACGCTGGACACGGGCGAGTTCCCCCTCTGACACGTGATCGGGCCCCGTACCCACGAGGGGTGCGGGGCCCGAGTCCGGTCGAGGGCCGATCAGCCGGTGTTCTGGAGGCCGGCGGCCACGCCGTTGACGGACAGCAGGAGCAGCCGCTCCAGGTGCTGGCCGTCCTGTTCCGACAGGGAGTCCGCCTCCTCGCCGCGCAGCGCCTCAAGGGCCCGCAACTGTAGGTGGCTGAGCGCGTCCACGTACGGGTTGCGCAGATCCACGGCGCGGGACAGGATCGCGCGGTTCTCCAGCAGACGGCTATGCCCGGTCACTCGCAGGACGAGGCTTCGGGTCAGGTCGTACTCGGCCAGCACCTTCTCGGTGAGCTCGGGACGGCCGCCCAGCGCCAGGTACCGCTCCGCGATGGTGCGGTCGGTCTTGGCCAGGCTCATCTCCGCGTTGTCCAGCAACGACGCGAACATCGGCCACTCCCGGTAGGCGGCCTGGAGGGTGGGCAGGTCGTCGATGGCGGCCAGGCCGGTGCCGAGCCCGTACCAACCGGGCAGGTTGACGCGGGTCTGGGTCCAGGCGAACACCCACGGGATGGCCCGCAGGTCGTCCAGGCCCTTGGCCGCCCCACGCCGGGAGGGACGCGACCCGAGTCGCAGCTCTCCCAGTTCCTCCAACGGGCTCACCTGGGAGAACCACACCGCGAACTCCTCGGTGCCGATCAGCTCCAGGTAGGCGTCCTGGGCTGCGGTGGCGATGGTGTCGGCGTGGGGACGGAAACGCTCGGCGGCGGCGCGTTCGCGTTCCTGCACCTCGTCGGTGGAGGCCATCAGGACGGCGTGGCCGACCTGTTCGATGTGGCGACGGGCGATGGCGGACTGCCCGTAGCGGGCGAAGATGACCTCTCCCTGTTCGGTGACCTTGAACCGGCCGTCCACCGAGCCCGGGGCCTGGGCGAGCAGGGCGCGGCTGGCCGGGCCGCCGCCACGGCCCAGGGAACCGCCCCGACCGTGGAAGAGGGTCAGGCGTACGTCCTGCTCGCGGGCCCACGTGGCCAGGCGGGCCTGGGTGTCGTACAGGCGCAGGGTCGCGCTGACCGGGCCGACGTCCTTGGCGGAGTCGCTGTAGCCGAGCATGACCTCCAGACGACGGTCGTTGTCGACCAGCCGCTGCCGCACCTGGGGCAGGTCGAGCATGCCGGCCAGGACGTGGGGCGAGGCCTCCAGGTCGGCACCGGTCTCGAACAGCGGGATGACGTCCAGGACCGGCACCCGCTTGGGCGGCAGGGCATAGGTCGCCAGCTTGTACACGGCCTCGATGTCCTCGGCCGTACGGGTGAAGCTGACGATGTAGCGACGGCAGGCCTCCACACCGAAGCGCTCCTGGATCCAGGAGATGGTGCGCAGGGTGGCCAGCACCTCCTCGGTGCGTTCGGAGAGCGTGCCGCCCGCCTCCAGTTCGGCGAGCGCGGCCGCGTGCACCTCGCTGTGCTGACGGATCTCCAGTTCGGCCAGGTGGAAACCGAAGGTCTCGGCCTGCCACACCACGTGCTGGAGTTCGCCGTAGGCCTGTCGTACGGCCCCGGCGGCGACCAGGGATTCCTGCACCAGGCGCAGGTCGGCGAGGAACGCTTCGGCGCCGGGGTAGGCGAGGTCGGCGTCGCGTTCGCGCGTGGCACGCAGCCGTGCGGTGGCCAGGAGCAGCAACTGGCGGTGGGGTTCGTTGGGCGAACGCTTCTCGACCTCGGCCATCAGCGACGGGTAGGCGGCCTTGGCCTCGGCGAGGGTGTCGAGCAGGCCCCGGTCGGCGGGGGTGAGGTTGGAGTAGACGGTGAGGGTGCGTCCCACCTGTTCGCAGGCCTTCTCCAGGGCACGGAGGACGTGTTCGGACTGGATGGTGATGGCTTCCCGGGTCACCTCGTGGGTGACGAACGGGTTGCCGTCACGGTCGCCGCCGATCCAGCTGCCGTAACGAACGAAGGGGGTGGCCCGGGGTGCGCGGGTGCCGGTGCCCTCGGGGTCGATGGCGGCGTCCAGGGTCCGATACACCTGCGGGATGGTGGAGAAGATCGTCTCGTCGAAGGCGGCCAGGGCGGTGCGCACCTCGTCCAGCGGGTCGAGCTTGGTGTAGCGAAGCTGCGAGGTGCGCCAGAGAAGGTCGATCTCCTCCAGAAGGCGACGGTGCGCCTCGCCCGCCGCGGTGCTGCCCTCGTGGGCGCCGTGCCAGGCGTCCAGTTCGGAGCTGACCCGCAGGATGGAGGTGGACACGGCGCGGCGTCGCGCCTCGGTGGGATGGGCGGTGAGGACCGGGTGGAACTCCATGCCCGCGACCAGCTCGGCGAGCCGTTCCTCGCCGCCGTCGCCCGCACGGATGGCGCGCACCGCGGCGGCCAGGGACTCGTGGGGCGGGTTCGCGGCGTCGTCGCGCTCGCGCAGGGCGCGCATGCGCTGGTGTTCCTCCGCCAGGTTGGCGAGGTGGAAGTAGACCGTGAACGCGCGGGCGACCTGCTTGGCGCGTTCCAGCGGCCAGGCACCGACGATCGCGGTGATCTCCTCGGTGGTGACGGAGCCGTCGCGGGCCCCGATCACGGCGTGGCGGAGTTTCTCGACATCGGCGAGCAGTTCCTCACCGCCGCTTTCGGCGAGGACCGTTCCGAGCATCTCGCCGAGCAATTTGACGTCATTCCTGAGCTGCTCGGGTACTTCCTGCCGGGCACTGTCACGTTCTGCGCTAACCGCTGTCATGTGGCCGACGATACCGAGATCACCCCTGCACACACACGGTCGGGGGTGTGTTCGCGCTCGCTTTGCCATCGCGTTAACAATTGTGCCGAGGGCGGGCGAATTCACAGCGGCTCACGCATTTTTCGGTATATCGGACGGCTTTCCCGCCCTTCCCGGCCCGACGCGCCCTCCTGGCTCCGAGTCCACCCGGACCCCCCGACCCGACAAGTAAGCAAGGGGCACCTTCGGGCCCACGGGATCCCCGGAGCTACCCTGAGCAGTTATGGCCACCGAAGCCCCTGAACCGCTCTCCGCTTCCGAGATCGACATACACACGACCGCCGGCAAGCTCGCGGACCTGCAACGACGTAGGTACGAAGCCGTGCACGCCGGGTCCCGACGGGCTGTCGAAAAACAGCACGCGAAGGGCAAGATGACCGCGCGCGAGCGGATCGACGCACTGCTCGATCCCGGCTCGTTCGTGGAGTTCGACGCCCTGGCCCGCCACCGCTCGACCAACTTCGGGTTGGACGCCGACCGCCCCTACGGCGACGGCGTCGTGACCGGGCACGGAACCGTGGACGGGCGCCCGATCGCGGTGTTCAGCCAGGACGTCACCGTCTTCGGTGGGTCACTGGGCGAGGTCTACGGTGAGAAGATCTGTAAAGCCCTCGACCACGCCCTCACCAACGGGTGCCCCGTGGTGGGCATCAACGAGGGTGGCGGCGCCCGCATCCAGGAGGGTGTGGTCGCGCTCGGGCTGTACGCCGAGATCTTCAAGCGCAACACCCACGCCTCAGGGGTGATCCCGCAGATCTCCCTGATCATGGGGGCCACCGCGGGCGGACACGTGTACTCGCCGGCCCTGACCGACTTCGTGGTGATGGTCGACAAGACCTCCCAGATGTTCATCACCGGACCCGACGTGATCAAGACCGTCACCGGTGAGGACGTGTCCATGGAGGAGCTGGGCGGCGCCGCCACCCACTCCGGCACGTCGGGCGTGGCCCACTACATGGGCGCCGACGAACAAGACGCCATCGACTACGTCAAGACGCTCCTGTCGCACCTGCCGGACAACAACCTTGAGGACCCGCCGAGTCTGGCCCCCGAGGAGGACCTCGGTGAAGAGGTCACCGACGGCGACCTGGCCCTGGACACCTTCATCCCGGACTCGGCCAACCAGCCCTACGACATCAAGCGGGTCATCGAGGCCGTCCTGGACGACGGTGACTTCCTGGAGGTGCACGAGCGCTTCGCGACCAACATCGTGGTGGGCTACGGCCGGGTGGACGGACGGTCCGTCGGTATCGTCGCCAACCAGCCGATGAGCTTCGCGGGTTGTCTGAACATCGACGCCTCCGAGAAGGCCGCCCGGTTCGTACGCACCTGTGACGCCTTCAACGTCCCGGTGTTGACCTTCGTGGACGTGCCCGGCTTCCTGCCCGGCACCGACCAGGAATGGGACGGCATCATCCGTCGTGGCGCCAAGCTCCTGTACGCCTACGCCGAGGCCACGGTCCCCCTGATCACGGTGATCACCCGCAAGGCCTTCGGCGGCGCCTACGACGTGATGGGCTCCAAGCACCTGGGCGCGGACATCAACCTGGCCTGGCCCACCGCGCAGATCGCGGTCATGGGCGCCCAGGGCGCGGTGAACATCCTGCACCGGCGCACCCTGGCCGGGGCCGAGGACGTCGAGGCCGAGCGGACCCGTCTGGTCGGCGAGTACGAGGACACCCTGTTGAACCCGTACGCGGCGGCCGAGCGCGGCTACGTCGACGGAGTCATCATGCCCTCCGAGACGCGGACCCAGATCGCCAAGGCGCTCAAGGCGCTGCGCAACAAGCGCAAGCAGCTTCCGCCCAAGAAGCACGGGAACATTCCGCTGTGAGCGCGCCGAACCCGTCATCGGACAGACCACCGCACCTGGTCGTGGTGCGCGGTGAACCCTCCGCCGAGGAGCTCGCCGCGCTCACGGCCGTGCTCACCGCCCGCGCGGCGGCGGCCCGTGCCGCGGCCGAGAAGGGCGAACCCGCGCGGTCCACGTCCGGATGGCGCGACCGATCACGCGGTATGCGTACCCCCTTGCGCCCCGGCCCCGGCGCCTGGCGCATGAGCACGAGATGAGCTTTGCCGTGCTCCTTCGTTCCCTAGACTCTTCGTTGAGCGGTCGGCGCGTGATCCGCTCCGCGCCCCAGCTGGAGGTTTTCCCATCGTGCGCAAAGTACTGATCGCCAATCGTGGTGAGATCGCCGTACGCATCGCCCGCGCCTGCCGTGACGCCGGCATCGAGAGCGTGGCCGTCTACGCCGAACCCGACCTGGACGCCCTGCACGTCAAGATCGCCGACCAGGCCCACTCGTTGGGCGGGTCCACCCCGGCCGACTCCTACCTGGCCATCGACAAACTCCTGGCCATCGCCGCCACCGCCGGCGCCGACGCCGTGCACCCCGGATACGGGTTCCTGGCCGAGAACGCCGAGTTCGCCCAGGCCGTCATCGACGCCGGCCTGACCTGGATCGGTCCGCCCCCGGCGGCGATCACCGCGCTGGGCGACAAGGTCCAGGCCCGCCACATCGCGCAGAAGGTCGGCGCCCCTCTGGTGGCCGGCACCCCCGACCCGGTCACCTCGGCCGAGGAGGTCGTGGCCTTCGCCCGAGAGCACGGGCTGCCGATCGCGATCAAGGCCGCCTTCGGCGGTGGCGGGCGCGGACTGAAGGTGGCCTACACCCTGGAAGAGGTCCCCGACGCCTACGAGTCGGCCGTGCGCGAGGCGGTGACGGCGTTCGGGCGTGGTGAGTGCTTCGTGGAGCGCTACCTGGACAAGCCCCGGCACGTGGAGACCCAGTGTCTGGCCGACGCCCACGGCAACGTCGTGGTGGTCTCCACCCGCGACTGCTCGCTGCAGCGCCGCCACCAGAAACTGGTGGAGGAGGCCCCCGCGCCGTTCCTCGATCAGGATCAGATGGAACGCCTGTACGCCTCCTCCAAGGCCATCCTCAAGGAGGCCGGGTACGTGGGCGCGGGCACCTGTGAGTTCCTGGTCGGTGTCGACGGCACCATCTCCTTCCTGGAGGTCAACACCCGTCTGCAGGTCGAGCACCCCGTCACCGAAGAGGTGACCGGTATCGACCTGGTGCGGGAGATGTTCCGCGTCGCCGACGGCGAGGAACTGGGTTATGACGACCCGGCCGTGCGCGGCCACTCCTTGGAGTTTCGGATCAACGCCGAGGACCCGGGCCGGGGCTTCATGCCGGCCCCGGGCACCATCACCGAGCTGTCCCTGCCCACCGGCCCGGGGGTGCGGGTGGACACCGGTTGCGAGGCCGGGTTCACCGTCCCGCAGGCCTTCGACTCGATGGTGGCCAAGCTGATCGTGACCGGCCGCACCCGCGCCGAGGCGTTGCAGCGCTCCAGGCGGGCGTTGGCCGAGTTCACCGTCGGTGGGATGCCCACCGTGATCCCCTTCCACCAGGCCGTGGTGACCGACGAGGCGTTCGCCCCCGCCGACCCCGACCAGGAGTTCGGGGTCTACACCCGCTGGATCGAGACCGAGTTCGAGAACACGATCACCCCGTGGGAGGGCGAGGCGGGTTCCGCCGAGCCGGCCGAGCGGGAGACCGTGACCGTGGAGGTCGGCGGTAAGCGCGTGGAGGTGGTCCTGCCCGCTTCCCTGGGCGTGGCCGCCGCCCCCGCCACCGATGGCAGGAGGAAGCGCGCCCCCCGTAAGGGCGGCGGCGCGGCGGTGGTCAGTGGTGACGCGTTGGTCTCACCGATGCAGGGCACCGTGGTCAAGGTCGTGGCCGAGGAGGGCGCCCAGGTCGCCGAGGGTGACACGGTGGTGGTCATCGAGGCCATGAAGATGGAGCAGCCGTTGAGCGCGCACAAGGCCGGTGCGGTGACCGGGTTGAAGGTCGCCCCGGGCGAGACCGTGGGCAACGGCGCCATCATCTGCGAGATCAAGGACGCCTGAGCGTCGGTTCGTTCCAGGGGCGTCGCGGGCGGGTCCCGCGGCGCCCCTGCGCCGTCCGGGCCCTTCGGGGTGATCCTCATCGCCTTCGAAAGCGGGAAGATCCAGCACAGCAAGGCTTCCGGGTCGAGGTGCGACAGAAATCGTTCGAGGGCGTATGGAAAACATAAGGAAACCGGACTAGTGTTCTCGATCGTGACGAACATCTGGGGACTGACACGAAGGTGGCACATCGACCTGTGCCGCTTCGCCAGCCACGCGTGTAGCTAGGTCCACGCGCGCCCGTCCGGGCTGCGCGCCGCCACGCCTTCCCCGTCGTCACCATCCTTTCCGGTGACACCCACCCGTTTCCCCTAGCCGGAGTCCTCGTACGCCCGCACACCATGGCGTGCCCTCGTTCCGGCATCTCGCTTGGAGCCACTTCCGTGTCCACTCAGACCGACCAGGTCAAGCAGAGGCGGCGCTTTCCGCTTCCGTCCTTCGGAGTCCAGGTCCTCCTCGGCCTCGTCCTCGGCCTCGCCCTCGGTGTGGTCGCCCTCCAGATCGGACCGGTGGGCGACGGTGAGCCGAACTGGCTCGCCACCACCCTGGAGACCATCGGCAGCACCTTCGTCACCCTGCTGCGCACGATCGTGCCGCCGCTGATCGTCCTCGCCGTCATCTCCTCCATCGCCAACCTGCGCAACGTCACCAACGCCGCGCGTCTGGCCTGGAAGACCCTTCTGTGGTTCGCGATCACCGCGCTGGTCTCGGTCGCCATCGCCATCGCCCTCGGGCTGGCGATCCGTCCCGGCCTCAACAGCGCCGTGGACGACTCCAACCTGGCCGAACCGTCCAGCCACGGTTCCTGGCTCGCGTTCATCGAGAGCCTGGTGCCGGCCAACTTCCTGGGTCTGGCCGCCGAGACCAACGCCGACGACCTGAGCACCTCCCTCAGCTTCAACGCCCTGCAGCTGATCGTCATCGCGGTCGTGCTGGGCATCGCCGCCATCAAGGTCGGCAAGCCGGCCGAGCCCTTCATCAACTTCACCGAGTCGACCCTGCAGGTCGTGCTCAAGGCGCTGTGGTGGGTCATCCGCCTGGCCCCGATCGGCACCGTGGGTCTGCTGGGCAACGCCGTCTACAGCTACGGCTGGACCACCATCGGCGCACTCGGCAAGTTCACGATCACCATCTACGTCGGCCTGGCGCTGGTGCTGTTCGTCGTCTACCCGCTGGTCGCCCTGGTCAACGGGCTCTCGCCCGCCAAGTACTTCTCCGGGGTGTGGCCCGCGGTCCAGCTGGGCTTCGTGTCCCGCTCCTCGATGGGCACCATGCCCGTCACCCAGCGGGTCACCGAGCAGAACCTGGGCGTGCCCCGCTACTACTCGGCGTTCGCGGTGCCGTTCGGCGCGACCACCAAGATGGACGGTTGCGCCGCGATCTACCCGGCGATCTCGGCGATCTTCGTCGCCCAGTTCTTCGGGATCGATCTGGCGTTCACCGACTACCTGCTGATCGTGTTCGTCTCGGTCATCGGTTCGGCCGCGACCGCGGGCACCACCGGCGCCACGGTCATGCTCACCCTGACCCTGTCCACGGTGGGCCTGCCCCTGGAGGGCGTGGGTCTGCTGCTGGCCGTCGACCCGATCCTGGACATGGGGCGCACCGCGACCAACGTCGCCGGTCAGGCCCTGATCCCGGCCGTCGTCTCCAAGCGCGAGGGCATCCTCGACCTTGTCCGCTACAACGCCCCCCGGGGTTCCACCGGCTTCGTCCCGCTGGACGAGCCGGGCACCCTGTCCGCCGAGGAGCGGTCCGCCGAGGCGGAGGAGCGCGACCCCGAGGCCGAACGCGCCACCGCCGGTACGAGCGCGAAGAGCTAGCCCTCGCGCACGAACCGATCAAGAGGCCCGTCGGAAGTGTTCCGACGGGCCTCTTCGCGTCGGGTACCCGTGTGACCTGGCGACCTCGATGGAGAAACCGCGCACATCGGCCCGTCTTCGGGAACTGAGCGGGTCTCCTGTTCGTCACCGTGGATAAGGGAGGCGAGAGGAACGAAATGTCGCACCGCTTGGTAAGAACCACAGTGCTGACCGCCGGACTCGCGGCGGCGGTGATGACCGCGGCGGCGATGCCCGCCGCGGCCGACACCGAGATCGAGGCACCCACCACCCAGGAGATCGTCGAGGAGCTGGAGGGCGACGGTGTCTTCATCGACCCGTCCATCGAGCAGATCTCCACCGCCGACGAGGGAGCCCTGGAAGCCGCGGCAGAGGCCGCGGACTCCCCCGTCTACTACGTGATCCTGCCCTTCGAGGCCGCCACTTCCGAGGCCGGGGTCAACACGCTCATGGCCCCCGTCATGTCCGAGGTCGGTGACGGCGCCTACGGGATCCTGGGCGGTAGCGACCACTTCTACGTGACCTCCCCGAACCTGGACGACACCGAGGCGATCCGGGAGACCGCGCTCAACGATGGCGGCAACCAGATCGACACCCTCGCCGCGGTGCCACAGGCCGTGGAGACCACCGAGGCCCCGGCCGAGGCGCCCGGAGGTGGCGGTTCCGGTCTGGTGATGCTGGTCATCCTCGCACTGGTCGTCGCGGCCGGCGGCTGGTACGTGTACAAGAGCCGGCAAAAGCGCGAGGCCGAGAAGGCCAAGCAGCTCCAGGAGATCAAGCAGATGGCCACCGAGGACGTCGTACGCCTCGGCGAGGACGTCGCCCGACTGGAGATCGACCTCTCGGCGGTGGACGAAGCGACCCGCAACGACTACTCGCGGGCCATGGACTCCTACGACCAGGCCAAGTCGCTGCTGGACACCATCCAGGAGCCGGAGCAGATCAAGGCGGTCACCGGCGCTTTGGAGGACGGCCGGTACTACATGACGGCCACCCGGGCCCGGATGAACGGCGACCCGGTACCCGCGCGACGCGGCCCCTGCTTCTTCAACCCACAGCACGGCCCGTCCAGCGAGGACGTCACCTGGGCACCGCCCGGTGGCTCTCCCCGTTCGGTCACCGCGTGCCCCGTGTGCGCCCAGGCGGTGCGCACCGGAGGACAGCCGGACGTGCGCATGGTGGAGGTCGACGGTGACCGTCGTCCCTACTACGAAGCCGGTCCGGCCTACGCCCCCTACGCGGGCGGCTACTTCGGCATGAACATGATGATGGGCATGTTCACCGGCATGATGATGGGCTCCATGATGGGGTCGATGATGGGCGCCGGGATGATGGGCGCGGGCATGGAGGACGCCGGTGGCGACCTCGGTGGCGGCGACTTCGACGGCGGTGGCGACTTCGGGGACTTCGGCGGCTTCGACTTCTGACGCCTGACGACGAACGAGGGCCTCGGGGAACGGTTCACACCGTCCCCGGGGCCCTTCGTCGTCTCATTCGGCGGGAACGAACGTCTCCGCCCGTTCGAGCACCCACCGGCGCACCGCCTCGGCGGTCTGCGCCGGGGGCGTACCCGTGGTGTCCAGCAGGGTCAGCGGCGCTTCGAGCCGGTCGGCCTCGGCCACCAGCCACTCCTGGTACTCCAGGGTCTCGTCGACACGTTCCCGGTCCCAGTCCCGCCAGGCCGGTCGGGACAGCAGCCGTCGGGTGAGGACCTGCGGGTCGCAGGTGAGCACCAGGTAGTGCACCCCGTCGAACAGGGCCCGCTCGGGCAGGTACTCCAACTCCGGTGGCGCCACCGTCCCGCACAGCACGACGGGCCGCCCGCTCTGTTGCACCATGGCGGCGGTACGCAGCCAGGTGGAACGGAACAGACGGTGGTCGTCGGCGGGGTCCCGTAGGCCGCCCACCCACAGCAGGTCCTGTTCGAGGACGACGAAACGGTCGCTCAACCCGGTCAGCAGGGCACGGGCCACGGTGGACTTCCCGGTCCCGCTGGGCCCGGCCACGCACAGCAACGGCAGCCGCTGGAAGGGCCGGGTGTGCCCGCAGGAGGCACAACGCAGCAGATGCGGTCCCGCGCTCGTGTCCGGCTCGGGATCCCAATCGCCGCAGTGTCCGCAGATCAAGGGGTGCATGGTCGACTCACCACCCGGATCAGTCGAAGAGCTGTTCCAGGAAACCCTTGCGCCGACGGCGGTAGGGCCGGGGCGAGTCACGGTAGCCGCGGTATCCACGTGGGGAGTCCGGTCGGTAACCACCCGGAGAGTCGGGGTAGGCACCTCGGCCGCGGCTCGGGCTGTAGGGGTCCGGGGGCGGTGGCATGGTCGGAGCGGACGGCGTGATGCCGTAATGGCGCTCTTCGGCGGTGACGATGCGCTCCAGTTCACCCCGGTCGAGGAAGATGCCCTGACAACCGTCGCAGCGGTCGATATGGACGCCTTGACGGTCGAAGGTGCGCATTGGACTTTGGCATTTCGGGCAGATCACGCCCGAAGGCTAGGAGGATTCCCGTCAAAAACGGTTAAAGACCTGACCGGAACCCGCCGTGTGTCCTGCACAGATCCACACGGCGGGCGGGTTCCGCGGTTACTCGGGCGAGGCCAGCATGAGGGAGCGGGCCGCCTCGGTGACGCTGCCGGACAGCGACGGGTACACGGAGAAGGTGTGCGCGATGTCGTCCACGGTCAGGCGCTGCTGGACCGCTATCGACACACCCAGGATGAGCTCACTGGCGCGCGGGCCCACGATGACGCCGCCCAGGACGATGCCGGTGTGCTGACGACAGATGAGCTTGACGAAGCCCTCCTTGACCTGGGTCATCTTGGCGCGCGGGTTGGTGTTGAGCGGCAGGGTCACGATCCGGCCGTCCACCCGACCACTGCGGATGTCGTCCTCGCTGATGCCCACCGCGGCCAGTTCGGGGTGGGTGAACACGGTGGAGGCGACGGTGGACAGCTGGAGCGGGGCCACGGCCTCGCCCAGGGCGTGCCACATCGCGATGCGTCCCTGCATCGCGGCGACGGACGCCAGCATGTTCACGCCGGTGCAGTCACCGGCGGCGTAGACACCGGGGACGGTGGTGCGGGAGACCCGGTCCACCTCGACGAAGCCGCCGTCGCCAAGACCGACCCCGGCCTCCTGCAGGCCCAGTCCGTCGGTGTTGGGGATCATGCCGACGGTCATGAGGCAGTGGCTGCCGTCGACCGTGCGACCGTCGGAGAGGGTGACGCGTACGCCGTCCTCGGTGCGTACCACCGACTCGGCGCGGGTCTGGCTGAGGACCGTCATGCCACGGCGGGCGAAGACGCCCTCCAACACCTGGGCGGCGTCGGAGTCCTGGGTGGGCATGACCAGCTTGCGCGAGGAGACGAGGGTGACGTCGGAGCCCAGCGCCTGGTAAGCACTGGCGAACTCGGCCCCGGTGACACCGGAACCGACCACGATGAGCCGCTCGGGAAGTTCCTCCAGGTCGTAGAGGTGGCGCCACGTGAGGATGCGTTCCCCGTCCGGCACCGCGGTGGGCAGCTCACGGGGGTGGGCTCCCGTGGCCAGCAGGATGACGTCGGCGCGGATGCGCTGGTCGCCGACGGCCACGATGTGCGGGTCGACCAGGCGGGCCTCGCCGACCAGGACGTCGACCCCCTCCTTGACCAGGCGCGCTCGGGTGTCCTCGGACTGGGCCCGGGCCAGGCGCTTGATCCGACCGTTCACGTGCCGGATGTCGACCTCGACCGCCTGCTCGCCCTCCGCGACCTCGGGGATGTTGATGCCCAGGAACGACGACTCGCGTACATAGGTCGTACGGGTGGAGGTGGCGATGAGGCTCTTGGAGGGAACGCAGTCGGTGAGGACGCAGGCGCCGCCGATGCCGTCGCGTTCCACCACCGTCACGTCCGCGCCGAGCTGCGCTGCGACCAATGCCGCCTCGTAGCCCCCGGGCCCGCCACCGATGATCACGACCTTCGTCACGCTGCCTCACTCCCTCTGCCGGTGATGCGCCATGCCCGTTCCCGGTCCGGGTGGACATTCGGGCACGACAGGCCACCACTAGGATTTATCGCTTTCCTCCATTGTCGGCCATACGGACCGCCGAAAACCGCAGGCGCCCCGCACGTCACCGCCCCGCACGCAGGTGGCCCCTCGTGTCCGAACCCACGACCTGCCCGGATGCGACGAACACCACCCGTGGGCACCAGGGGAGTTCACCAACGGTGACCGATTCGTTCGCCTCCGTTCCGACTCAGAACGCCCACCAGGCCGACACCACCACAGAGCGTTGCGTTCCGGAGTTATGTGATGACCCAGCGATAGCATCCGACTTGTGAGTGAATCAGAGCAACGGACGACCGGTGACGCGAAGGCGCTGGCGACGGAGGCGGCCAAGGAGCTGCTCACCCGGGCCGGCGCCGACAGTTTCGACGCCCTGGTGGTGCTCGGCTCCGGCTGGACCGGAGCGGTCGACACCCTGGGTTCGGCGGACATCGAGTTCGACGCCGTCGAACTACCCGGGTTCGTCGAACCCACCGCCGAGGGACACAGCGGACGCGTCCGCAGCATGTGGGTGGGCGACAAGCGCGTGGTCGCGTTCATGGGGCGGGTGCACATGTACGAGGGGCACGACGCGATGACGGTCGCGCACGCCGTGCGCACCGGCATCGCCGCCGGCGCCGAGGTGGTCGTGCTCACCGGATCATCCGGTTCCCTGCGCACCGACTTCGCGCCCGGGCAACCGGTGATCCTGCGCGACCACATCAACCTGACCGCGCGGTCGCCCCTGGTGGGCCCCGACTTCGTGGACATGAGCGCGGCCTACAGCACGCGACTGCGCGAGATCGCCCGCGAAGTGGACGCGTCACTGCCCGAAGGCGTGTACGTGGCGACCTCGGGTCCGCAGCTACAGACCCCGGCCGAACTCAAGATCCTGCGTCAGGCGGGCGCGGACGTGGTGGGGCGGTCGATCGCCCTGGAGACCGTCGCGGCCGTGGAGATGGGCGCCGAGGTCCTCGGGTTGACCATCGTCAGCAACGACGCGGCCGGCGCGGTGTTCGAGCCGTTCGAGGAGGGGAGGGCGCTGGAGATCGTCGAGCGGCGCTCCCACCGCCTCGGCGAACTCATCAACCGCGTCCTGACCTCCTTCTGAACCCCGCCGAACACGAGACGCCGAACATGGGAAAGGCCCGGTCGTGACCGGGCCCTCTCGTTTCGCGCCTCATACCAGAGGTGGGATTCAGGGCACCTCCGACCGGAACCGACGTGGTCGGTACCGGCGTGGCGAGCGTACACCCCGAGGCCATGGGGTGGACGGTACCGACCTTGGTTCCGGTCGGAGGTGGTGCTTTCCCCGGTGTGCCGCCGCGCGGGATCCCCGCAGACCCCGTTGGACTCGCGACGAGCGACACCTCTTACTTCCCATTATTCGGTTGAACCGCGCGCGTGCCTTGGAAAGAAGGTCCGGGTGGGTGGCCATCCGCGCGAAGCCCGCCCACCCGGAACACTCTCCCTTAGGCATGCCTAACCTAACCAGAACTTCCAGGTGCGCGTCAACCCCGAATTCGGCGAAGACGGAACCCGGCCGCCCGCCGTGCGGGGACCGGGTTCGATCCGGGGAAAGCGTGACTCAGGTCAGCAGCAGGACCGCCACGAGCTGCACCACGGCGGCCACCCCGACCACGATCACCTCCAAGGGGACCATCGTCTGCGGTCGGTCCTCGGCGCCCAACGCGGCGGGGCCCTCCTCGGCGACCACCTTGATGGGTCCGGGCAGCGGACGCGCCTTGTACCGCTCGGCGTCCTGGCGCAGGTCCCGCGCGATCAGTTCCACCGGGCGCATCTTGGTGGGATCCTCGTCCTCGCCCGAATCCAGGTAGCCGGAGTCCCGGCGCAGGTTCTCCCGGACCTTGGCCCGCTTGGTCTCCCGCAGCGGCCAGGAACGGAACTCGCCCTCGGGCGTGTGCACCCGCAGCACGTCCACGACGTCCACCCACACCACGGACGCCCAGGGCACGAACGTCTCCCGCAACGGGTTGACCATCCTGATCCCCCGTGGGGTGGAGACCACCCGAGGGCGCAGCCAGGCCAGGTAGACGCACGCGACGGTCAGCAGCAGGACCGAACCGGCGATCCAGGCCATCCGGTCGCTGCCCCGCAGCACCAGGTCCACCAACAGCAGGGCCGCGATGACGATCCACACGATCGCCATCACCCGAGAGGAGGTGGAGGCGTGGGTGACGGTGGCGCCCCGGGCGCCGTCTCTACCCGATGTCATCAGTTCGTCGCCCACTTCAACTGCGCGAACCCCGGCTTGATGATCCCGTTGATCAGCGACAACCGCTCGTCGAAGGGCAGGAACGCCGACTTCATGGCGTTGACCGTGAACCACTGCAAGTCGTCCCAGCCGTAGCCGAACGCCTCGCTGAGCTTGGCGAACTCCTCCGACAGGGTGACGCCGCTCTGGAGCCGGTTGTCGGTGTTGACGGTGACCCGGAAGCGCAGGTCGCGCAGCAGCCCGATCGGGTGTTCGGCGATGGAATCGGCGGCACCGGTCTGGATGTTGGAGCTCGGGCACATCTCCAGCGGCACCCGCTTGTCCCGCACGTACTGGGCCAACCGGCCCAGGCGCGGGGCACCGTTCTCCTCGACGGTGATGTCGTCGATGATGCGCACGCCATGGCCGAGACGGTCACAGCCGCACCACTGGAGCGCCTCCCAGATGGAGGGCAACCCGAACGCCTCACCGGCGTGGATGGTGAAGTGGAAGTTCTCCCGACGCAGGTACTCGAACGCGTCCAGGTGTCGGGTGGGCGGGTTGCCGGCCTCCGCCCCCGCGATGTCGAAACCGGACACGCCCTGGTCGCGGTAGCGGACCGCCAACTCGGCGATCTCCGAGGAGCGCGCCGCGTGCCGCATCGCGGTCACCAGCTGCCCGGTGCGGATGTCGTTCCCGGCGTCGGCCGCACGCTTGCGCCCCAGGTCCAGCCCCTCCTGGACGGCCTCGACGACCTCCTCCAGGCTGAGCCCGGCCTCCAGGTGCTGTTCGGGAGCGTAGCGCTGCTCGGCGTAGACCACGCCGTCGGCGGCCAGGTCCTCGGCCGCCTCCGCGGCGACCCGCACCAGGGACTCACGGGTCTGCATGACCGCCGTGGTGTGGGCGAAGGTCTCCAGGTACCGCTCCAGCGAACCGGAGTCGGAGGCCTCCCGGAACCAGTGGCCCAGTTCCTCCGCGTCGTAGGTGGGCAGTCCCTTGTAGCCCGTCTCGCGGGCGAGTTCCACCACCGTGGACGGACGAAGACCGCCATCGAGGTGGTCGTGGAGGAGCACCTTCGGCGCCCTCCGGATCTGTTCGACAGTCAGTGGCTGATTCATCTCATCAGGATGCCACTGGGAGGTGAGCGCACCCGACGGGGCGGCACGAAGTTGCCGAGAATCCGGCAGAAGCCACCGGTCGGGTACTGGTCAGGCGAGCGCCTCTCGGTCCGCGTGCACGCCCTCGCGGGTGATGTCCCACAGCGCGGTGAGCGCGGTGGTGACCATGAAGCGGGTGCCCACGCCGATGGCGCGCTCGTCGACGTCGAAGGTGCCCCGATGCAGATCGAGCATGGGACCGTCCCAGTCCGGGGAGTGGGTGCCCAGCCGGGCCAACGCACCGGGAGCGTGCTCCAGGTACCAGGCGAAGTCCTCCCCGCCCAGGCTCTGCGCGGTGGGGGCGACCGCGTCGGGGCCCAGTGCCAGGGTGACGGCCTCGCGCATGATGTCGACGCTGGTGGCCTCGTTGATGGTGGGCGGCACTCCACGACGGTAGGTGACCTCGGTGTCGGCTCCGTAGGCGGACGCCACCGACTCCACCAGCCCCTTGACGATGTCGGGGGCCTGGTGCCAGGCCTCGTCGTCCAGGCAGCGCACGGTGCCCTCGGCCACGGCGTCGTCGGGGATGACGTTGGGGGCCGAACCGGCGCTGATGCGGCCCCAGACCAGGCTGAACCCGGCCCGTGGGTCGATGCGTCGGGACAGCACCGCGGGAAGTTCGGTGACCACCTTGCCCAGGGCGTAGACCAGGTCGGAGGTCAGGTGCGGACGGGCGGTGTGGCCGCCCGGTCCGGACAGGCGGACCAGGAGTTGGTCACAGGCGGCGGTGATGCCACCCGTGCGCAGCCCCACCCTGCCGACCATCAGCCGGGGGTCGCAGTGCAGGGCGAAGACGCGCTGTACGTCCTCCATCCCGCCGGCGTTGACCACCTCCACCGCCCCGCCGGGCAGCTCCTCGGCGGGCTGGAAGAGGAGCCGCACTCGGCCGGGCAGCGCACCCGCACGGGCCTGCTGGGCGAGGAAGATCCCCGTGGCCAGCAGGACCGTGGTGTGCACGTCGTGTCCGCAGGCGTGCGCGGCGCCCGGGACGGTGGAGCGGTAGGGGACGTCCTTCTCGTCCGCCAGGGGGAGGGCGTCGATGTCGGCGCGAAGGGCGACCAGGGGGCCGGGGCCCTCACCGACGTCACAGATCAGACCGGTGCCCTGGGGCAGTTCCTTGGGTTCCAGACCGACCGCGCGAAGACGTTCGGCGAGACGACCCGTGGTGCGGTGCTCGGCGAACGCGAGCTCCGGGTGCATGTGCAGGTCCCGGCGGAAGCCCGTGAGCTCCCGTTCATGGCGCGCCAGAAAAGCGGTCAACTGTTCCGGCAGGTCACGTCCCCGCATGGAGGGTCCCCTCTATTACTTCACACGTCGTTATCGTGCGCCGGCTCCGTCACCGACGCCGACCGTGGCACGGGTGGGGTCCGCGTCGAACTCGCCGGCCAGCAGGTCCACGACGTCCTGGAGCGAGCCTCCCTGGGAGACGACCGCACGCTGGCGTTCGTAGGAGGCGCCCTTGTCCAGGATCTCGGAGATCAGGTCCAGGTCCTCCGCGCAGCCCAGGCGGGCGGCGACCGGGGTCAACTCGCGGACCAGCTCGTACAGGTCGTCCCGGATCGGGACGGTGGTTCCGTACGAGTCCGTGATGACACGAGCGTCGAGTCCGTAACGGGTGGCCCGCCACTTGTTGTCGTTCACCACCCAGGACGGCGGGCTGGGCAAGCCGTACCCGCGGTCGAGCTGGTGATCGAACAACTCCACCAGGCTCTGGGAGAGAGCGGCGGCCATTCCCACCTCGCGCAAGGTGGGAATCCCGTCGAACATCCGGATCTCGATGGTGCCGAAGTCCGGGTGCGGACGGATGTCCCACCACACTTCCTTGATAGAGGCGATGGTACCTGCCTTGAGAAGGGTTTCGAGGTATTCCTCGAAAGCCGGCCAACCAGGGAGGTTGGGCGGCGGACCGGAGGTGGGGAGGGCACCGAAGACAATGGACCGCGCGGAGGCCAGTCCCGTGTCATATCCACCCCAGAATGGGGACGAAGCACTCAAAGCAAGAAAATGAGGGATGTACTTCGTGAGCGCGTTCACGATCGGAATGGCCTTCTCCTGGCCGCGCACCCCGACGTGCACATGAACGCCACAGGTGAGGATGCGCCGGGCCAACCACTGCATCTGCTCCACCAGCTCGCCGTAGCGCTCGCCCGGACTGAGCGACTGGTCCTGCCAGTGGTCCATCGGATGCGTGCCCGAACACGTCAGGACGGCGCCACGGGGCTCCAGCACCTCACGCATCCGGCCGACGTTGCGGGCGAGGTCGCGCTTGGCCTCCTCCACCGTCTCGCAGATCCCCGTCACCACCTCGATCTGGGACTGCATGAGTTCGTGGCGCAGCGGGGGTACCGCCGCGTCGGCACTGAGGTCCGGGAGTTCCGCGAGGAGTTCCCGCGCCTCCTGACGCAGGTGGCGACTGTTCCGATCGACGATCTGGAGTTCCCACTCCACGCCTAACGTCGCACGTTCGGATGACTTGAATGCGATTCCCATCTGCCCTCCGCAAGGTGTGGACGACCCTTCGGCCGTCTCACCGCTCAGCCCGGCGCACCGATTCGACCGGGACACGGGAGGACTACCCACCGTAAGCGTCGCGCATACGGACTTCAGGGCCAATAAACGGAGGAAATCACCCGCCGGAACCCTTTTTCACGGGCTTCCCATCCCGCCCGCGTCGCATTACCGAAGCCACTCCGATCGCGGTGGCGCCCGCCCCCATCAGCGACAATCCGTAGGCGAGGGTCCGACGGGCCCATCGACGCTCGGCCAGTGCCTTCTCGCTCGGGCGCAGCACCGGGGTCGGTCGTGTCCAATCCACCCCGGTCTCGTCCGGGCTCGGCAGCGAACCCGTGTACGGCGGCGGTATCGGCAGCCAGGTCGCCGTCCACGCCGCGCTGAACATCACCACGCGCATGACCAGGTTGATCCAGACCAGCAACCCCACCAGGACCGCGAAGGACGCGTACACCGGGTTGGCGAGCGTTCCGGCCAGCAGCGTCGCCGCCAGGGTCTTGAGCACCTCGAACCCGACCGCGCCCAGCAGAGCGCCCCGCCACATCATCCGGGTCGGCCGCCCCGTCCCCGACAACAGCGTGAACACCAGCAGGAACAGGCAGGTGTTCACGGCGATGGCGATCACCAACGCCAGGGCCCGCAACAGGAGGTTGGCCGGCAACGACTCGTCCAGGTCCACCAGGGACAACAACCAGACCGTCGCGGTCTGCATGACGCTGGTGAAGGCCACGGTGAACAGCAACGCCATGCCGAGCCCGAGCATCACCAGCAGATCGCCCAGCTTGCGCAGCACGGCGTTGGGGCCCTGTTTGACGCTCTTCAGCCAGATCGAGTGCAGCGCCTCGCGCAACGCCGCGACCGAGTTCAGCCCCGCGTACAGCAGACCGAGCGCCCCGATCACACTCGCGCCCACACGGGCGTCCGCGATCTGATCCATGGGCAGCTGCCGGGACAACCCCGGCAGCACCTCGTCGAGCGCGCCCTCCAGGTAGTGGGTGAGCTCCACCTGGCGAGCCGCCAGGAAACCCACGACCGCGAAGGCCAACGCCAACAGCGGGAAGAAGGACAGGAACGCGAAGTAGGTGACAGCGCCGGCCAACTGGTTGCCGTTGCGGTCCGTGTAACGCTCGCCGGCCCGCACCAGGTGGTCGAAGGCCGGAGATCGGTGCCGCAACCCCCAGTAGGCGTCCATCGCCATGTTCCGGTAGCGACCGGCCATGTCCTTGGCCCGATCCAAGACGCCGGCCATCGTCCTCCCTGTGTCCTGCCGGGCCTCCGCCGGCGCTTTGGCGTGTTCGGGCGCCCGAACGGAAGACCCCGTGATCCCCGGTGGATTCGCAACCCTAGCCTTGCCCCGGCCGACAAGGGAAAACCCCCCGCCCGGGCGGTACCGAACGCACGGCAGACTTGGACCCTGGATCAGCGGAGGCGACGGAGGTCGGGACGTGGGTGTCACCGGGGCGCGGTTGCGCGCGGTGTTGGGCGCGGGCGAGGGCGGCCCGGTCGGGACGTGGCCGGAGGCCGCGCCCGGGCCCACCGCGCTGACGGCCGGGTTCGTGAAGTGGTTCGGTGTCGAACCCTCCGGGCTCTGGCGCGCGCCGGGACGTGTGGCGTTGATGGGCGAGCACAACGCCGCCGTCGGAGGGCCCGCCCTGTTCGTCGCCCTTCCGTGGGGGATCACCGCGGCGATCGATGTCTCCGACGACGGTCGCACGCGAACGGCGACGCCCAACGGCCCGCTGAGCGATCGGCACCGGGCCACGCGTGAGGTGGCGGCCGTCGCGGCCTCCGCGCGCGCCTGTGGCCGGCTGGGCGACGGTCAGGGGATCCGGGTGATGTTCGGCGCGGATCTACCCGCGCACGCCTCCCTCGGACACTCCGCGGCGCTGGGCGCCGCCGTGACCCTGGCGCTGGCGGACCTGTCCGGGTCCGACCCGACCGAGGAGGTACCGGTGTCCAGGCGCGTGTGCCTGGACGCCGAGGCCGGTCGGGTCGTCCGGGTGAACCAGGGCAGCGGCCGCACCGCGCTCTTCCCCTTCGACCTGGCCGCGGCCGACCTGCGCCTGGTCGTCGTCGACACCGGCGCACTCCCCCGGCGCGACCTCAGGCCGGTCCGTGCCGCCGAACTGTCCCGGGCCCAGGAACTCCTGGGTCCGCTTCGGGCGATCCAGGACCTGCGGGCGACCCTGCGCAGGATCCAGAACCCCGTGCTGCGCGACCGGGTGGAGTTCGCCGTCACCGAGACCCACCGGCTCAACGCGGCGGTCGGACTGCTGCGGACCGACCGGTTCGGCGAGGTCGGTCCGATCCTGTCCTCGTCCCACCTGTCCCTGCGCAAGTTCGACCTGCCGCTGCCGGCGGTGGAGGTGGCCGTGGAGGCCGCCGCGCTCGCGGGCGCCCGCGGTGCCCGGATGACCGGCTGGGCGGGAACCTGCTTCGCCCTGGTCCCGTCCGATCGGGTGGCGGACGTCACCCACGGGGTGATCGAAGCGTTCCGCCGCAGAGGCCGTCCCGAACCCCGTGTACGGGTGGCCGTGCCTTCGGAGGGCGCTCGCAGGGTGGCCTGATCCCGATCTCCGGGAGAGGTCGCCCCCTCTTTCCACTCTTAACCGGGATCGAAGCGAACCGGAATACTCTGTCAGCGATCACAAGGGACATAGGACATCAAGAGCGACACACGGCGCGGACCAGATAGGCGAACCCATGGCTGACCGACGACATCGGGGGGAACCCGGCTCGACCGGCGAACACAACAGAGGTGGCGTGTTCCGACGTTCCGGCGACCCCGAGAAGCCGGACGCTTTCGAGAAGCTCTACCGCTCGCGCGAGTCCGAGCAGCGTGTGGTGGGCGAGACCCGTCGCCTTCCCCCCGCCGACCAGGTGCCCCCGCACCGCCCCCGCAAGAGACGCACCCACAGCAGCGGACGCGAGTACGACGGCCGCGGCATCCAGCGTCGCGCGAAGGAGCAGCGCAAGAAGCGCTTCCGCAACACCCTGGTCGTCCTGTTGGTCCTGCTGCTGGTGGTGCCCGGAGGCTTCTACCTGTGGGCGAACTCGCGGCTGGAACGCGTGGAGGCCCTGCAGGACTACGAGGGCCGTCCGGACAGCGCTCGCGGCACCACGTACATGATCGTGGGCTCCGACAGCCGCGAGGGCATGGACGAGGAACAGATGCAGGAGTTGGCCACCGGCAACGCCGAGGGCCGCCGCACCGACACCATCATGATCCTGTACGTGCCGCGCGACGGCGAACCCACGATCGTGAGCGTGCCCCGCGACTCCTACGTCCCGATGCCCATCCCCGGCTACGCGGACAACAAGATCAACACGGCCTTCGCCGACTCGGTGTGCGGCGCCGACGAGGAGGGTGAGGAGGTCTGCGGTGGTCCCGCTCCCCTGGTCCAGGCCTTTGAACAGGCCTCGAACGTGCGGATCGACCACTACGTCGAGATCGGCATGGGCGGCTTCGTCGACCTGGTCGACGCCGTCGGCGGCGTGGAGCTGTGCCCCGAGGAACCGATGGCGGACCCGAAGGCGGGCCTGGACATCGAGGCGGGCTGCCAGGAGATGGACGGCGGCACCGCGTTGGGTTACGTCCGTACCCGAGCCACCCCCCGCGCCGACCTGGACCGGATCCAGCGTCAGCGCGAGTTCTTCTCCGCGCTGATTCAGGAGGCCAGCGCCCCCTCCACACTCTTCAACCCCTTCCAGTCCGTCCCCCTGGTACTCGCCGGCACCGACACGTTCATGGTCGACGAGGGCGACAAGCTGCGTCACCTGGCGACGATGCTGCTGGCGATGCGCGGCGGCACCCAGACCACGGCGGTGCCGGTCGGTGAGACCCCCACCCTGGACGGCGTGGGTTCGGTCGTGTTGTGGGACGAGAGCCGGTCGCAGCTGATGTTCGACGCCATGAACGAGGGCGAGCCGATCCCCGAGGAGGCCATGCAGGACTGATCCGGATCGGCGGCACCGTCGCGTCCTCGCGCCCGGCCCCCGTCACCGTCGTGGGAATCCCCCGATTCCACGGCCGGTACGGGGGCCGGTGCGCGTCCGGGGCCGTTCGGGGGAAACCCGTTCCGGGTTTCGGGGTTCGGGGGGATTTCGGAGAAAGTCGAAGGGCCCGTCACCGGAGTGACGGGCCCTTCTTCGTGACGTTCCGTACTGTGCGCGCCTACCCCCCAGCGGGCGCACGGCCGGCACGTCGGCTCGTGGTGGCCGAGGGGCTCGAAACCCGCTCTGGCCTGCCGGTTCTCACCGGCGTGTCTCCACCATAAGTCAAAGTTCGCCAAAGGTGCGAATCGTATGCACGTGTCATACATCGCACTAGGGCCGGGAACTCCCTCTCGACACCACCATCTTCCCACCACCGGCACTTCCATGGGGCCCGAACAGAGGAAACACGCCGGGTGAGTTCGTCGATCGCGTGAACTCGAAACCCCATGGAAACGGCATTTCACCGCGCATCGACCCCGGAGACGACGAAGCCCGGGTGCCCCCTTGGGGACACCCGGGCGTGAGCGGTGTCTCAGCGTGGGCGCCGGCTCAAGACGCCCTGGTGAGGAACCCTCCGCTCCTGCCTAGCCGAGACGCTTGCTCAGGTTCTCGTCCAGCGCGGCGAGGAACTGCTCGGTGGTCAGCCACTCCTGCTCGGAACCGACCAGCAGAGCGAGGTCCTTGGTCATCTGGCCGCCCTCGACGGTCTTGATGACGACGTCCTCAAGGGTGTTGGCGAACTCGATGACCTTCGGGGTGTTGTCCAGCTTGCCCCGGTGCTCCAGACCACGGGTCCACGCGAAGATGGAGGCGATCGGGTTGGTCGAGGTGGGCTTGCCCTGCTGGTGCTGGCGGTAGTGCCGGGTCACGGTGCCGTGGGCGGCCTCGGCCTCGACGGTACGGCCGTCCGCGGTGCGCAGCACCGAGGTCATCAGGCCGAGCGAGCCGTAGCCCTGGGCGACGGTGTCGGACTGGACGTCACCGTCGTAGTTCTTGCACGCCCAGACGTAGCCGCCCTCCCACTTGAGCGCGGCCGCGACCATGTCGTCGATCAAACGGTGCTCATAGGTCAGGCCGGCGGCGGCGAACTTGTCCTTGAACTCCGTCTCGAAGATCTCCTCGAACACGTCCTTGAACATGCCGTCGTAGGCCTTGAGGATCGTGTTCTTGGTGGACATGTAGACCGGGTAGTTGCGGTCCAGGCCGTAGTTGAGGCTGGCGCGCGCGAAGTCCTCGATGGACTTGCGGTAGTTGTACATGCCCATCGCGACACCGCCCGCCTCGGGGAAGTTCGCGACGTCGAACTCGACCGGCTGGCTGCCGTCGGCCGGGGTGTAGGTCATGGTGACCGTGCCGGGGCCGGGCACCTTGAAGTCGGTGGCCTTGTACTGGTCGCCGTGGGCGTGACGGCCGATGATGACCGGCTTGGTCCAGCCCGGCACCAGCCGCGGCACGTTCTCACAGATGATGGGCTCGCGGAAGACGACGCCGCCGAGGATGTTG
Organism: Nocardiopsis sp. NPDC055551; assembly: GCF_053619415.1. NCBI lineage: Bacteria > Bacillati > Actinomycetota > Actinomycetes > Streptosporangiales > Nocardiopsidaceae > Nocardiopsis > Nocardiopsis sp. NPDC055551. The sequence continues at coordinate 55,091 of NZ_JBSHJJ010000002.1, read as the reverse complement.
CGGATGGTGCCGTTCGGCGACCGCCACATCTTCTTCAGGCCGAACTCCTCGACCCGGGCCTCGTCCGGCGTGATGGTGGCGCACTTGACGCCGACACCGTGCTCCTTGATCGCGTTGGCCGCGTCGACGGTGATCTGGTCGTCGGTGCGGTCGCGCTCCTCGATGCCCAGGTCGTAGTACTTCAGGTCGACGTCGAGGTACGGCAGGATCAGACGGTCCTTGATGAAGGACCAGATGATCCGGGTCATCTCGTCGCCGTCGAGCTCGACTACGGGGTTCTCGACCTTGATCTTGGCCATGGCTGTGTGGCTGTCCCTTCAGTCTTCGCTACCGCCTCTTGTCGCGCGAGGCCCTCCGTCGGTTCGTGACCGACGTTCGGGCCGACACGCACACGGCGATCCCCTGATCCCGCCGGGTGTCCGTGCCACCCGGGGAGGCGGTGCTTTTTCGGTGTCGAGGTATCTCGACATCAAGCTTATTAGACGCTCATGAGGAGAGTTGCGGCGCCACCCAGGCCAACACGATCAGCAGGACCGCGAGGGCCACCAATGTGGCCAGATCGACCCAACGGCGGCGCACCGCCAGCAGGCCGATCCAGTCCTTGGGCAGGAACAGGCGGAAGGTCGCCGCGAGCAACAGGGCTCCGGCGATGATGGCCGGCCCACGTTTGAAGTAGGCCGCGGCGACGACCACGATCCCCGCCGCCAAGGCGGACAACACGAGGGCGTAGGGCACCTGGGAGAGCCAATACGGCACCTCCCCCCTTGGTGTGTCCTCACCTCCGTCATCGGGGACGTTCCCGTCCGATCCCGCAACCTCAGCCTGCTCCGCGTCGTTCACCGCGTTCCGACCTGTTCGCTTTCCGGGTTTCCTGGCCGCCGCGCGGCTCGTCCTCACGGCCTCCCCCGGTGTCTGGCACGGACCGGCCACCAGACGGGACGAACGCTGTCCGAAACGGAAAGACGCTCCCCCGTGGCTCATGTTCCTGGCGTTTTCGATCGGCCCCGTTGAGATACGGGTTCCGGCACCGGGAGGGACCGCGCCCATTGTAGTCTCCGTCCCCGCCGACACCTCAGGGCTCACGGATACGGACATGGCGCACTCGGAGAGTCACCACGACCGTTTCCCACTTCCGAGGGGGACACAAGACCGTATTTCCAGGCCTTATCCCTCTAACTCCGAAGTAAGCGCGTAGAACACGTACCAGTCGGGTAACCCAGCCAGAGATGAGCGCACCGGTGAGCGAGGACCCCCATGAAGCCCACACCACGTGTAGACGGAACCGTCGCCCCCCGACAATCACCCCTCCCGCACCGACGCTCGTATCCGCATCGACCGCGCACGGCCGGTACTGGAGGAGTCACCGTGGAGGGTCCCTACCTACGGGTCGAGGAGAGCGCAGAGGTGTGTCCGCTCTCCGGTGAGGTCACCACCGTCGGCCGTGGCGAGGGGGCGGACATCCGCCTGGACGACCGCAGCGTCTCCCAGCTGCACGCCGAACTGATCCGTCGCGGGCCCTACGTCTACGTGGTGGACCTCGGGCTCTCCCGCAACGGCACCCGGGTCAACGGGCGCCCCATCGCCCGCCGCGTCCTTGAGGAAGGAGACGTGGTGACCTTCGGCACCGCCCGCTGCCGGATCGGCGGTCTGCCCAAGGAACAGCTGAGCCCCGACAAGGTGCTGCGCCGTGGCGCGGCCCCCGAACTCACCCGCCGCGAACTGGACGTGCTCACCGCCCTGTGCAGGCCGGCGCTCTCGGAGGAGGCGTTCGTGGCCCCGGCCACCGCGCGCGACATCGCCGAGGCCCTGGTGGTCACCGAGGCCGCGGTCAAACAGCACCTGCTGCGGCTCTACCAGAAGTTCCGCATCCCGGAGGGACAGAACCGACGCACCCGCCTGGCCAACGAGGTGGTGGCTCTGGGCCTGGTCCGACCGATGCCCGTCGGCCACGCCCGCCGCGCCGGCTGACGCGACGGGTGGGCCAAAGCGCCGGCGGCGGCGCTAAACGGTGGTAACGGCTTGGCGTTCGGCGGCCTCGACCACGTTGACCAGCAGCATCGCGCGGGTCATCGGGCCCACGCCGCCCGGGTTCGGGGACACGTGCCCGGCGACCTCGTCCACGCCCGCGGCCACGTCGCCGACCAGGCCCGAGTCGGTGCGTGAAACACCCACGTCCAGCACCGCGGCGCCCGGCTTGACCATGTCCGCGGTGATGAGCCCGGGCACACCCGCGCCGGCGACGACGATGTCGGCCTTGCGGGTGTGCTCGCCCAGGTCACGGGTGCCGGTGTGGCACAGGGTGACGGTGGCGTTCTCCGAGCGACGGGTCAGCAGCAGGCCGAGGGGGCGGCCCACGGTCACGCCACGGCCCACCACGACGACCTCGGCGCCCTTGATCGGCACCTCGTAGCGGCGTAGCAGCTCCACGATGCCGCGCGGGGTGCACGGCAGCGGGGCCTTCTCCATCAGGACGAGCTTGCCCAGGTTGACCGGTTGGAGGCCGTCGGCGTCCTTGACCGGGTCGATCAGTCCCAGCACCCGGTTCTCGTCCAGGCCCTTGGGCAGCGGCAACTGCACGATGTAACCGGTACAGGCCGGGTCCTCGTTGAGCTCGTGGACGGCCTGCTCCACCTGCTCCTGGGTGGCGTCGGCGGGCAGGTCGCGGCGGATGCTCGCGATGCCCACCTGCGCGCAGTCGCGGTGCTTGCCGCGCACGTAGGAGTGGCTGCCCGGGTCGTCGCCGACCAGGACGGTGCCCAGCCCGGGGGTGACGCCCTTGGCGTGCAGCTTCGCCACCCGCTCCGTCAGCTCCTCGCGAATGGCCTTCGCGGTGGCCTTTCCGTCCAGAACGATCGCGCTCATGTGTTTCCCCTAGTGGAAGAAGTGGCGGGTGCCGGTGAGGTACATGGTGACCCCCACGGCCTCGGCGGCGGCGATGACCTCGGCGTCGCGCACGGAACCGCCCGGCTGGACGACGGCGCTCACCCCGGCCTCGGTGAGGATCTCCAGACCATCCGCGAACGGGAAGAACGCGTCACTGGCCGCGACCGAACCCTTGACCCGGTCGGCGGCGCGGGTGACCGCCAAACGCGCGGAGTCGACCCGGTTGACCTGACCCATGCCCACACCGATGGTCGCACCATCGGCGGCGAGGAGGATCGCGTTGGACTTGACCGCCCGCACGGCCTTCCAGGCGAAGGCGAGGTCGGCGAGGGTGGCCTCGTCGGCGGGGGTGCCGGTGGCCAGGGTCCAGGTGAAGGGGTCATCGCCCTCGGCGTCGATGACGTCGGTGTCCTGGACCAGCAGGCCACCGCTGATCTGACGGGTCTCCTGACGGGGGCCCCGCGCCGGATCGGCGACGACCAGCAGGCGGATGTTCTTCTTCTTGGAGAGGGTGGCGACGGCCTCGTCGGTGAACGCGGGGGCGACCACCACCTCGGTGAAGATCTCGGAGATCTGCGCGGCCAGCTCGGCGCCGACCTCGCGGTTGGTGGCGATCACCCCGCCGAACGCGGACACCGGGTCGCAGGCGTGCGCCTTGCGGTGGGCCTCGACGTTGTCGACGCCCACGGCGATCCCGCAGGGGTTGGCGTGCTTGATGATGGCCACGCACGGCTGTTCGAAGTCATAGGCGGCGCGCAGGGCGGCGTCGGAGTCGACGTAGTTGTTGTACGACATCGCCTTGCCGTGCAACTGCTCCGCGCCGGCCAGACCACCGCTCGCACCGGCCTCGGTGTAGAGCGCGGCCTTCTGGTGCGGGTTCTCCCCGTAGCGCAGGGTGTCCTGGCGGGTGTACACCGAAGCGCGAAAGTCCGACCAGCCGGTCTCCGTCGCCTGGCCGTCGGGGGCGTAGGTGGAGGCGAACCAATCGGCGACCGCCGCGTCGTAGGCGGCGGTGTGCTGGAAGGCCTTCCCGGCCAGGGCCTTGCGCCGGTCGAGGGTGAACCCGCCGTCGCGCACGGCCTCCAGCACCGTGTCGTAGGCGGTCGGGTCGACCACGATCGCCACACTGCCGTGGTTCTTGGCGGAGGCGCGGACCATGGCGGGACCGCCGATGTCGATCTTCTCGATGCAGTCGGCCGCGGAGGCGCCCGAGGCGACCGTGTCGGAGAAGGGATAGAGGTTGACCACGACCAGGTCGAAGGGGGCGATGCCCAGCTCGTCGATCTTGGCGACGTGCTCGGGGTTGCCCTGGTCGGCGAGCAGTCCGGCGTGGACGGCGGGGTGGAGGGTCTTGACCCTCCCCTCCATGATCTCGGGGAAGCCCGTGACGTTCTCGACCGGGGTGACGGCCACGCCCGCCTCGATGAGCTTGGCCGCGGTCGAACCGGTGGAGACGATCTCCACCCCGGCAGCGGCCAGGCCGGCGCCCAGCTCCGTCAGGCCGGTCTTGTCGTACACACTGATCAACGCGCGCCTGATGGCCTGTCGGGTCACCGGTTCTCCTCTGTGTCGGTGCGGCCGAACCGCACGTGCCTACCGTCGATGGTCCAGCCCTCGCGGGCGAGCCGGCCGACCGTGTCGACCAGCATGTGCCGCTCCACGACCTTGATCCGTTCGTGGAGGGCGGACTCGTCGTCACCGTCCTCGACGGGCACCGTGACCTGGTCGATGATCGGACCGGAGTCGACGCCCTCGTCGAGGAAGTGGATGGTGGTGCCGGTGACGCGGACACCGTGCGCGAGCGCGTCGCGTACCGCGTGCGCGCCGGGGAAGGAGGGGAGCAGGGCCGGGTGGATGTTGACCGCTTGGTGGCGGCCCACCACGGCGGGGCCGAGGATGCGCATGAATCCGGCGGAGACGACCAGGTCGGGCTCGTACTCGGCGATCCGGTCGGACATGGCAGCGTCCCACTCGGCACGGTCTCCGTAGGCACGGAAGGGCACCACGAACGTGGGTACGCCGGCGGCCTCGGCCACCTCCACCCCGCGGGTTCCTTCACGGTCGGCGCCCACGGCGACGATCTCCACCCCGTAGGCGGGGTCCTTCGCGGCTTCCATCAGGGCGGCCATGTTGCTGCCCGTCCCCGATATGAGAACCAACACTCGCGCGGACAAAGCGTGCTTCTCCCTCATGTGTAGAAGAACGGTGTGGGAACACCGGGTCCCCACGTCCGGGGGCGCCGGGGGACGGCGCAGCATCCGGAAAAATCGCGTACGCCGGGCATGATCGACTGGCATGGGCACAGTCGGCCCGTCCGCGCTCCCACCCTATCGGGCCGGGTAGCGTCTACCCCACGCGGACCTTGAGTTCCCCGCGCGCACGAAGAGCCCCGCCTCCGTCCCGGCGGAGGTGGTCCACGGCGCCCCACCTGCATCGGCGCCACCGAAGGAGTGAACCTGTGACCGACAACAGCCCGGAGACCCAGGCCGACGACCGTTCTCCGAAGGTCGAGCGAGGCGGCCTGTGGGGTCTGTTCCTGGGCCTTGCGGGCCTGTTGTTCCCGCCCTATAGCGGTGTGCTGTCCGCGATGGGCGTGGTGCAGGGCCTGCGGGCCCGTCGGGCCGCGCGGACCAACGGTTCCGAGGCCCCGGGGGCCCTGTCGAGCATGGTCCTCGGCGTGGTCGGTGTGGTCATCTCCGCGTCGATGCTCTCCGTCCTGTTCATCTACAACGACCAGGTCACCGAGTACCGGGACTGCGCGGCGCGAGCGCACACGGTCTCCTCGCAGAAGGCGTGCGACGAGGCCTGGGAGTCCGACACCGGCCTCCCCCCGGTCGTCGTCGGAGGGTAGCTCCGACCTCCCGCACCGCGCGGGGTGCCCGTTCACGTTCGGTGAGGGGCGGCGGGATGATCCCGCCGCCCCTTTCGTGTGCCCATAGGCCGAACATCCGACTTCTCCCCACAGAGCACCCCTGGTCGGAGCAGTTTCCGGACACCTTCGACAAGAAAAAGGGTTGTTTCTGAAACCACCAAGCACACCCAAAGGGATTACACTTAGCATTCAATCGTTCACTAAAAGTGCTGCCATGTCTGCGTGGAGAGGACCCGATGGACACCGACGTCCCCGGCTCGTCCGGACCGGAACTGAAGGAGTACACCGCACTGTTGAGGCGCCGCCGGCGCCTCGTGTGCGTCGGCGTGCTCGGCGGCCTGGTCCTCGCCACCGCCGGGGCTCTCGCCGTGCCCTCCACCTACACCTCGGTCGCGTCGGTCCAGGTCCATCCCACCGAGATGGCGGAGTTCACCGGAGAACGGTCCGGCCGGCTGACCGGCGAGGTCAACCTCGACAGCGAGGCCCAGATCGTGTTCTCGGAGCGGGTGACCGGAACCACCGCCGAGGAGCTCCCCGGTTCACTCACCTCGGAGGACGTGAGCGAGAACATCGAGGTGACCGTTCCGCCCAACAGCAACATCCTGAAACTGAGCTACTCCGCGGGCAGCCCGGAACTGGCACGCGAGGGCGCCGATTCCCTCGCCGACGCGTACCTGGCGCAGCGGGAGGCCCAGGCCCACACCATCATCGAGGGGCGGTTGGAGGCCCTGCGCGCCGAACAGCAGGACCGTTACGACGAACTGGCCGAATCGACCGGGGCGGGCCCGGGGACCGCCGGTACGGACGCCGACGCCGAGGCCCTTCGCCAGGAGATCGCCGACATCGGCAACGGCATCACCCCCCTGAGCGCCCTGCGCGAGACGGTCTCCCCCGGCCAGGTCATCACCCCCGCTTCGCTTCCCGAGTCGCCCTCCTCCCCCATCCTGACCTTGTGGACCGTCGCGGGCGCCGCGCTCGGTCTACTGGTCGGACTCCTGGCCGCCGTGATCCGCGACCGGATGGACCCGCGCCTGCGGGACGTCGAGGAGACCGAGCGGATCGGCGCCCTGCCCGTCCTGCTCGACCTGTCCGCCCCCGGGAAGCACTCCGGCCGTTCACCCGGACTGCTCGACGACACCACCCCGACCGGGCAGCGGGCCAACGAGTTCGCGCACCTGGTCCGGGCCCGAACGGCCGGGACCGACGACGGCGGCACCGAGGCCGACGAAACCGCTCAGGGGCGGGTGATCGTGGTCACCGGAACCACCCCCGGGCGCGCCGGTATCGCCGCCGCGGTGAACCTGGCCGCCGCGCTGGCCCGCGGCGGCGCCGACACCCTGCTGGTCTGCGCGGACCCGCGCACCGACTCCGCCCGAGAACTCCTCGGGCTGCCCGATGGCCCCGGCCTGGCCGACGTCCTCATCGACGGGGAGGACCCCGCCGAGTTGGCGACGCACCCCGCCCACACGCCCAGGCTGCGAGTACTGCGGCATGGGTCCACCGGCGCCGAGGCGCCCCTCCAGGGCGGCGCCGCCGAACTCGTCGACCTGCTGCGTTCGCGCGCGGGCTTCGTGGTCGTGGCCACCGCCTCCGCCGGGGAGCGCGCCGACGTCCACGCCCTCGCCGCCTCCGCCGACCTACTGCTACCGGTGGTGGAACTGGGCCTGAGCCTGCGTTCGGACCTGACCGACCTGGTCACCGCGGGAGCCCGGTTCGGGGTGACCGTCCCCGGGTCGATCACGGTTCCGCGCCAGCCCGGCCCCGGACCCGTCCCGACACCGCGCATGCCGGTGCCGCCCGCGCCGCGTCCGCCCAGTGAGTCCAGGACCACCACCGACCGGTCGTGTGAGGCGGCGCTGCCGGCCGCCGGTGGGTCCGCGTCCGTCGGATCCCGGCGTTGACGGCCCTGGGCGCGGCCTCTGGGGGGACGCGTTCGGCGGGCGTGACCTGGCAGGTCACCGCGCGAGCCGGAGCCACCCCGGCGACCGGGTGGCCGCTCATCTGGTTGTTGGCCGGGTATCCGCTGTGGTGGGCGCTCGGGATGGGCCAGTTCGCCTACTGGCTGTTCGCGGTGCCGATGCTCGCCGAACTGGTGCGCCGACACCGCGCGGTGGGCCTGCGGGTACCACCCTGGTTCTGGTTGTGGGCGCTGTTCCTGGTGTGGACGATGCTCGGTTCGGCGTTGGTGTCGGTGGAGATGCCCGGGACGGTGCCGGACAGCGGCGGCTACCCCGGCGCGATGCTGCGGGTGATCAACTACCTGGTGCTCACCGTGGTGATGCTCTACGTCGGCAACCTCACCGAACGTGAACTGCCGGTCCGTCTGGTGGCGGGGTCGTTGGCGGTACTGTGCCTGGTCACCATCGCCGGCGGTTACCTGGGGATGCTCGCGCCGACGTTCGAGTTCACCGCTCCACTGGAATACCTGTTGCCGGGCGCCCTGGTGTCCGACCCTTACATGCAAACGCTGATCCATCCCGCGTCGGCGCAGGTCATGGACATCTTCGGATATGAGTCGGCCCGTCCGAAGGCCCCCTGGGAGTACACCAACATCTGGGGCTACATGCTCTCCCTGCTGTTGGTGTGGCTCATGGTGGCCTGGGTGGCCCAGGGGACCGGCTGGGCACGTTGGGGCGCGCTCCTCGCGGCCGCGGTGTCGGTGGCCCCGATCGTGTACTCGCTGAACCGCGCCCTGTGGGCCGGCCTGGTGCTCTCAATGGCCTTCGGCGCCGCTCAGGCGCTGCGTCGGGGTCGGGTGGTGTTGGTGGGCGCCGGCGTGGTCGCCACCATCACGCTGTTGCTCGCGCTGGCGGTGTCCCCGCTGGCGGACGTGGTACGCGAGCGGGCCGAGAACCCGCACAGCGACGACGGGCGCGCGGCCACCAACGCCGCGTCGGTGGAGGCCGCCGACCTGTCGCCGATCGTGGGCTGGGGCACCACCCGTGAGGGGTTGGGCAGCTCCGACTCGATCGCCATCGGCCCCAGCCCCGAGTGCCCGGGCTGTGGCCAGCACGTGATCGGCAACGCCGGTCAGCTGTGGATGACGCTCATCGCCTCCGGGTGGGTGGGCACGGCCCTGTTCGTGGCGTTCTTCGCACTGGTGGCCTGGCGGTATCGGGCCGCGACGACCCTGGTCGGGCAGGCCGCCCTGCTCACCGTGCTGCTTCTGTTCTGGTACATGTTCTTCTACGTCGCGCTCATGTCCCCGCTCGCCGTCACCATGATCTCCGTCGCCCTGCTGTGGCGGGTCGAGGAACCCCTGGTGGCCGGGCGTCGGACAGCGCGGGCCGGGGGTGCCTGGTGAGGACCGAGACCACCTACCTGACCGATCTGGCCGCCGTACTGTGGCCATGCGGCGGGCTACTCGGGCAGGGAGACGGCAGTGTGCTGCGCATGGCGCCCCGCGACCGGGGCAACCAGTACCTTCCGGTACCCAACGCGCACAACCCGCGGGTGATCCTGCCCGCGGGCAACCGCTCGGTGGCGACCCGGGGCATCACCTCGTTCGCGCAGGGCCACTCCCTCAAGGAACGGCTGCGCACCCTGGTGTTGGCGGGCGCCTTCGCCACCGGGATGGCGCCGCTGCTGCTGCGCGACCGCCTCTACGTGGGCGCGGGTCCGGGCATCGAGCACGCGCTCACCACCGCGCTCGACCGCGAACTCGCCATCGCCATCCACGTGGGACCACCGCGCGCCAACCGCAAACCGGTCCTGCTGCTGCTCACCCCGGGCGGGCGGACCATCGGATACGCCAAGGTCGCCATCAACGAACTCACCGCGCGGCTGGTGCGGGCCGAGACCCGGGCGCTGCGTCACCTGGCAGAGAGACCGATGCGGGACGTGACCGTCCCCCGTCTGCTCTACGACGGCGAGTGGAACGGCCAACCCCTGCTGGTGCAGGAGGCCCTGCCCGTCGGCGACCAGACCGACCGACCCACCCGCCGCCAGCTGCTGCGCTGCGTCACCCAGATCGTCTCCCTCGCCCCGATCCGAGAGCGCCACCTGTCGGCGAGCCCCTACCGGCGTTCCCTGGACGAACGCATCGCCAAGCTGGGTTCGCGCCCGGAGGTCGCGCCCCTGCGCGCCGCGCTGCGCCGGCTGCCCGACGTACTGCTGCCCTTCGGTGCCTGGCACGGCGACCTGACCCGGTGGAACATCGCCGGTACGGCGCGGCGCGCGTTCGTATGGGACTGGGAACGCCTGGCCATGGACGCGCCCGCCGGGTTCGACGCGTTGCACTACAACCTCAACGAGTGCGTCCAGGCGGGGGTCCATCCGGGGGTCCACCGCTGGTTGGACAGCGGTTCACGACTGCTGCGCGACCCCCTCATGGCCGAGCTCGGACTGCGTCCGCACGCGGTGTCCACGGTGATGGCGCTGTACCTGATCGACCTGGCCACCCGCTACCTGCACGACCGGCAGGCGGAGAGCGGTGGCCACCTCGCCGCGGTCGACGACTGGCTGCTCCCCGCGTTGGAGGGCCTCCAGGAGAGAGCCGCGCATGAAGCCGCCCACGCCGGCTGATCCGGCGTGGTCCCACCCCGTTCACACCCTCTTCGCCATCCACCTCTCATCGAAGGAAATCGTGATGCCTCGGGCCACCTCCATGTTGATCCGCCTGGCCGTGCCGGCCAAGCGTGCTCTGCTGCCCATCGCCGATGGTCTGGGCGGCATGACCCGCCGCGCCAGGGCGCTGCCGGACTTCCTCATCTGTGGTGCCCAACGTTCGGGGACCACCTCCCTGTTCAAGACGTTGAACCTGCACCCCGCGGTCACCGGCCCGGTCCTGCGCAAGGGTGTCCACTACTTCGACACCGGACACCACAACGGCCTGGACTGGTACCGGTCGCACTTTCCCCTGCGCAACGTCCTGCGCGCCCGATGGGGCCGCCCCCGGACCCGGGTGTTCGAGTCCAGCCCCTACTACCTGTTCCACCCCCTCGCGGCGGAGCGGATCTCTCGTGAACTGCCGGAGACGAAGGTGGTGGTGATCCTGCGCGACCCGGTGGAGCGGGCGTATTCGGCGCACGCCCACGAGACCGCGCGGGGCTTCGAGACCGAACCGTTCGCGCGCGCCATCGAGTTGGAGGATCGGCGGCTGTCCGGGGCGGAGGAACGGCTGATCGCCGACCCGACCCACTACTCCCGCTCGCACCAGCACCACGGCTACGTGGCACGGGGGAACTACGTGGACCAGTTGATCCGAATGGAACGTCATCTCGGCCGCGAGCGGATGCACGTGGTGGACTACGCCGACCTGTTCGACGGCACCTCCCGGACGGTGGCGGAGATCATCCGTTTCCTGGAGCTGCCATCGGTCTCGATGGAACCACCCGGGCGGCACAACGCCCGCAAGAGGGCGATGATGCCCGAGTCCCTGCGAGCGGAGCTCACCTCCAGGTTCGCCGAGAACGACGCCCGGTTGGCCCATTGGTGGGGGCGAACCCCCTCGTGGTGCCGGTGAGGACTTCCGAGCGCCGGTCCGACGGCGGGCTGCGGCGCGTTCTGCGCGGCGGTGTGGTGAACATGGCCGGCGCGGTGGTGGGCGCCGCGCTCAACCTCGCGTTGATCGTGGCGATCACCCGGGCCTTCTCACAGGAGACCGCGGGGTTGCTGTTCTCCGCCACCTCGGTGTTCCTCATCATGGCGGCGGTGGCCGGCCTGGGCGCCCCGGACGGGCTGGTGTACTTCATCGCCCGAATGCGGCTGTTCGGCCGGGCCGGGGGTGTTCCGGCGCTGCTCAGGACGGCCATGGGACCGGCGGTGGTGCTGTCGCTGGTGGTGGCGCTGCTCCTGTTCGTGTTCGCCCGGCCCCTGGCCCAGGCCCTGGGCTCAGAGGAGGCGGCCGCGTACCTGCGCCTGCTCGCCGTGTTCCTGCCGTTCGCCGTGCTCACGGACTCCGCGCTGGCCGCCACCCGCGCCCACCACGACATGGTGACGACGGCGCTGGTGGACAAGGTCGGTCGGCCCTCCGCGCAGTTGGTGCTGGTGGGGTTGATCGTGTTGAGCGGCTCGGCGGGGCTGCTCGCCCTGGCGTGGGCCGGGCCGTATCTGCCGGCGGCGGTGCTGGCCTGGTTCTGGTTGGGCAGGATCGTCCACCGGGCGGGCCCCGATGGGACGACCCCCGATCCGGACGGCGCGTCGGATCGGGCGCGGACGCAGGCCGAACGGGTCGCCCCGGCGGCGTTCTGGTCCTTCGCCCTGCCCCGGGCCCTGGGCGGGGTGGCCCAGATGGGCGTGCAGCGCGGCGGCGTGGTGATGGTGGCGCTGTTGAGCGGGTTGACCGGCGCCGCGATCTTCACCGCCGCCACGCGGATCATGGTGGTGGGACAGTTCGGGACCCAGGCGGTGCTGAACGCCGCCCAACCGCGCTTCGCCGAACTGTTGGCCTCGCGCGACCACACCGGGGTCCGTTCGCTGTACCAGGCGGGAACGGCCTGGCTGGTGTGCCTGACCTGGCCGCTCTACCTGTCGGCACTGGTGTTCGCGCCCGAGGTGATGCGGCTGTTCGGCGCCGAGTACGACACCGGCGCGACCGTGCTGGTGATCGTCTGCGCCGGGCAACTCGCCGCGTCCGTCCTGGGGATGGGCGACCTGGTCCTCACCATGACCGGACGCACCGGGCTGAACCTGCTGAACAACCTGCTCTCCCTCCTGGTCAACGTGGGTGTGTGCGTGCTGCTGGTGCCCTCCCACGGAGCACCCGGTGCCGCCGTGGCCCTGGTGTCGGCCGTCCTGCTGCGTAAGGTCCTGCCGCTGTGGCAGCTACGGACCACGGTGGCACTGCACCCGGTGAGCGGGCCGGTGTCGGTGGCCGTCGGCGGGACCCTGGTGTGGTTCGGCGTGCTGCCGCTCCTGGCCGAGGCGGGTCTCGGTGGCGGGCTGCCCACCCTGGTCCTGGCCGTGGGCGTGGGCGCGCTCGGCCATCTGGCCTCGCTCTGGTGGGCGCGCGACCATCTCGAACTCCACCTACGGAAGTGATCCGCGCTCCTGCGAGCCTCCCCCGACCCCCCTCTTCGTTCATCACCCACAGCAATGAATGGAGTACGCATTGTCCGCGCGTCCGGTTCTCCTAGTGGCCTCCAGCGGCGGCCACCTCACCCAGTTGTGCTCGCTACGCCCCTGGTGGCGGGGGAAGGAGCGGGTGTGGGTCACCTTCCGCACCCCCGACGCCGAGTCCGTACTCGGTGACGAGTCGGTCCGTTGGGCCCACCACCCCACCACCCGCAACGTCGGCAACCTGCTGCGCAACACCGGGCTCGCCCTGCGAACGATGCGCGAACGGCGCCCGTCGGTGGTGGTCAGCACCGGGGCCGGGGTGGCCCTGCCGTTCTTCGTCCTGGCGTGGCTGCTGCGGATCCCGACCGTCTACATCGAGGTCTACGACCGCATCGACACCCCCACGCTCACCGCACGGCTCTGCAGGCCGTTCACCCGTCTGTTCCTCGCCCAGTGGGAGGAACAGCGCTCGTTCATGCCGACCGCGATCACCGTAGGACCGCTCCTGTGACCGAACAGACCACATCCCACCGTCCCCGCCGCGGGGGCGACGACGCCCATCCCGACGTGGTCGTCAGTGTCGGAACCGACCACCACGCGTTCGACCGGCTCGTGCGCTGGGTCGACGACTACGCCCGCCGCCACCCCGACCTGCGCGTGCTCGTCCAGCACGGACACAGCGCGGCCCCGTCCCGAGCCACGGGATCGCCGTTCCTGCCCGGGAACGAGCTGTCCGAGGCCATGGGGCGCGCCGGGGTGGTGGTGTGCCACGGCGGGCCCGGCACCATCATCCAGGCCCGGACCGCGGGCCGCCTACCGATCGTGGTGGCGCGCGATCCGGAGCTGGACGAACACGTCGACGCCCACCAGCTCCTGTTCGCCGACCGGTTGGAGGGGGCCGGGCGGGCCCGCGTCTGCTCGACCGCCCAGCAGTTGCACGCCCTCATCGACAAGGCGTTGTCCTCGCCGGCGGACTTCCGGGTGGACCCGGCCGCCGACAGTGGCCCGGGCGACGCGGCCGAACGCGCCGGGACGCTCATCGACCTGCTCAGCGAACAGGAGGCTCCCGAACCCCGGACCAACCCGACGGGCGCCGACGAGGAGTGGCCGCGGGTGACCGTGGTGGTGCCCACCCGGGACCGCCCCGAGCTGCTGCGCCGTACGCTCCGGGCGGTGGCCGAGCAGGATTACCCGGGGCGGATCACGGCCATCGTGGTCTTCGACAACAGCCGACCCGACGACTCGTTGGCCCGGGACGAGGGCGAACGACCCGTCCGGGTGGTGACCAACTCGCTCACCCCGGGGCTGGCGGGGGCGCGGAACACCGGGGTCCTGGCCGCCGACACCGAACTCGTGGCGTTCTGCGACGACGACGACACCTGGATGCCCGGCAAGCTGCGCACCCAGGTGGAGGTCCTGCGGGCCGAGCCGGAGACCGAGATGGTGTGCTGCGGAATCCGGGTGGTCTACGACAAGGTCGAGACCGAACGGGTCCTGGACCGCACCCACGTCACCTATCGGGACCTGTTGGCGTCGCGCCTGACCGAGCTGCATCCCTCCTCCTTCCTCATCCGCCGGTCCGCCATGGTGGACGGCTGCGGCACGGTGAGCGAGGAGATCCCGGGCAGCTACGCCGAGGACTACGAGCTGTTGCTGCGGCTGGCCAAGCGGGCACCGATCCGCAACGTCCCCGAGGCGGGGGTGCGGGTGCTGTGGCACCGCAAGTCGTTCTTCTCCGAGCGGTGGCAGACCATCTCCACCGCGCTGCGCTGGCTGCTGGAGAAGTACCCCGAGTTCCGGGTGGTGCCGCGCGGATACGCCCGCGTCGCCGGTCAGATCGCCTTCGCCGAGGCCTCGGCCGGGCACCGTGGGGCTGCGCTGAGGTGGATCGGCACCACCCTGCGCACCCGCCCACTCGAAGGACGCGCCCATGTGGCGTTCCTGGTGGTCTGCGGAGTGCCGCCGGGATGGATCCTGCGTCTACTGCACCTGCGCGGCAAGGGGGTCTGAGCACCGCCGGGGCGCGCTCCCGCACCGCGCCCCGGCGGCGTCACCCACTGGGGAAAAGACGTGGTCTCCGCCGAAGGTGGACGGATAGTCTCCGCTCATGGGGTCCGGCACACGGCCGGACGAGAGCGAGGGGGCGCACATGATCAGAGAGGCCACCGACGAGGACGTCGCGGCGGCGGCGGACACGTTGGCCGCGGCGTTCGCGGACTATCCCTTCACCAGGCACACCATCTCCGCCGACGACCACCTCACCCGGCTCCGGGAGTTCCAACGGATCTTCCTCGCCGAGGTCGGCCTGCCGCACGGACGTGTGTGGGTCAGCGAGGACCTGGCCGCGGTCGCCGTGTGGTCCACACCGGACTCCGGCGGGGCCGACGTGGTCATGGAACGGCTGCTGCCGACCCTGGCCGAGCTGGCCGGGGACCGCGCCGAGGCGTACGCGTCGGCCGAGGGGACCATGGAGCGACACCGCCCCGCCGGAACAGCCTGGTTCCTGGGCAGCGTCGGTGTGCGCCCCGAAGCCCGTGGACGCGGGCTGGGCCGTCGTGTCATCGAGGTCGGTCTGCGCGAGGCGGACCACGCGGGCGTCCCCGCCTTCCTGGAGACCTCGACCGACACCAACGTCCGTCTTTACGAATCACTCGGGTTCACGGTGACCGCCGAGTACGACCTGCCCGACGACGGCCCCCGCACCTGGGCCATGTCCCGCCCCGTCGGCGGCTAGTCGCGGGCTTCGTCGTTCTTACGGGACTCGGCGAACTCGGCGAGGCGGCGAACGCGTTCGGGCAGGTTCACATAGGGGTCCTCGCCGGCCAGTTCGAATCCGCGACGGGCGTGCTCGTTGGCGTTGACGCGGAAGTCGCAGCCATCGGAGACCTTGTTGTCCCAAACCTTGACGGCGCGGACGCGTTCGTAGCGCTTGAGGACCTCGGGGATGTCCGCGTACCACTGGAAGGTCTCACGAGCGCCGATGTCGGTGGTGCCCATCTCGCCGATCATCACCGGCTTGTCCGGGTCGATCCCGTGTTCGGGCCCTTCCTCCTGGATCCACTCGTAGGCGGGGGCCAGGGCCTCCTCGAAGGAGTACACCTCGGTCCAGTGCGGCTGGATGTCGCAGCCGGTCATGTTGTACGCCTCCCAGCTGATCCAGTCGACGTAGTCGTTGCCGGGCCACAGGCCGGGGAGCCGGTCGAGGTTGCCCTCCCAGCCGGTCACGTTCCACACCCAGATGACGTTGTCGGCGCCCTCCTCCCGGTAGAGGTCGACGATGTGCCGCCAAGAGCTCACGAACTCCTCGGGGGTACCGCGGCTGTTGTAGCGCTTGTTCGCGTCGGCCTCGTGGTCGAAGGTGACGAAGTAGGGGACCTCGGTGTCGGCGATGGTGCGGGCCTGGGAGCGCAGGGACGAGTCGAATTCCCCGGCGAGGATGTCCGCGTAGTCGATGTCGGGGTGACCCTCCCGGGTGAAACGCCGCGCCTCGATGTTGGTGTGGACGTACCGGCCCTCGGCGATCATGTCGAGTTCCCTCTGGTTCGGCACGTGCGGTTGGTCGATACCCCGCCAGGTGTAGACGATGTCCATGCCCCGACCGGCCGCCTCCTCCAGCTGCGTGATGTCGTCCTGGTAGGGGCTGGCGCCCCACCAGACCCCGCAGGAGGGTTCGAGGATGTCGGAGACGGTGCAGTCGGACTCGACGATGGGCGGCCGCCCCAGGAGGGTCGACGCGTTGGACGCGGACCTCTCCCCCGGCAGCGGTTCGTCTCTCGGGGTGTCCGCGATCGTCGGCTCGTCGCCCGTCCCGGTCAGTCCCAGGACGAAGAGCAGTGCCCCCGTCGCCGCCATGCCTCGTACCGGTCCGCCGCCCACGGCGCATCGCCCCCTGATTTCCCTGACCACAACTCAGAGTGTTCTATCAGTGACGATACGTTATTTTTCGTATATACAACATCCCTCGCGGCCGCACAGCGGACATCAGTACCCATAGCGCCCGCGGAGTGGTGTGGTGACCGCGGCGACCAGACGGCGCCGCCAGGAGGGCAGGTCCTCTCGCCAACGGTGGTCGGCCCGAACACCGACGGGCCCGCTCCGAAAACGCATCGGATTGCCCGAGATCGCGTGCCCCACGGACAAGCGCACTCCCCCCTCCCCCAGGGCGAGCGACGGCCCGTCGTGACCCGCGAACTCCGCGATCCGCCCGAACTCGGCCTCCGGATCGGCGACGAAGTCCTCGTAACGGACCCTCAGGGTGGGGACCCCCAGCCGCGCCAGGGCGTCCATCGAGGCGTTCTGCGTCATCCACTGCACCGCGGCGCGCCCCGCGGTGTACCGCGCCATCTCCTGTTCCTCGCTGGCGGCGGTGGCGTCGGGGCGAACCACCCTCTTGCTCCAGGAGTGGGCCACGGCGCGAGGGTCGCGCACCACGTGCAGCAGTCGCATCCGACCGCCGTAGCGGCGCCGCAGACAGGCCGCCAGGGAGGCGTGCTTGCTGGCGTCGACGATCACCCGCGCCCCGGAGATCTCGGCGACGGCGGCGTAGAGCCGGTGGTACAGGTCGGTGTAGCGCATGCCCCGCGCGGCGACGGAACTCTCGTCGGCGGCCTCGTTGAGCAGGAGCGGCAGGAACCGGGTGCGGTCCACGCTGTCCTTCAGGCTCAGGACCCGGGGCAGGTCCAGTCGTTCCCACCCACCGAAGGCGCGCTTGCCGACCTCCACCCAGAACCCGCAGTCGGCGAACGTCGCGCCACAGCCACAGCGCTCGTTCTCCAACAGGCCGCGGCGCCACAGGTGCACGACCTCTCCGACGGAACAGAACCCGGGCAGCTCTCCGAGGAGACGCTCGATCAGGGTCGAGCCGGAACGGCCCATCCCCCCGACGAAGACCAGTCGATATCCATCCACATCCCCAGGGTATTACTTTCGGTCACTTCATCGGAGCGAAAGGTCACCATTCCCTCGGCTCTCGGAGCACATCCTTCCCAAAGCGACTCCGGGCGTCATAACGTGACCCGGGCCACTCCCGACGCTCACGCACCTGGAGAGACCCCCTATGGCCCGATCCCCCTGGACACGTCGTGCGTTCCTCACCCTGGCCGCGGTGGTCGGAGCCGCCGGGGTCGGGGCGGTCGTCGCCCACCACACGGCCCGCGCCCGCTACGCTCCCCCGATCCCACTCGCCACCGGGGTCCTGACCGTGGCCGACGACGTACCCGCCACCATTTCCTTCGGTGACCACCGGATCACCCTGACGAAGAACGGCCTGGACCTGCGCGACCACCGTGATCGCTCCCTGTGGGCTTCCGGAAGCGCCTTCCTCGCAGTGGTCCACGGCTCGCTCACCTGGCACGAACACGTGGGCCACTTCTCCTCCGAACGCGTCCTCGACTTCGCCGGGACGGACCAGACCGTCACCGAACTGGCCCACGACACCCGGAACGTGACCCTGCGCGGCCGGCTCGCC
Organism: Nocardiopsis sp. NPDC055551; assembly: GCF_053619415.1. Taxonomy (NCBI): domain Bacteria; kingdom Bacillati; phylum Actinomycetota; class Actinomycetes; order Streptosporangiales; family Nocardiopsidaceae; genus Nocardiopsis; species Nocardiopsis sp. NPDC055551. The sequence continues at coordinate 36,870 of NZ_JBSHJJ010000002.1, read as the reverse complement.
GGCCCCGGATCCGTCGAGGGTTCCGAGTACACGCTCACCCTGCGCTCGGTGGACCGAGAGCGTCTGGGGGTCGAGGTGGAGGTCCTCGGCGGCGACCTTGTACTGCTGCGTTTCGACCGCGCGGCCGAGGAGGGGATACACGGACTCGGCGCCCAGTTCACCGACTTCGACCTCACCGGCCGCTACGTGCCCGTCGTGGTGCGCGAGCAGGGGGTGGGGCGCGGTCGCGAACCCCTCACCACCCTCGCCGAACTCACCCAGGGCGGCGGTGGCGCGCCGGAGACCACCTACGCCGCCATCCCCTTCGCCGTCACCGACGCCCTGCGCGCGGTGTCGGTGGACACCCACCACCCGAGCGCCTTCGACCTACGTCCGAACGACCGCTTCGACGTGGAGGTGTGGCGCCCCTCGGTCCGAGCGACCCTGTACTCGGGGGACACACCCGCCGACCTGCTACGGGCGCACACCGAGGACACCGGGCGACCCGAACCCCTCGCCGAGTGGTCCGGCGAGGGCGCCGTCGTCGGGGTCCAGGGCGGCACCGAGGCCGTACGCGCCGCCGTGGCCGACCTGCGCGCGGCCGGGGCCCGGATCACCGGTGTGTGGGTACAGGACTGGTCCGGGCAGCGGCGGACCGGGTTCGGTGAGCGCCTGTGGTGGAACTGGGTCCTGGACCGCGAACGCTATCCGGGGTGGGAGGAGCTGGTCGCCGAGCTGGACGCGGACGGCATCCGGATGCTCACCTACGTCAACCCGTTCGTGGTGGACACCTCCGACAAACCCGATCCCGCCCGGCGCGACCTGTTCCACGAGGCGTTGGCCGCGGGCTTCCTCGTGGCCCGTCCCGACGGCGGCCCCTACCTTCTGGACCAGGGCGGGTTCGAGGCGGCCCTGGTGGACCTGACCCATCCGGACGCGTGGGAGTGGTTCCGCGACGTGATCGTCGACGAGGTCGCCGGGGCCGGGGCTTCGGGGTGGATGGCGGACTTCGCCGAAGGGCTGCCGCTGGACGCGGTGCTGCACGACGGGGATCCCAAGGAGTGGCACAACCGTTGGCCGGTGGAGTGGGCACGGCTCAACCAGGAGGCCCGTGAAACTGCCGGGATCCCCGACGCCCTGGTGTTCCACCGCTCCGCCGGAGCGGGTTCGGCCGCGCACGCGGGCCTGTTCTGGGCCGGGGACCAGTTGGTCACCTTCGATCGGCACGACGGGTTCGGTTCGGCGATTCGGGGCCTGTTGTCGGCCGGGGTGTCGGGGATGACCCTGAACCACAGCGACACGGGCGGGTACACCGGCCTGGACCAACCGCTCGTGGGGGTGTCGCGGGACCGAGAACTGCTCCTGCGTTGGGTGGAGACCAACGTGTGGGGGCCGGTGCTGCGCACGCACGAGGGGAACCTGCCGGGAAGCAACGCCCAGGTGTACGACGCCGACTCTCGCGAGGCCTTCGCCGAACAGACCCGGGTCTTCGAGGCCCTGGCCGAGTATCGCCGTGGGGTGGTCGCCGAGGCGGTGGAGACCGGTATGCCGGTACTGCGGCACGTGTGGCTGCGTCACCCCGACAGCGCGGCGGCCCGTTCGGACGAGGTGTTCCTCTTCGGCGACTCGTTCCTGGTCGCGCCGGTGCTCGGAGCCGGAGAGTCGGAGGTGACGGTGACGTTGCCGCCCGGCACCTGGCGACACCTGTGGAGCGGCGATCGACACGAGGGCGACGAGGAGGTGACCGTGCCCGCGCCGCCGGGCCGACCGGCCGTGTTCTTCCCGGAGGGCGACGCCCGGGGTGAGGAACTACGAGAACGCCTCGGTGACCTCGTGGACTGACGCGGCCCCGGGCCGGAGGATGGAACCTCTGGCCCGGGGCCGTCCCGTCGGCTGTCGATCAGTCCGTGTTGCGGACGCGCGGGGTCTCCACAACGCGGTGGGTCCTACAGACCCTCGACGTTCAGCAGAAGGTTGACGGTGTCGCTGGGCACGCCGCTCAGCTTGTCGTCGCCACCGTTGGTGGTCATCCAGTCCAGGATGGTGTCCTGGTCGTCGTCACCCTGTCCGCTCTTGTACAGAGCGGCGGCGCCGGCGACGTGCGGGCTGGCCATCGAGGTGCCGCTGTAGGTGTCGGTCCCGCCACCGGGGATGGTCGACTCGACGTCCACGCCCGGGGCGTAGATGTCGACGGCGGGGCCGTAGTTGGAGAAGGACGCGGCGGCGTCGCTCTCGTCGGAGGCACCGACGGAGACGACACCCTCGGCACCGCCCGGGGAGACGTTGTCGGTGTCCTGGCTCTCGTTGCCCGCGGCCACGGCCACGAACACACCGGAGGCCGACAGGTTGTTGACGGCGTCGTCGACGGCCTGGGAGGCGGGGCCGCCCAGCGACATGTTGGCCACGGCGCCGGCCTCGGCGTTCTCGGCCACCCAGTCGATACCGGCGATGACGTCGTCGTAGGAACCGGAGCCGTCGTCGCCCAGAACCTTCACGCCGACCAGGTCGGCGCCGGGGGCGACACCGTAGGTCTCGGAACCGACCGTACCGGCGACGTGGGTGCCGTGGCCCTGTCCGTCCATGCCGTCGCCACCGCTGGCGTCGAAGCCGACCGAGGCGCGGCCACCGAACTCGGGGTGCTCCGGGTCGATGCCGGTGTCGATGACGTAGACCGTGCTGCCGGAGCCGTCGGCCTCGGTGGTGTAGGAGTCGTCCAGGGGCAGGTCCTCCTGGTCGATCCGGTCGAGACCCCAGGTGAGGTTGATCTCGGCCTCGCCGACCTGCTCGATGTAGGCGACGCCGTCCTGGGCCCGCAGGTCCTGGACCTCGGAGCCGCTCAGCGAAGCCGAGTAGCCGTTGATGACCTCTTCATAGGTGTGGTTCACCTGGTCGGAGGAGATCCCCAGGGACGAAGGGGAGACCGAGGAAGTGGTGATCGAGTCCTCCAGGACGACGAACCAGTCGCTGCCCGTGGCGGAGGAGGTGGTGTAGACCGGCGCGAGGTCGTCGGCGCCGGCGGCGGTGGCCCCGGTGAGGGCCATGGGGATGGTGAGCGCGCCGACCGCGACGGCGCCGATGGCAACCCTGCGGGTGGGGTGCTTCTTCACGCGGTTTCCTCCTTGTGGGGGTGATGGGGGTTCCAACACAGACCGTTCTCACCGTGCGTATTCGCTCGATTGCGAACTGCCTGTGATTTGGACACTTTAGGCAGACTTGAACCTCGATTTCCATACTTGTGGAGATTTTTTTCTTCGAGTCTCATTCATCCCATGTCTGACAAAGGGCGCCGAAACCGCCGCCCCGGCCTGACAAACCGCCAGACCGCCACCCTCATAACCGGCCCTAACGCCCGGTAACTTCGACCCCATGGTGGACACCATTCACACGGATCAATTCGGTACCGCGAACCGGAAAACCGCATCCTAAACCTTTACGTTCGGAAATCCAGACGTAACATTTCACCTTTGTTCGACGCGATCGGATCATCCTTCCCGACCGGAACACGAGAACGGGACCGTCCGAGGACGATCCCGTTCACGAAGCGTGTCTGGACGGCCGAACGCTACTCGGCCTTGACCACCATCCCGGCGCCCACCGTGACGTTGGTGGCCTCGTCGATGAGGATGAACCCGCCGGTCTGCCGGTTCTTCGTGTACTCGTCCACGAACAACGGCTGGGTGGAGCGCAGTCGGACCCGACCGATCTCGTTGAGCGCCAGGTGGTCGGCCCGCTCGTCACGGTGCAGCGAGTTGACGTCCAACCGATAGCGCAGATCCTTGACCATCACCTTCGCGGTACGGGTCGTGTGCTTGACGATGAGCTTGGAGCGCGGGGTGAGCTTTCGGGTGTCCGTCATCCAGCACACCATCGCCTCGATGTCCTGGGAGACGGTCGGGGTGTTGTTGGGGCGGCAGATCATGTCGCCCCGGGAGATGTCGATGTCGTCCTCCAACAGGAGGGTGACCGACATGGGTGAGAAGGCCTCGGAGACCTCGCCGTCGGCGGTGAGGATCCGCGACACCCGCGTGGACAGCCCCGAGGGCAGGTGGGTGACCTCGTCGCCCGGCTTGAGCACACCACCGGCGAGCCGGCCGGCGTAGCCGCGGTAGTCGTGCAGTTCGGGATCGTCCGACCTGTGCGGACGGATGACGTACTGCACCGGGAAGCGCGCGTCGATGAGGTTGCGGTCCGAGGCGATGTGCACGTTCTCCAGGTGGTGCAGCAGCGAGGGGCCCGCGTACCAGGGCGTGTTCTCGGACCTGCTCACCACGTTGTCGCCGTGCAGCGCCGAGATCGGCACGAACGTCAGGTCGCGCGTGTCCAGCTTGGCGGCGAACTCGGTGAACTCGGCCTTGATCTCCTCGAAGCGGTCCTGGGAGTAGTCGACCAGGTCCATCTTGTTCACCGCCAGCACCAGGTGCGGCACCTGGAGGAGGGTGGTGAGGAAGGCGTGGCGACGGCTCTGTTCCTGAAGACCCTTGCGGGCGTCCACCAGGATGATCGCCAGGTCCGCGGTGGAGGCGCCGGTGACCATGTTCCGGGTGTACTGGAGGTGCCCGGGGGTGTCGGCGATGATGAACGTGCGCTTGGGCGTGGCGAAGTAGCGGTAGGCCACGTCGATGGTGATGCCCTGCTCCCGCTCGGCTCGTAGACCGTCGGTGAGCAGCGCCAGGTTGGTCTGTTCCTCACCGCGGGCGACGCTGGTGCGCTCCACGGCGTCGAGTTGGTCCTCGAAGATCGACTTGGAGTCGTACAGCAGTCGGCCGATGAGGGTGCTCTTGCCGTCGTCGACGGAGCCCGCCGTGGCGAACCGCAGGATGTCGTTGGTCATGTACCTGGTCCAATGTGCGAGGAGTGAGAAGGTCGAAGCGTAGACACCGAAGGTTCCTGACTTTTAGGACTTTTAGGGCGCCCGAACACGACTAGAAGTAGCCCTCGCGCTTGCGGTCCTCCATGGCGCTCTCACTGGCCCGGTCGTCCGCCCGCGTCTGACCACGCTCGGTGATCCGGGTCGCCGCGATCTCGGCGATGATGTCCTCCAACTCCACGGCGTTGGACTTGACCGCGCCCGTGCAGGTCAGGTCGCCGACGGTGCGGTAGCGGACGGTCTCGTTGAAGGGGACCTCGGTCTCGTCGCGCTGGATGAGCGGGGAGTCGGCGAGGAGGATGCCGTCGCGCTCGAACACGCTGCGCTCGTGCGCGTGGTAGATGGAGGGCAGCTCCAGCCGTTCGCGCTTGATGTACTCCCACACGTCCAGCTCGGTCCAGTTGGAGATGGGGAAGACCCGGATGTGCTCGTCCCGGTTGATCCGGGTGTTGTACACGTCCCACAGCTCGGGACGCTGGTTCTTGGGGTCCCACTGGCCGAACTCGTCCCGGAAGGAGAAGACCCGTTCCTTGGCCCGGGCCTTCTCCTCGTCTCGACGGGCACCACCGAAGGCCGCGTCGAAGCCGTTCTCCTCGATGGCCTCCAACAGGGCCGAGGTCTGGAGCCGGTTGCGGCCGGCCCAGCGCCCGGTGGGCTCCACCACCTTGCCCGCGTCGATCTGCTCCTGCACCGAGGCGATGACCAGGCGCACCCCCGCCTCGGCCACACGGCGGTCGCGGAAGTCGATGACCTCCTCGAAGTTGTGGCCGGTGTCCACGTGCATCACGGGAAACGGGATCGCTCCCGGCCAGAACGCCTTCTCGGCCAGACGCAGCATGACGAGAGAGTCCTTGCCACCGGAGAAGAGCAGCACGGGCCGCTCGAACTCCGCGGCCACCTCGCGCATGATGAAGATGGACTCTGCCTCGAGCACGTCCAGCTGGGAGAGCTGGTAACGCCCGAGGGTCTGCTGACTGGCCTGACCCATGAAACCCGCCTTAGAAGTACCGACACACATGGCCGGACCCACCGCGGAGGATCGTTCGGTCAGCCCCCCGCGTGAGGGCCGGCGCTGTCAAGGTCCGCGCCGTCGCGGATGCTAGCCAACAACATACCCGACAATTCCGATCGACATACAAGGACATCGGGGAGTAGTGGGTCGGCTACGTTATAGCGAAGTTCGGAGCCGTCGATCCGGGAGGTGTGCAGCCCGGCGGCGCGCGCGACCGCGACCGGGGCCGCGCTGTCCCACTCGTACTGGCCGCCCGCGTGCACGTAGATGTCGGCCATGCCGAGCAGCACGGCGCAGATCTTCGCCCCCGCCGACCCCATCGGGATGACCTCGGCGCCCAACTGGGTCGCCATGCGCTGCACGAAGGCAGGTGGTCGGGTCCGGCTGGCGGTGATGCGCAGCCGTTGCCCCTCCGGACGTTCCTCCGGCAACCACGGTGGGTCGACCGTGGACAGGCAGCTGCCCTGCGCGGGCAGGGCGACCGCCCCGGCGACCAGGTCGCCGTTCTCCCACAGCGCCACGTGCACGGCCCAGTCGGTGCGACCTGGCTCGGAGAACTCCCGAGTGCCGTCGAGGGGATCGATGATCCACACGCGATGCGCGTTCAGTCGCGCCGGGTCGTCGGCGCCCTCCTCCGACAACACCGCGTCGCTGGGTCGCAGGCGACCGAGCGTGGAGAAGAGGAACTCGTGCGAGGTCCGGTCGCCCAGTGTGCGCAGGACCTCGGGCTCGTCGAATCCGTGGCGGGCTCGTAGGCGCAGCAGCAGCTGTCCGGCCTCGCTCGCCAGGTCTCGGGCCACCTCATGATCGTTTCGGATGCTCTTCACCGGCTAGTATGCTCCCGCCCCACGGATCACCGCTGACCACGTCTTCCACAGGATCTGGATGTCCAACGTCAGCGACCAGTTTTCCACGTACCGCAAGTCCAGACGGACCGATTCCTCCCAAGAGAGGTCGGAACGACCGCTGACCTGCCACAGGCCCGTCAACCCCGGTTTGACCACCAACCTCCGTCGAACGTCGTGCCCGTACCGGGCGACCTCCTCCGGCAGCGGCGGCCTGGGACCGACGAGCGACATCTCTCCGCGTACCACGTTGAGGAGCTGCGGAAGCTCATCGAGGGAGTAGCGGCGCAGCCACGTCCCCACGGACGTGACCCTGGGGTCCCGCCGCATCTTGAAGAGCACACCGTCGTGCTCGTTTCGGGATTGGAGCACCGTCTTCAGCGCTTCGGCCCCGACCACCATCGTACGGAACTTGTAAACAGTGAACTCGGTCCCGTCCCGTCCTACGCGTGTCTGGCGGAACAGGACGGGACCGCCGTCCTCGGCACGGATCAGGACGAACAACACGATGTACACGGGCGAGAGCAGGACGAGGGCGAGGATCGCGGCGCAACGGTCGAAGGCCCCCTTGAACAACCGTCGGGCACCGACGAGTTCGGGGTGCTCCACGTGTAGCAGCGGCAGCCCCGCGACCGGACGGATCGTGGTGCGCGGACCGGCGACCTCCATGAGGGCGGAGGCGACGGTGAGGTCCGTCCCCGTCTTCTCCAGCCGCCAGGCGAGCCGGCGCAGCTCCACCCCGTCCATCTCCGGACAGGCCAGTACCGCGACGACGTCCGCCCGGACCAGTGCGGCGGCGTCGGCGGCTTCGGAGAAGGTGCCCAGGACCGGGCATCCCTCCACCTCGGTGACACCGGCCTCGTGTTCGGGCAGGCACACGCCGACGACCACCATGCCGTGGTAGATCTCGTCGCGAAAACGGGTGATGAGCTCGCCCGCGGCGCTGCGGTGGCCGACGACCACCACGCCGCTGACGCACCGTCCGGCGCGGCGGCTGCGGTGCAGGGCCTTACGGCGCGCGTAGCGCAGGCCGAGGCCGAGCAGGACGATGAGCGGCAGGGTGATGAGCACGTAGCCGCGGGCCAGGTCGAACTTGACGGCGTAGGCGCCGATCGCGACGGTCGCGGCGAGCACCGCCCCGGCCATGGCGACCCGACGATATTCCTCCGTGCCGACTCCGAGGAAGCGACGTTCGTATCCGCCGCCGAGAAGCACGAAGAGCACCCACACCGGCGGGAAGACGAGTCCAAGGAGCAGATAGGGCGCGGTGGCGTCGGTGCCCAGGGAGCCGTGGAACCTCACGGCGACCCCCGCGAAGCAGGCCAGGAGCGCGGCGAGGAGATCGAGTCCGATCAGATCGACGACGTAGCGGCGCAGCCAGCCGTCGGCCCGGGGTACGGGTCCGGGTCGATCGACGACCCGAATTCGGCGCGGTCTCGGGCCGGCGCCCCATACCGGCGGTCCCTCTGGTCCTACGGTCGCACGGACGTCGGCGGATGGTCCCGCCACGACCGTGGGCTCTTCCTGGATGGTCCCACTACCTGTGATCACGCACTCTCCCAAGACCACGTAAGGCTTCGGTTACTCACGATGGGTAATCGCCCCTGGCGCCATGGGACTCACGCGGAGGGTATGAGCGGGGCGTGCCGTCGGGCGCAAAGTACGTACCGCCAACCCGAACAGTAACCAAAAGTAGTGGAAAAGTCGCTTGGAGTTGCCACGCGAGGCGGAAGAAGTCCCGTTCCCGGCAAGAATGTGGCTGTCTTGAGACCGGGACCGGCCCCACCGAAGGGGACATCTCGGAGGCCGAGCCCACCAGGACCGAAACCCGTCACACAGCGCGACGCCCCGCCCGGTGGTACCGGGCGGGGCGTCGATGAGACAGTTCGGAGGCTAGGCCAGGGCCGGGTTCATCACCGCGGCCAACCGCAGGTGCGGTCGGGCCGACTCCCGCTCCCCCTGACGCTGGAGCGTGCGCCCCAACAGCAGGTGGGCGTAAGCGTCGTCGGCCCCCTCGGAGACGAGTTGCTCCAGCGTGCGGCGGGCCCGACCCAGCTGAGCCGAGTGGAAGTAGGAGCGCGCCACCAGCAGGCGGAGCGCCGGGTCCGAACCGTGTTCGTCCATGAGCGGGCCGAGCAGTTCGAGGGCGCCCAGCGGGTCCCGCAGGGCGAGCAGGGCCTCGGCCCGTCGCATGCGTTCCACCTCCTCGGGCAGCTCCCGAGGTCGCCGGGCGGCGGCCTCGGTCAGGAAGTCCACGATCAGCGCCGGGTCCTGGGCCCCGGACAGGGACATCCCGTTGACGACGAAGGTCGGGGAGGTGCGCACCCCCTCGGCCTTGCCGATGAGCAGGAGTTCACGCACCCTACGGTCACCGGCCTCGGCCGAGAGCTCACCGCCCCGGTCGGAACCGGCGTCGGCGGCGATCGCGGCCAGCACGGCGTGGTCGGCGATGTCACGGCCCTCCACGAAGTGGGCGCGCAACAGCCGCTCCACCACCGCGTCCTGGAGCGCGGGGCCGCCCTCCTCCTCGGCCAGGGCCAGCAGACGGTGGGCGTCGTGGGTGTTCGCGCGCCAGGCGGCGCCCCACTCACCCTCGATGCCCTCGGCCGCGGCCAGTTCGGACACCTGGAACAGCTCGCCGTCGGCGGCGTCCCCGGATTCCGGACCACAGGACCGGAGGGCCTCCTCGACAAAGGGGTCGCGCATGACCTCGTCGATCGGCTCGGACACGGCGGGAGCGGTGGGGTCGATTCGGTAGGGACGCCACACGACCTCGGCCGACTCTCCGGTCCAGCCCTTGAGCGCCCTCTCCAGACGGCGCTTGCCGATGTACGCCCAGGGGCAGACCGGGTCCGCCCAGATCTCGATTCTCATGTCGCCAAGATAAACGACACTCGTTGCTAAAGCAACACCTGTTGTTTATGCTGTGGGTCATGAACCCCGACGATCCCCGGGTACGCCGGACCCGCCAACGCCTGCGCGCGGCACTGTTGTCCCTGGCCGCGGAACAGGAACTCGCCACCGTCACCATGGCCGCCGTCGCCCGCAGGGCCGAGGTCAACCGGGCCACCGCCTACCAGCACTATGCCGACCTGGATGGGCTGGTCGCCGACGCCATGGAGGACGCGGTGGCGCACGTGGCCCGTTGCGCGGTGCTGTGCCCGCTCGACACCCCCGGCGACGCGACCCCCGAGCCCCTGGTCGACCTGTTCGCCCACGTGGTGGAGAACGCCGTGCTCTACCGACGGATGTTCGCCGAACGTGGCAGCGCCCGCTTCGCCGAACTCCTGCGCGAACGTGTCGCCGGCGCACTGGTGTCGGGGTTCTCCGAGGGACGGCGCCCCGCGACGCATTCGCGGGTCCCCCCGGAACTGCACGCCTCGTTCGTTGCCGGCGCACTGGTGGGCGCGATCGCCGTCACGGCCGAGGGTGGCCGCTCCCCCGACATCGACGCCCGCGACACCTGGCTCCTGCTCACCCGCTGACCCGGGTCAGCGGTTCGGGGGCGTGGTGCTGTCGCGGACCACGAGCCGCGTGGCCAGTTCGATGCGCGAGCTCTCGATGTTCTCGTCCCGGACGATCCGCTGGATGGTGCGCACCGCCATCCGACCCATGTCCGCCAAGGGCTGGCGGACCGTGGTCAGGGGCGGCGACGACCAGCGCGCCTCGGGCAGGTCGTCGAACCCGACCACGCTGACGTCGTCGGGCACCCGGAGCCCGCGCTGTCGCAGCGCCTCGTACACACCAAGGGCCATCTGGTCGCTGGAGACGAACACCGCGGTGGGCGGGTTCTCCCCCTCGAACAGTTTCTGACCGGCCCGGAAACCCGACTCGTAGGTGTACTTCCCCGAGGCGATGAGGCCGTCCTCCACGGCGATCCCGGCCATCTCCAGCGCGGCCCGGTACCCGTCCATCCGGGCCCGGCTGCACCACAGCTCCGGGCGCCCCTCGACGAAGCCGACGCGTCGGTGACCCAGTTCGATGAGGTACTCGGTGGCGCTCAACCCGCCCGACCAGTTGGTGGCACCGATGGTGGGGGTGGCCAGGTCCGGGACGCCCACGGCGTCGATGACCACGGCCGGCACCTTCAGCTCCCGCAGCTCCTCGTTCAGCGAGGGGTCCAGGTCGGTCGTGACCAGGATGACGCCGTCGCTGACCCGGGCCCGAACGTTGTCCAACCATTGTCGGGCCGAGGTCGCCCTGCGATGTATCGCCGAGACGACCACCCCGGCGCCCGACTGGTGGGCGACGTCCTCCACCCCACGGATGATCTCCACCGCCCACGGGCTGTCCAGGTCGTTGAAGACCAGGTCGATCAGGCCGACACGTTCCTTCGACCGCTGCCCACGACGTCGGTAGCCGTGCGTGCGCAACAGCTTCTCGATCCGCTCCCTGGTGGCGGGGGCGACGTCTTCGCGCCCGTTGAGGACACGAGAGACCGTGGGGGCCGAGACTCCGGCCTCCGCGGCGATGGCGGAGATGGTGACGTCTCGGGATGGGGTACCGACCACTGATCCTCCTTGGTGCTCACCCAGAGTACGAGCCCCCGGGACCACCGGCCCCGGAATTCCTCCCCCGTAGGGGTCTTGACGCTCACCGGGCCCCGATCTACTGTCCATTTCCACTCATGTTTCGGAATATTGCCGAAAAGTTTCGAAACCCGACCCTCTGGAGTGCCCCCGCAATGAGACAAGTACGAACGTCGACGCTCCTGGTCGGAGCCGCGGTCGCCGCCCTGGCCGTACCTCTGACCCTCTCCCCCGCCCTTTCGAACTCCAACGCCCGACCGGCCGAAACGGTCGGCGACGCACAACAGGTGACTCTGGGAGACGCCGCCCCCGACGGCCTGGTCATCGGCAGCGCCGTGGCCGGTGGCGGACACCACGGTGACCAGGACTACCCCGACCCCTTCACCGGTGACGCCCCCTACCGGAACCTGCTCGCCACCGAGTTCACCTCTCTGTCGGCGGAGAACCAGATGAAGTGGGACCACCTTCGCCCGGACCGGGACACCTACGCCTTCGACGAAGCCGACGCCATCGTCGAATTCGCCCGGGCGAACGGGCAGGTCGTGCGCGGCCACACCCTCCTGTGGCACAGCCAGAACCCCGAATGGCTGGAGAACGGCGACTTCACCGACGAAGAGCTCCGCGACATCCTGCGGGACCACATCGAGACCGTCGTCGGACGCTACGCCGGACAGATCCAGCAGTGGGACGTGGCCAACGAGATCTTCGACGACAACGGGAACCTGCGGACCCAGGAGAACGTCTGGATCCGCGAACTCGGCCCGGAGATCATCGCCGACGCCTTCCGTTGGGCGCACGAGGCCGACCCCGGGGCCGAGCTGTACCTGAACGACTACAGCGTGGAGAGCGTCAACGCCAAGAGCGACGCCTACCTCGCGCTCAGTCGGGAACTGCTCGCCGACGGTGTGCCCCTGCACGGGTTCTCCGCCCAGGGACACCTGAGCCTGCAGTACGGCTTCCCCGCCGACCTGGAGGACAACCTGCGTCGCTTCGAGGAGCTCGGACTGGGCACCGCCCTGACCGAGGTGGACGTGCGTATGCCCCTCGCCGAGGGCGCGGAGCCCACCGAGGAGCAGCTGCGGCAACAGGCCGACTACTACGCGCGAACCCTGGAGGCCTGTCTCAACCTGGACTCCTGCGGCTCCTACACGGTCTGGGGACTGCCGGACAAGTACTCCTGGGTCCCGGTGACCTTCGAAGGTGAGGGCGCCGCCACCATCTACTGGGACGACCTGACCACCAAGCCCGCCTACGACGCGCTCTTGGAAGCCCTGCTCGACGCCTCCTGAGCCGGCACCCGGGCGGGGCGACGACCCCGGATCCCGTGCCCGCCCGGGGCCATCGGTCAAGCGGCGGTGTGGAAGACGTTCTGCGCCTTGCCCAGACCATCGGTCAGGATGGTACGGACCGCGTCGGCCGCCCGATCCACGTTCAGGTCCAGCTCACGGCTCTCGGTGGTGGAGAAATCGCGCAGGACGTACGCCGCCGGGTCCATCCGTCCGGGGGGACGGCCCACGCCGAAACGCACCCGAAGGTAGTCGGGGCCGCCCAGGGAGGCGGTGGTCGACTTCAGCCCGTTGTGGCCGCCGGAGCCCCCGCCCTTCTTCAGCTTCAGGGCCCCGTAGTCGATGTCCATCTCGTCGTGCACGACGATGATCCGCTCCATGGGGACCTTGTAGAACTTCGCGAGCCCGGCGACCGGGCCCCCGGACACGTTCATGAAGGTACGGGGCTTGGCCAGGACCACGGCGGCGCCGTCGATTCGGGTCTCCACGACCTCGGCGTGCGCCTTGTGGGCCTTCCATCGCTCACCCTTGTCGGCCGCCAGCGCGTCCACCACCATGAAGCCGGCGTTGTGCCGGTTCCCCGCGTACTTGGGGCCTGGGTTGCCCAACCCCACGACCAACCATCGCTCGGTCTCGGCCATGTCCTTGTCGTCCCTGCTCTTCCTGACACCCAGCCTGCTCAAAAAGCCCCACATGTCGAATGACCCTATCGAGACGCGTCCGGGCTCCGAAACGCCGAACGCGCGGACCCCTGGGGGCCCGCGCGTTCGGTGTGAAACTCGTGATGACGAGTCGCCGACTTACTCGGCTGCGTCACCAGCGGCCTCGGCGGCCTCGGTGCTGGTCTCCGGCTCCTCGTCCACGCGAGGCGCGGAAACGGTGAGCACGGTGGTCTCAGCGTCGTCCACCAGGGTTGCGCCCTGGGGAAGCTCGACCTCTCCGGCGGTGGGAACGGCACCGATCTCCATGCCCTGGATGTCGAACACGACCTGGTCGGGGATGTTGTTGGCCTCGACCAGAACGCGAACGGTCACCAGCTCCTGGTTGAGAACACCCGGGGCCTTGACCTCGCCGGTCAGGATCAGGGGCACCTCGACCTCGACCCGCTCGCCCTTGGTCACGACGAGCAGGTCGACGTGCTCCAGGAAGCCCTTGATGGCATCGCGCTGGATGCTCTTGGGCAGGGCGAGGTTGTCCTTGTCCAGACCCTCGATGCGGATCAGGACGTTCGGGGTCTTCAGGGCGAGCATGAGCTCGTGGCCCGGCAGGTTCAGGTGGCGGGGCTCGGTGCCGTGGCCGTAGAGGACGGCCGGCACCTTACCCGCGCGGCGGGCGCGACGAGAGGCGCCCTTGCCGAATTCCGTGCGGGGCTCGGCAGCGATACGTACCTCGGACACGACAAAACTCCTCGGGTTCAACCCCGCAGCACGGGGAACACGACTCCAGTAGTACGAACGATTCCCGCCCTCGGCGGGGAATACGGCGGGGTCGCCCATCTGGTTGGGGACTCGACCACCCAGGTTCCAGGCGTGCCCGGCGAGCCGCCACCGGACCCGCCCGGCCCGGGAACGCTCGTCGCGCACCCCTGCCCGTGTGGGTTTACCAGATGGGGAACACACGCGGGAAGCGCGCGCATCCATCCGGGCACGGGGACACTCGGTCAAGTCTACTGCTTCTGGTGACGACTCCGTACATCCCCCACCGGGGCCCACCCGCGAAGCGGTGGACCCCGGTGGGGGACGGGCGTTTCAGCGCCTGAGAGGGCCTCTGATGTGAGGCCGTTCTCTCACTCAGTCGAACAGGCTGGTCACCGAACCGTCGGTGAACACCTCGTTGACCGCACGGGCGATCAGCGGGGCGATCGACAGCGTGGTCAGCTTGTCGAAGCAACGCTCATCCGGGATGGGGAGCGTGTTGGTGATGACGACCTCGGAGATGCGCGAGTTCTGCAGACGCTCGGCGGCCGGCCCCGAGAGGACCCCGTGGGTGGCCGCGACCAGGACCTTCTTGGCGCCCTGCTCGAAGAGGGCGTCGGCGGCCTTCACGATGGTGCCACCGGTGTCGATCATGTCGTCGACCAGGACGCAGACGCGGTCCTTGACCTCACCGACGACCTCGTGCACCTTCACCTCGTTGGCGATGTCCGGGTCACGACGCTTGTGGATGATGGCCAGCGGCGCGCCCAGACGGTCGGCCCAACGGTCGGCGGTGCGCACGCGGCCGGCGTCGGGGGAGACCACGGTGATCTCGGAGTGGTCGACCTGGGCACCGATGTGGTCGGCCAGGATCGGCAGCGCGAACAGGTGGTCCACCGGCCCGTCGAAGAAACCCTGGATCTGGTCGGTGTGCAGGTCGACGGCCATCATCCGGTCCGCGCCCGCGGTACGGAACAGGTCCGTCATGAGGCGGGCGGAGATGGGCTCGCGGCCGCGGTGCTTCTTGTCCTGGCGCGCGTAGCCGAAGAACGGGGTCACCACGGTGATCCGCTTGGCGGAGGCACGCTTGAGCGCGTCCACCATGATCAACTGCTCCATGATCGACTCGTTGATCGGGTCCGCGTGACACTGGATCACGAAGGCGTCGGACCCTCGCACCGACTCCAGGTAGCGAACGAAGATCTCGCCATTGGCGAAGGTGTCGAACCGGGTGGGGACCACGTCGATCCCCAGCTCCTTGGCCACCTCCTCGGCCAGCGCGGGGTGCGTGCGCCCCGAGAAAAGCATCAGTTGTTTCTGCCCGGTGGCCTTCATCCCGGTCACGTGATTCTCCCCCACAGTCACTGCTCGTCGGCGTCGGCGCCCGCGCGCCGTTCCGCCTGCTCCGCCGCTTCGGCGGAGGCTGTTCCCGGACGCTTGCGAAGCGTCCAGCCCTCGACGTTACGCTGCCGGTGTCCCTCGGAAACGGCCAGGGCCCCCGGCGGAACGTCGTCGCGGACCACGGTCCCGGCGCCGGAGTAGGCGCCGTCGCCCACGGTCACGGGCGCGACGATGGTGTTGTCGCTGCCGATGCGCACGTGGTCGCCGATGGTGCTCCGGGACTTGTCGACCCCGTCGTAGTTGACGAACACCGAGGAGCAGCCGATGTTGCTGCCCACACCGATGTCGGCGTCGCCCACGTAGGTCAGGTGCGGGATCTTCGATCCGGCGCCCACGTTCGAGTTCTTGACCTCGACGAAGGCCCCGGCCTTGGTCCGCCCGGCCAGGCGGGTGCCCGGCCGAAGGTAGGTGTAGGGACCGACGCCGGCCTCGGCCCCGATCTCGGCGCCGTCCGCGGTGGTCTGTCGCACCACGGCGCCGTCACCGACGACGGTGTCGCGCAGGTCGGCGCCGGGGCCGATCTCGGCGTCCTCGCCGATGCGGGTGGTGCCGTACAGCCGGGTGTCGGGGTGCACCACGGTGTCGCGACCGATGACGACCTCGGCCTCCACCCAGGTCGTCGCGGGGTCCACGATGGTGACGCCGGAGAGCATGAGGTCATGCAGGAGACGGTCGTTGAGCAGTCGACGGGCCTCGGCGAGCTGGACGCGGTTGTTGACGCCCTGGACCTCGTGCCAGTCGTCGGCGACCCACGCGCCGACCCGGTGACCGTCGCCGCGGAGCAGACCGACGACGTCGGTGATGTACTCCTCACCCTTGGCGTTGTCACTGGACAGACGCTGGACGACCTCGGTGAGCAGGGCCGCGTCGAAGGCGTACATGCCGGAGTTGATCTCGTCGATGGCGAGCTGATCGGGCGTCGCGTCGGACTGCTCGACGATCTCGGTGAACCCGCCGTCGGCGTCGCGGACGATGCGGCCGTAGCCGTGCGGGTCGGGGACCCGGGCCGACAGGGCCGTGACGGCGTTGCCCTCGCGCTCGTGTTCGGCGATCAGACCGACCAGGGTCTGGCCGCGCAGGAGCGGGGTGTCACCACAGGTGAGAACGGCGGTCCCGGTGAGCTTGAGCCCTTGCCGGGCCAGGTCCTCCAGGGCCATGCGCACCGCGTGACCGGTGCCGTTCTGTTCCTCCTGGATGGCGGTGGACGCCTCTGGGGCGACCCGCGAGAGGTGCTCGGTGAAGTGTTCACGCTTGTGGCCGAGCACCACCACCGTGTGTTCGGGATCGGTCGCCCGCGCCGCTTCGAGAACGTGGCCGAGCATGCTGCGGCCGCCGATCTCGTGCAGCATCTTGGGGAGCTTGGACTTCATCCGGGTGCCCTCTCCCGCGGAGAGGACGATGACGGCAGCCGGGCGTTTCACGCTCACTGAAGGAGACCCCTCGTGATAGCTGGCACTTGAACAGTCGGCTCACCCTTCGGCGGCGCGTCCCGCATGCCGAGCGGGCGGCCGTCGGATGACCGGCGGCCGACATGGGAAGGATACATGCGCGTCATGAGCGCTCTTCTGCGGTGGCGCGCGTGGAGGGTGACACCGATTTCGAGCGCCGTGCGGCGGAACCACCGGATATGGCGGGGAAAGGCCACCCGAGTGGGACCGCGGCTCGTGTGATCCACACGATCGTGTGGTCACCGTCTCAGGCCTGACGGCGGGCCGCTCCCGGACCAGGGCTCGAACCTGGACGATGGGGACCAAAACCCCACATGCTGCCGATTACATCATCCGGGAACGCGACGGGCGGGTCCGCCCGTGCGTCCGCCACCAACATAGCGCCTTTCACCGAGGGCTTGCCAAACCTACGGGGACGTAGGTTACGGTTACGTAGGAATAGGTTGGGCCGTCCCGCCGGGTACACCAAACCCCTGTGACGCCGTACTGACCAGCGACGACGTTTCCTGCGACGAGGTGTGCAAGACCATGACCGCTGCCCCTGAAGTTCCCGCCGAAGAGACCGAGAGCACCGCGACACGCGCCGCCAAACGTGAGCCGATTCCCGAGTACGAGCCCGAACTGAGGGGCAAGGCCGAGCGCTACACCGTCTTCGCGTTCGTGTTCGTCCCGCTACTCGCCCTGCTCGCCGCGGTGCCGTTCTTCTGGGGTTGGGGCCTGACGATCACCGACATCGTCATCGCGACGGTCTTCTACGTGATCAGCGGTCTGGGCATCACCGTCGGCTTCCACCGTCACTTCACACACGGTTCCTTCAAGGCCAATCGCCCGCTGCGCATCGCGCTTGCGGTCGCCGGAAGCCTGGCCATCGAGGGCAGTGTCATCAAGTGGGTGGCCGACCACCGCCGCCACCACAAGTACGCGGACGCCGAGGGCGACCCGCACTCGCCGTGGCGCTTCGGCGACGACTGGAAGTCCGTGGCCAAGGGCATGTACTACGCGCACATGGCGTGGATGTACCTGGACGAGAAGAAGACCTCACCGCGCCGCTTCACCCCGGACCTGCTCAAGGACAAGGACGTCGTCCTCGTCGACAAGCTGTTCCTGCCGATCGTGCTGTTCTCGCTGTTCGCCCCGGCCGCCATCGGTGGTCTGGTCACCATGTCCTGGTGGGGCGCCGTCACCGCCTTCTTCTGGGCCAGTCTGGTCCGCATCGCCCTGCTGCACCACGTCACCTGGTCGGTCAACTCCATCTGCCACACCATCGGCGAGGAGAACTTCGAGGTGCGCGACCGCTCCCGCAACGTGTGGTGGCTGGCCATCCCGTCGTTCGGCGAGTCCTGGCACAACCTGCACCACGCGGACCCGACCTGCGCCCGCCACGGTGTACTCAAGGGCCAGATCGACATCTCCGCCCGGGTCATCTGGGCGTTCGAGAAGTTCGGCTGGGCCACCAAGGTGCGCTGGCCCAACAACGAACGACTCGCCGCCAAGCGGGTCAAGGTCTAGGATCGGTAACCATCATGGGAGCAGCCGACAGCGAACAGGGGACCCGCGTGCGCCGCAAGCGCATGACGGGCAAGGAGCGTCGGCAACAGCTGTTGGGGATCGGCCGGGAGCTGTTCGCCGAACGAGGGTTCGACGCGACCTCCGTTGAGGAGATCGCCGCGCGGGCCGGTGTGTCCAAACCCGTGGTGTACGAGCACTTCGGCGGCAAGGAGGGCATCTACGCCGTCGTCGTGGACCGGGAGATGCGCACGCTCCTGGACATGATGGGCGAGGCCCTCACCGCGGACAACGCACGGAACAAGATCGAGAAGGCGGCCCTGGCCCTGCTGCGCTACGTCGAGGAGGACAGCGTCGGTTTCCGGGTACTCACCCGCGACTCCCACGTGGCCTCCGGGACGGGCAGTTTCGCCAGCCTGATCAACGACATCGCCAGCCAGGTCGAACACATCATGGCCGACGAGTTCGACGAACGCGGTTACGATCCCGGACTCGCTCCCATGTACGCGCAGGCACTCGTGGGCATGTGGGCGCTGACCGGCCAGTGGTGGCTGGAAGTGCGCAAGCCCAAGCGCGAGGTGGTCGCGGCCCACCTGGTCAACCTGGCCTGGAACGGGCTCTCCGCGCTGGAGGCCAAGCCGAGGCTGGACACGCGCCGCAAGCGCTCGGTTTGAAGGACATCGACGGTGGGGCGGGTACGTTTCGTGTACCCGCCCCACTATCTTGATGTCAAGAGATAGGCTGTGTCCCATGCGCGATGAGGTGGATGGGCTCTTGGAGGCGTGGCGCTCCCAACGGCCGGACGTGGACGTGTCACCGCTAGAGGTGTTCAGCCGGGTGTCCCGGCTCGCCCGCCACCTGGACCGTGCCCGGCGCACCGTGTTCACCGAGCACGCCCTGGAACCCTGGGAGTTCGACGTCCTCGCCGAACTGCGCCGCTCCGGGCCACCCTACGAACTCAGCCCCGGCCGACTGCTGCGCGCCACCCTGGTCACCTCCGGCACCATGACCAACCGGGTCGATCGTCTGACCGCCGCCGACCTGGTGCGCCGCCGCCCCGATCCCGCCGACAAACGCGGTGTGCTGGTGCGGCTCACCGACAAGGGCGCCGAACGCATCGACGCCGCGCTGGCGTCCCTGCTCAGCTACGAGGAGACCCTGCTCGCCCCCATGCCCGCCGCCGAACGCGAGCAGTTGGCATCGTTACTGAGAAGCCTCTTGGCCCCCCTCGACAGGACGCCCTCGGGCCAGCAAGGCTAGTTACTCGGCGGTATCCGCCCTCTCACCGGGGATCCGCCTCTGGGCGCGCGAGTCAATTGCCACTACAGGGTCTTGGTTGGAGAGCATTGTGAGAATCCGGTGGACGGCCGCGGTCGCCGCGGTCCTGGTGGTCGCGGGATGTTCCGGAGGGGGTGGCGAGGAGGAGACGAGCACCTCCACGCAGAGTCACTACCTCTCCCTGGGAGACTCGCTGACCGTCGGTGTGCAGCCCGACGAGTCCGGTATCCAGCGTGAGACCCCGGAGGGGTACACCGACGTCCTGTACCGCACGCTGAAGGACACCGACTCCACGCTCCAGCACGAGCGGATGGGCTGTGGCGGTGAGGACACCACCACGTTCATCGAGGGCGGGATCGCCGACTGCGACACCCGCTACGAGCAGGGCTCCCAGCTGGATGAGGCCGTGGACTTCCTTGAGGAGCACGAGGGCCGGGTCGGTCTGGTCACCCTCACCATCGGCGCCAACAACTTCACCGACTGCGTGGAGGGCATCGCCCCCGAGACCGGGAGCAGGACCGAGCTCGACATCGACGATGTCGGCCTGGACCGGGACTGCGTCGACGACGGCCTCGAACGGCTGGAGACCGAGGTCCCGGTGATCGCCGAACGGCTCACCGACGCGGCCGGTCCGCAAACCCAGATCGTCGCGATGACCTACTACAACCCCTTCCTCGCCCTCTCACTGCTGGAGGAGAACGAGGAGAGCGGCGGGGACGCCGAAGAGTCCGAGGACGTCTCCGAGGACATCCCCCGGGAGAACGCGGACGAGGTCGCCGAGGACGCCGAGGCGGGTGTGGCGGAGGGCACCGTCGAAATCATGGAGGACGTCAACGACTCCCTCACGACCACCTATCAGGCGGCCGGGATCGACGTCGCCGACGTCGATGAGGTGTTCGACGGCTCCAACACCACCGTGCCCGACGACAGCGGCACCGGGATGCCGGTCAACCTGCAGAACGTCTGCGACCTGACCTGGATGTGCAACACCGCCCAGGGTCCGGACATCCACACCAACCTCGCCGGGGCCCAGGAGATCGCCGAGGTCTTCCGCGAGCGGGTCCGGTAGTACTTTCCGGTGGTGCCGTCAGGGTCCTACCGTGCCCGACGGCACCACCGAGGTCCACGACAGCGGTGTCGCGAGCGATGGTTCGAGGTAGCGACCCGAGAGGCCTGATCAGCGAGGCAGCGCGCCCTCGATGAGGTCGACGACCTCGGGGGCGTCGGGGACCGTGGTGGGGCGGAAGCGGTGGACGGTGTTGTCCGGCAGCACCAGGAACTTCTCGAAGTTCCACTTCACCTTCCCCGCCTTGCCCTCGGCGTCGGGGACCTCCGTGAGCTCGGCGTAGAGAGGATGCCGGCCCCGGCCGTTCACCTTGACCTTGCCCATCATGGGGAACGTCACGCCCCAGGTCATCGAGCAGTACTCGGCGATCTTGTCGTCACCACCGAACTCCTGGAGGAACTGGTTGCTGGGAAAACCCAGGACCGTGAAGCCACGGTCGGCGTAGCGCTTCTGGAGCTCCTCCAACGCGCCGTACTGCGGGGTGAGACCGCACCGGGAAGCGACGTTCACCACCAGGCGCACCTTCCCGGCCCACTCGCCGAAGGTGGTCTCGCGCCCGTCGATCAAGGTCACCGGGATGTCGTCCAGTTCCGCCATGTCGCTCCCTCTCGTCAGTCGCCCACGAGTTCGGCCTGTTCCAGCCAGACCATCTCCAGCTCGTCCTTCTCGCCGGCGAGGGCCTTGGCCTCCGCGTCGAGCTCGGCGAGCCTGGTGTAGTCCTCGGCGGCCGCGGCCATCTGCTCGTGCAGCCGGGCCTCCTGCTTGGCGATCTTGTCCATCCGCCGCTCGACGCGCTGCATCTCCTTCTGGGCGGCGCGACGCTCGGCCGCGGAGACGGCCGGTGTCTCGTCCTCGGTCCGCTTCTCGGCGGCGGCCGTCTCGGAGGCGCCCAACGGCACGGTGACGTCACCGGCGCCGGCGGCGCGGCGGTCCAGGTACTCGTCGACCCCGCCGGGCAGGAACGCCAGGGAACCGTCGCCCATCAGGGCGAGCACACGGTCGGTGATGCGCTCCAGGAAGTACCGGTCGTGGCTGACCAGCACGAGGGAACCGGGCCAACCGTCGAGCAGGTCCTCCAGCTCGGTGAGCGTCTCGATGTCCAGGTCGTTGGTGGGCTCGTCCAGCAACAGCACGTTGGGCTCGTCCATGAGCAGACGGAGTAGCTGGAGTCGGCGGCGCTCACCACCGGACAGGTCACCGATCGGGGTCCACTGGCGTTCGCCTCGGAAACCGAACTTCTCCAGCATCTGGCTCGCGGTGTAGTCCCGCTTGCCGATGGTGATGTGCTCGCGCACGTCCATCACGGTCTGGAGGGGGCGGGCGGTGGGGTCGAGTTCGGTGACGTTCTGGGACAGGTGCGCGAGCTTGACGGTGCGACCGGTCCGCACGGTCCCGGAGTCGGGGTCGCGCTCCTCGGCGAGGATCTTGAGCAACGTGGACTTGCCCGCGCCGTTCACGCCCACCAGACCGACCCGGTCGCCGGGGCCCAGCTGCCAGGTGAGGTGGTCCAGCAGGGTGCGGCCGGGGATCGAGTACGACACGTCCTTGAGGTCGATGACGGTCTTGCCCAGCCGGGAGGTGGCGAAGCGCGTCAGTTCGACGGTGTCGCGGGCCGGCGGCTCGTCCGCGATGAGCTGGTTGGCCGCCTCGATGCGGAACTTGGGCTTGGACGTGCGCGCGGGGGCGCCGCGGCGCAGCCAGGCCAGTTCCTTGCGCATCAGGTTCTGCCGGCGGTCCTCCGCGGCGGCGGCCTGACGGTCGCGTTCGGCCTTGGCGAGCACGTAGGCCGCGTACCCGCCCTCGTAGCGCTCGACGGAGCCGCGCCCGACCTCCCAGGTGCGGGTGGTGACGGCGTCGAGGAACCAGCGGTCGTGGGTGACGACCACGAGCGCCTCGGGGCGTGCGCGCAGGTGCGCGGCGAGCCAGGCGATGCCCTCGATGTCGAGGTGGTTGGTGGGCTCGTCCAGCACGATGAGGTCGTGGTCGTCGACCAGCAGGCGCGCCAGTCCGGAACGGCGGCGCTCACCACCGGAGAGGCCCGACATCGGCAGGTTCAGGTCCCAACCACCGAGCAGCCCCTTCAGGATGTCGCGAATGCGCGCGTTGCCCGCCCACTCGTGCTCGGCCAGCCCGCCGAGCACGAACTCGCCGACGGTACTTTCGGGGAAGTCGTCCCGCTGGTGCAGGAAACCGACCCGTAGTCCGCGGTTGTGCACGACCCGGCCGGAGTCCGGCTCGGTGATCGCGGACAGCACGGAGATCAGCGTGGACTTACCACCGCCGTTGCGGCCGACCACGCCGATGCGTTCGCCCTCGTCCACGCCAAGGGACACCTTGTCGAGGAGTACGAGCGGCCCGTAGGCCAGGGACACGTCCTGAAGGTTGACCAGATTCGTCATCACCCTCCATTGTGCTGCCCCCGCGAAGGTGCGCGGACCGCGCACCGGGGAACGCCCGGGGCCGCACCACGCGAGGCCCCGGGCGGGTTCACGGGGGAAGGACCCCTCACACCAAGAAGAACTCCCTGGCGGACTTGGCGATTCCCTCGGTGTCCAAGCCGTGGGCGCGGGCGTGCTCGGCGGGGGTCCCGTAGGCGCGCAACTCGGCGTCCCGGGGCACTCCCAGGGACAGCTGGCGGTGTCGCCGGTCGGCGAGTGCCTCGGAGACCTCGTGCGCGGACGTTCCCCGCAGGTAGGGCTCCACCAGGAGCACGTCGGCGTTGCCCGCCGTGGCGGCCAGCACACCGAGCCCCTCACGGTCGAAGGGGCGCACGGTGGAGGTGTAGGCGACCGTGACGTCGAGGTCGGCGGTGGCCTCCAGGGTCCGGTCGAGCATCGGGCCGACCGCCAGTACGACGCCGGCGGAGCGGGGCGATCCTGTGCGCACCACGTGCAGTCGGGACCGTACGGGCAGCGCGGCCCGGTTCGAGGTGTTCGACAGCCTCAGGTAGACGCGGTGGTCCCCGGGGATGTCCTGTTGAAGGGCGTCTCGGACCTCGTCGGGGTGACCGGGCACCCGCACGGTCCAGCCGGGGAGGGTGTCGAGGACGGCGACGTCCTCGGGCGCCTGGTGGGTGCGGCCCTCCTCGGCGGCGTCGTAGGATCCGCCGATGCTCACCAGGATCGCGCCCGCGTCCTGGTGGCCGAGACCGATCTTGAGCTGTTCGAAGGGGCGCTCGATGAGGAACGGCGCGTAGCTGTGCGCGATCGGGCGCATGCCGGTGAGCGCGAGTCCCCCGGCCACGTCGATCAGGGCCTGTTCCCGGATGCCCAGGTTGATCACCCGGCCCGGGTACTTGAGCGACGAACGGCGGAACATCCCGGCGGAGATGTCGGCGAGGACGACCGCGGTGCGGGGGTCCTCGTCCATGGCCTCGTTGACGGTGGCGGCGAAGGTCTCACGCATGTCTTGGGCTCCTCGGCTTCTCAGTTGCGGACGCGTGCGACGACGGCCAGGGGCCGACCGATCCGGGACGGGACGAAGGCGTCGTGCAGGGCGGTGTGGTCGCGCCCGTTCACCTCACGGGTCTCCCAGCCCTCGACCTCGAAGCGACGGCCGATCCCGCCGGGCCAGCCGTGGGTGGCGGAGCCGTTGTCGATGGCCACGACGGTGAGGTTGTCGACACCGAGTCGGCCCGCGGCGGCGATGGCCTCGTGGTTGCTGCCCTCGTCGAGTTCGCCGTCGCCGACCAGTACCACCACTCGTGGTTCGGTGCCGTCGGCCCGACGGATCCGTTGGGCGCGCAGGCCGAGGGCCATGCCCAGTCCCAGCGGCATCCCGTGCCCGAGGGAGCCGCTGCCGATCTCGACCCCGGGCACCAGGACGCGGTCCGGGTGGTGACCCAGCGGGGAGTCGAAGGTGGTCCAACCCCGCAGGGTGGGTACGTCGAGGAAGCCCTTGGCGGCGAGCACCGCGTAGTAGGCGGCGGGCCCGTGCCCCTTGGAGAGCAGGAAGCGATCGCGGTCCGGTGCCTCGGCGGTGTCGGGCGTGACGTCGAGGACACGGTCGTAGAGCACCCACAGGACGTCGAGGGTGGACGAGGAAGCCCCGTTGTGCTTCTCGTCCCCCTCCATCAGCCCGATGAGCGCCGGAAGGTCGGCGTACCTGGAGAACGTGGCTGTGATCGTCATGCGACCCAGTGTTCGACCTCAACAATGGTTGAGGTCAACCCGAACGAAGGGCCCGACCCCCGAAAAACCTCACATGATTTGCGTCACAGAATCGTGGCGCCGGGGACGTCGCCATCGGCCGCCACGACCTGCTCGCACAGTCCGGTGCTCCGCAACGCCGCCACCACCGCCGCCTCACGTTCGGCGACCACCGACGAATCCTCGTCCCCGCCCACCAGGAACGCGCAGGTCGGGCCGGAACCGGACACCAGGGCACCGAGTGCCCCCACGCCACGCCCGGCCGCCAGGGTCCGCTCCAGCTCGGGCAGCAACGACAGGGCCGCGGGCTCCAGGTCGTTGCTCAGCGACCGACCCAGCGCCACGGCGTCCCCCGCGGCCAGCGCCTTCTCCAACTCCGGGTCCGCTCGGGGGGTGGGCGCGTCCGGTCGCAACCGGTCGTACTCGGCGAACACGTCCGCGGTGGACAGCCCGCGCTTGGACAGGGCGAACACCCAGCGGTAACGGCCAGGGCTCGCCATCGGCTCCAGGATCTCGCCACGGCCGGTGCCCACCGCGGTGGCTCCGACCAGGCCGAACGCGACGTCACTGCCCAGTCGGGCGGCCAGCTCCAACAGACGCTCACGGGACAGCTCACAGCCCCACAGGCGGTCGCAGGCGATCAGCGCCGCCGCGGCGTCCGCGCTTCCCCCGGCCATGCCGCCCGCCACGGGGATGTTCTTCTCCAGGTGGATGTCGACCGGCCCACCTCTGCCGGTCTCCCGCGCCACCGAAAGGGCGGCGCGGGCGGCGAGGTTGCTCTCGTCCAAAGGCACCCTGGCCAGGTGAGATCCCAACTCACCGCCCGCGGTGAGGGTTACGAGGGGACTCTGCCGACGCGGGTACGCGTCCTTGACGGTAACCTCGTCGAACAGCGAGACGGCGTGGAACACGTTGACGAGGTCGTGGAATCCGTCCTCGCGGCCGGGCCCTACCGCCAACTGGAGGTTCACCTTCGCGGGGACCCGCACGGTTACGGTGGTATTAACGGTCACGAGTCCCCAATCGTAAAGGAACCCCCACCTTGCGTGAACACACACCCCGGAACGGGGCCCAGGGTGTTCACCGGCTTCGATCAGCGCGAAGATCCGCGCCTCGGAGTTCGACCGAAATCCATGTCCATGGACTCGCTACCACTGTCATGTCAGTTTCCGCCCGCCCTCGAAGCGGCCCAATCCGGCCTACGAGTGGGAATCCGGGCACAAACACCGCTACCTTGGGGCAAGGCGGAGTTTGGACACCGTCGGGGAGGGTCGCTTGCCGTCGGATGGGCTCCCGAAGAACCTGGAACCGTTGGCCGCCGGAGATCCGGCCACCATCGGTCCCTATGTGCTGTCCGGGAAGCTGGGCAGCGGCGGCATGGGTACCGTCTACCTGGGCAGCACGCCCGAGAAGAACACCCATGTAGCCATCAAGGTGATCCGCCCGGAACTCGCGTTCGACGAGCAGACCCGGGCGCGTTTCCGTGACGAGATGGAGAACGCCCGCAAGGTCGCCTCCTTCTGCACCGCCAAGGTGCTCGACCACGGGACGTTCGAGAACCGTCCCTACATGGTGACCGAGTACATCGCGGGCACGGCCCTGGCCGAGCACATAGCGGAGAACGGTCCCCTGGACTCCTCCACGCTGCACGGCTTCGCCCTGGGCGTGGCCGCGGCGTTGGCGGCCATCCACCGCACCGGGCTGGTCCACCGCGACCTCAAGCCCGCCAACGTGCTGCTGTCCATCTCCGGTCCCCGGGTGATCGACTTCGGCATCGCGCGGGCGATGAACACCGCCACCAACCACACCCAGACCGGCATCGTCATGGGCAGCCCCGGCTGGATGGCTCCCGAGCAGTTGCTGGAGGAGAAGGTCACCACCTCGGCGGACATCTTCGCCTGGGGTTGTCTGGTGGCCTTCGCCGGCAACGGCACGCACCCCTTCGGCAACGGCGACGCCATGACGCTGGGCAAGCGGGTGCTGTTCGCCGAACCCCAGATCAGCAACCTGGACCCGCCGCTGGACCGGCTGGTCGCCCGGGCCCTGGCCAAGGAACCCGGACGCAGGCCCACCGCGCAGGACCTCCTGCTGGAACTCGCCGGTGGTGAGGAGGCCGGCAACCCCAACGACATGGTGTCGCACGCCCTGCACCAGTCGTGGCGACCCAACCTGCCGCCGATGCCGCCGGGTCCGCCCGGGCCTCCGGGCATGCCGCATCCGGCGCACCAGAGCGCGACGGGCATGCGCCATCCCGCCCCCGGCCAGTACCAGGCGGCGGCCCCCATGGCCCCGCCCGCGCACCAGACCGGCAACTTCACCCACCCGCCGCAGCAGGCGCCCCACCAGCCGCCCCGACAGCCGCAGCAGGCTCCTCAGCAGCAGCACGCGGCGCACCCGTCGACCGGTCACCCCGCGCCGTCAGGGCCCGCTGGGCCACAGGGACCTCCGCCCGCGCATCACCCGGCCTCCACCGGGCCCATCCCGATGGTGCCGCCGCCCGAACAACAGCGGGGCCCGCAGCCGTACGTTCCGCCGGTGCCCCCGCCGCCACACCGCCCCACCACCCCGGGCAGGCACGGCACCTTCTACTGGGGTGTCATCGCGGCGGCCATCGCCCTGACGGTGGCCCTCGCCCTGCTGTTCCTGCTCGCCATGAACGGCGCCTTCTCCCCGGACCGGAACCAGGAAGGCGGGACCGACGATCCCGGGGCCGCGGCGGAGAGCCCGGAACGGGAAGGGGACTCCCAGGCCGGGCAGGCCCCGGACGAACCCGCGCCCACCGACGAGAACGGCGCTGCGTTCTCCGCCGACGAATCGGTCCGCTACCAGGTCGAGGATCTCTCCTGCGACAAGGAGCTGCCCGGACGTTCGACCCCCTCCGGCGGCCGTTACTGCGTGATCGACCTGACCGTGGAGAACAGGGGCGACACCCCGATCGACTTCGGTTCCGACAGCCAGAAGCTGGTGACGGACGACAAGCGTTGGCTCACCTCCGAGTCGCCGACCGCCGCCGAGGCCACGTCCAGTCTGTGGGGGACGATCGATCCGGGTGAGGCCGGTGTGGGTCCGCTGGTGTTCATCCTGGCCGTGGACGAACTCCCCGAGACCCTGGAACTGTTCCACGACCCGGAACAGGACCCGACCAGCATCAGGCTTCCCGTCACCGAATAACGGACACGCGAACGAGGGCGGGGTCCGGCGCACACGCGCCGGACCCCGCCCTCGTTCCACCGGGGAGTCCTACTCCCACTCGATCGTGCCCGGGGGCTTGCTGGTCACGTCCAGCGTCACCCGGTTGATCTCACGGACCTCGTTGGTGATCCGGTTGGAGATCAGGGCCAGCACGTCGTAGGGAACCCGCGACCAGTCCGCGGTCATGGCGTCCTCGCTGCTGACGGGGCGCAGCACGACCGGGTGACCGTAGGTGCGGCCGTCACCCTGCACACCCACCGAACGCACGTCGGCGAGCAGCACCACCGGGCACTGCCAGATGTCGCGGTCCAGCCCGGCGCGGGTGAGCTCCTCCCGGGCGATGGCGTCGGCCTCGCGCAGGATCTCCAGCCTCTCGCGCGTCACCTCGCCGATGATGCGGATGCCCAGGCCGGGGCCGGGGAAGGGCTGGCGCCACACCATCTCGGAGGGCAGGCCCAGCTCCTCGCCGACCCGACGGACCTCGTCCTTGAAGAGCTCGCGCAGCGGCTCCACCAGGGTGAACTGCAGGTCCTCGGGAAGGCCGCCGACGTTGTGGTGCGACTTGATGTTGGCGGTACCGGAACCGCCGCCGGACTCCACCACGTCCGGGTAGAGGGTGCCCTGTACCAGGAACTCGACCTCGGAGCCGTCCTCGCCGCTCTCGTCGACGACCTCACGGGCCGCCTGCTCGAACACGCGGATGAACTCGCGGCCGATGATCTTGCGCTTCTCCTCGGGGTCGGTCACCCCTGACAGCGCGGTGAGGAACCGCTCCTCGGCGTCGACCACCTTGAGCTTGGCGCCGGTGATCGCCACGAAGTCCTTCTCGACCTGCTCGGACTCGCCCTTGCGGAGCAGACCGTGGTCGACGAACACGCAGGTGAGCTGGTCACCCACGGCGCGCTGGACCAACGCGCCGGCCACGGCGGAGTCCACGCCACCGCTGAGGGCGCAGATGACTCGCTTGTCGCCGATCTGGGCGCGGATGCTCTCCAGTTGTTCCTCGACGATGTTCACCATCGTCCAGGTGGGACGGCAGCCGGCCCCCTCGTACAGGAAACGGCGCAGCACCTCCTGGCCGTGCTCGGTGTGCATGACCTCGGGGTGGAACTGGACGCCGAACAGGCGGCGCTCGGTGTCCTCGAAGGCCGCGACCGGGGCGCCCGCGGTACCGGCGATGCTCTTGAAGCCGTCGGGGGCCTGGACCACGGAGTCACCGTGCGACATCCACACGTTCAGCTCCGAGGGCATCCCCTCGAACAGCACCGAGTCGGCCGTGGTCGACATCCGGGTGCGGCCGAACTCACTCAGGTCGGTCCGGTCGACGACCCCGCCCAGGGCACGCGTCATCGCCTGGAAGCCGTAGCAGATACCGAAGGTCGGGACCCCGGTCTCGAACAGCTCGGCCCCCACGTTCGGGGCTCCCTCGGCGTACACCGAGGACGGGCCGCCGGAGAGGATGATGGCCTTGGGTTTCTTGGCGAGCATCTCCTCGACCGGCATGGTCGAGGGCACGATCTCGCTGTGCACGTGACACTCGCGGACCCGTCGCGCGATCAGCTGCGCGTACTGCGCACCGAAGTCGACGACGAGGACGGTGTCGAACGTGCTGTCAGCAGCAACGGACACGACGGAGGACCTTCCGCAGAAAAATCGGGATGTCCGTCCAGTCTAGGGCGTTGGCCATGTTCGGGACGCCTGCTCGGGTATGCGAACCGGCACGCTCCGGGCTCAGCCCGCGAAACCGTTCGGGTTGGCCGACTGCCAGCGCCAGGCGTCCTCACAGGCGTCGGCGACGGACTTCTGTGCCTTCCAGCCCAGTTCGCTCGCGGCCGCGGCGGGATCGGCGTAGCAGACGGCGATGTCGCCCGGTCGGCGGCCGACCACCTCGTACGGGATGGTGTCACCGGTCGCGCGTTCGAAGGCGCGCAGGCTCTCCAGGACCGAGGTCCCGTGCCCGGTGCCGAGGTTGTAGATCCTGTGCCCGGGGGCGTCGGCCAGGTGGTCGACGGCGGCCAGGTGCCCGGCGGCCAGGTCCACCACGTGCAGGTAGTCGCGCACCCCGGTGCCGTCGGGGGTGTCGTAGTCGTCGCCGTAGACGCTCAGCTTCTCCCTGCGCCCGGCGGCGACCTGGGCGATGTAGGGGAAGAGGTTGTTCGGGATGCCCTGGGGGTCCTCGCCGATCAGGCCGCTGGGGTGCGCGCCGATCGGGTTGAAGTAGCGCAGGGAGATGATCCGCCAGTCGGATTCGGCGATGGCCAGGTCGTCGAGGATGCGCTCGGCGAACAGCTTGGTGCTGCCGTAGGGGTTGGTGGTGGACAGGCCGGCGTCCTCGGTGATGGGCACCCGCTCCGGGTCCCCATACACCGTGGCCGAGGAGCTCAGGACCAGGTCACGGACCCCGACGTCCCGCATGGTCTCGCAGAGGGTGAGCAGCGCGTCCAGGTTGTTGCGGTAGTAGCGCAAGGGCTGTCGGACGGACTCGCCCACGGCCTTGAGCCCCGCCAGATGGATGACCGCGTCGACGTCGTGCCGATCGAAGATCGCCCGCATCGCCTCGGGGTCGGCGCAGTCGGCCCGGTGGAAGGTGAGGGCGCGACCGGTGATCCGCTCCACCCGACGCAGCGACTCCTCGTGGCTGTTGACCAGGGAGTCGACCACCACCACTTCGTGGCCCGCCTCCAGGAGTGCGACGGCGGTGTGGGAGCCGATGTACCCGGCGCCACCGGTGAGCAGGACGTTCATCGATCCATCCCCTGGAAGTGAGGGTGCTGCTGACCCCTCCAGGATAGGCAATGCCCCGGCCACGGTTCGTACCGTGGCATGAGGACCTTCGTCGCGGCGCTCTGTAGCGTGTGGAACCATGTCCGCCCCGTCCCCGCGTTCGTTCGCCGCCCGCGCGAAGTCCTGGTCACTCGCGCACGTGTTCTTCATGGACGTGCTCTGGGCCCTGCTCTGGTTCGTCCTGATGGTGGCGACCTGGCCGCTGGCGTCGGCCTCGCCCACGGACTCCGCCGCCTACCTCGCCCTGACGGTGGGGTGCTGCGCGACCTTGAGCGCGCGCCGGGTCCGCCCACTGACCGCCTTGGCGGTACTGGCGGCGCTGTTGGCGCTCCAGGTGCTCTGGATGGAGCACTTCACCACCCTGTCGGTGATCTGCGTGCTGGTCGCCACCTACACCTCGCAGACGGAGTTGTCGGCGTGGTGGCGTCGCGTGGTCCTGGTCCTACTGCTCCTGGGCACGGCCGTGGCGGTCCTGTTCATCCCGGACCTCGTCTACACGGAGAGCCTCGGGGTCAGGATCACCTCCCTGCTGTCCGCCTGGACGACCCTGCTGCTGTTCGCCCTACTCGGCACCGTGCGCAGGCACAACCGGGAAGAGGTCGACCGGCTCCGAGAGCACGCCCGGTTACTACGGGCCAAACGCGAACAGGAACTGAGGTTGGCCACCCTGGGCGAGCGCACCCGCATCGCCCGGGAGATGCACGACGTCCTCGCGCACTCCCTGAACGTCATCGTCGCCCAGGCCGATGGCGGCCGCTACGCCGCGCGATCGTCCCCGGAGGCGGCGGTGACCGCGTTGGAGACGATCGGTCGAGTGGGTCGGGAATCCGCCGGCGAACTGCACAGACTGCTGGGGGTACTGCGGGAGGATCGAGAACGCGAGGTCTCCCCCATGCCCGGTCTGGGCGAGCTGCCCCTCCTGGTGGAGGAGTACCGGCGGACGGGTCTACGCGTCCGTCTGGCACAGGACGACCCACCCTCTCGCGAGGAGGCGTCCCCGCCCGCCAGCGTGGGCCTGACGGTCTACCGCCTCGTCCAACAGTCACTGGCCAACGCCCTCGAACACGCCGGCCAGGTCGCCGTGACGGTCCACCTCACCCGCTCACCCGGGCTGATCGTGGTCACCGTGACCAACCCGATCGGTCCCGAGTCGCACGAACCCGGTGAAAGGGACGGAGGGCATGGTCTGATCGGTATGCGAGAAAGGATCGCCCTGCACGGTGGCGACTTGGAGGTCGGATGGAACGAGGGCACCGACGTCTGGCGGGTCCGTGCGAGCGTTCCCTGGGAGGAGACGTGATCCGGATCGGGTTGGCCGACGACCAGCGGCTCTTCACCGCCGGGATGGCCATGGTCATCGACTCCCAGCCCGACATGGTCGTGGCCTGGCAGGCCGGTGACGGGGCCGAGGCCGTCGAGCTCCAACGCGCGGACCCGGTGGACCTGGTGCTGATGGACGTCCAAATGCCGGGGACGGACGGGCTCAGCGCCACCCGGACACTGGTGGACGCGGGCGCGCGATGTCGGATCGTGGTGCTCACCACCTTCGACACCGACGAGTACGTGATCGAGGGCATCGAGGCCGGCGCGACCGGGTTCCTGCTCAAGAACACTCCCCCGGAGGAACTCCTGGAGGCGCTGCGCACCGTACATCGGGGCGACTCGGTGGTCTCGGCGAGCTCCACCCGAAGGTTGCTCCAGCACGTGCGTCCACTATTGAGCGGCGGATCGGGGCCGTCGGCCCCTCCCGTACGGGAGACCCGAAGGGCCCTGGAGTCGCTGACCCCGCGGGAGCGCGAGGTCCTCACCGCGGTGGCGCGCGGGTACACGAACACCGAGATCTGCGAGCTGTTGGTGTTGTCCATGCCCACGGTCAAGACCCACGTGGGCAACGTGCTGGCCAAGACCGGCTCCCGGGACCGGGTCCAGTCGGTGCTGTTCGCCTTCCGCTCCGGGTTGGTGGACCGCGAGGACCTGCTCCGCGACGCCTAGGTCCTGCCTCAGACCTTGGTATGAGCCCTTTCTCGGTACCGCGATCCGATGCGCCGCGCGGGTTCGACGGTGGAGTCTCCTCGGTGGAAGGAGCCTCATGAATCACGTCATCACCACAGAGGGACTGACCAAGACCTACGGGTCGCGCACGGTCGTGGACTCCCTGGACCTGCGCGTACCCGAGGGGTGCGTCTACGGATTCCTCGGCCCCAACGGGTCGGGCAAATCCACCACGATGAAGATGCTGCTGTCGTTGGTGCGCCCCAGCCGGGGCGAGATCAGCGTCCTGGGCCGCCCCATGGACCGGCGTACCCGGCACGAACTCTCCCCCTTGATCGGTTCCCTCATCGAGTCCCCGCCGGGATACGGGCATCTGACCGGCCGGGAGAACATGGCGATCGTCCGCAAGATGCTCGGACTCACCGACGACCAGGTGGAACGCGCCGTGGCCACCGTGCGCCTACGCGACCACATGGACAAACCCGTCCGCGCCTACTCGCTCGGTATGAAGCAACGGCTGGGCATCGCCATGGCCCTGGCCCGAGAACCCCGCCTGCTCGTCCTCGACGAACCCACCAACGGGCTGGACCCGGCCGGGATCGAGGAGATCCGTGACCTCTTGACCTCCCTGGCCGGAGAGGGCGTCACCGTGATGGTCTCCAGCCACCTGTTGGACGAGGTCGACCGGATGGCGTCGGTCCTGGGGATCCTCGGCCGAGGACGATTGATCTTCCAGGGCACCCGGGCGGAACTGTTCGACCGCAGTACACCGGATCTGATCCTGCGGACCCCCGACCCCGAACGCGTCCTGGCCCTGGGGTTGCCCGCCGTGCGCACCCACGAAGGGCTACGCCTGACCGGGGTGAGCGACGACGACACCGCCGACCTCGTGCGGCGACTGGTCCACCACGACGTCCCCGTCCACGGCCTCCATCGGGTGCGCCGCTCCCTGGAGGAGGTCTTCATGGACCTGACCGGGCGGGAGGGACTCTCGTGATGCGGATGGCGGTGGGCCTGGAGGTCCACAAGACACGCGGTCTGCGTGTGTGGGTGTTGTGCCTGGTGATGGTGGTCGCCGTCGTCGCCCTGTCGGGGATGAACCTCTTCTCCGAGAGCGCCCGCGAGGGGTTCGCCGATCCGACCGCGCAACCCTGGGAGTCCCTGCTTCTGAACCAGGTGATGATCTCGGCGATGACCTCACCTGTCCTGGTCGCGGTGCTCGCCGGACGCCAGGTGGACATCGAGCACCAGGGCCAGGGGCGGTTCCTCGCCCGGGTGTCCGGCCTGGGGCCGGGACTGTTGTGCCGGGCCAAGGCTGTCGTCCTGGGTCTGGCCCTGACACTCACGGTCGTGGCGCAGTGCGTGCTGATCCTCCTCGCGGGGCTTGTCGTCGGGATCGAGGTCGCTCCCCCGATCGCCCTGTGGGCGCGCTACGGGCTCTTCCTGCTGCTGGTGAACCTGGCGCTGCTGGGCCTGCACCTGTGGCTGGCCGCCCGGGTGGACAACCAGCTCGTGGGGCTCGGGGTGGGGCTGCTGGGGGCGTTCTACGCGGTCTACGCCCTGCTGATGCCCACGTGGGTGGCCTACGTACTGCCCTGGGGCTACTACGCGGCGATCTCGCCGGTGGCGATGGCCAACGACCAATTGATCGAGGCGGCGCCCATCCCCTGGGCCTTCGCCCTGTTCCTGTGCGCCGCGGCGGCCCTGTTCCTCGGGGCGTGCCGGTACTTGGACCGAGCCGAAGGAGGTCCCGCGTGATCGTCGCCGAACTCACCAAACTGCGCCGCTCGGCCCTGTGGGTCGTCGCAGTCGTGCTGCCTGTGCTCGCGGTCACCGCGGGGACCATCAACTACGCCGCCAACCAGGGGGTGCTGTCCGCCGGGTGGGAGTCCTACTGGTCCCAGGTGGTGTTGTTCTACGGCCTCTTCTTCATGTCGATGGGGGTGGCCGTGCTGGCCTCGGCCGCTTGGCGGATGGAGCACCGAGGGCACAACTGGAACCTGCTGATGGCCACTCCCGCGCGCCCCGGGGCGATCGTGGGCGCCAAGATCACCTCACTCACCATCGTCGTGGCGGCCATGCAACTGGTCCTGCTGACCCTGGTGATCGGAATCGGGATGTTCGTGCTCGACCTGGAGGGCGCACCACCATGGGAGTACGCGGTCATCGCACTGCTCGGGGTGGTCGCGGCCCTGCCCGTGGTGGCCGCACAATCGCTGCTGTCGATGTCGTTCCGTTCGTTCACCGCACCCGTGGCCGTGGGGCTGCTGGGATGCGCGATCGGGACCGGGCTGCTCTACAGCGGCCAGGGCGGTGTGGTGTCCCACCTGTTCCCCCACTCTTTGGTCACCTCGGCGCTGTTCCTGGGCAACAGCGCCGTCTCCGACGCGGCGGGGCTCGACCTCGCGGCGATGGGGCCGATCCTGCTCGCCGCCCTGGCACTCACCGGCGGGTTGTGGGCGCTGTCCGCGTATCTGCTGTCCCGGCGGGACCTGCGCTGACCAGACGGGCGTGTTCGGGCGGGCGTGTTCGGGCGGGCATGTCCGGGCGGGCATGTCCGGGCGGGCATGTCCGAACGAACGCCCTACTCGAACGTCCTCGCTTCCCGTCCACTGGTTTCGTGCTGCCTGGAGGCTGTTTTGGTAGGGCGCCTCAGGCCGTGATCCTGCGGGTGGTTGGGCATTGCTCGGGTGGGTTGGTGGGGCGCCTGGGGGCGGGAGTCTTGGGGTGGTTGGGCGGGGTGGGGGTGGGTTGGTCGGCCGCCTCAGGTTTCTGGCTCTTTGGGGTGATTGGGCGTTGTGGGGGTGGGTTCTCCCTCCTTCCCCGCCGCGTGATTGTTGCCGCCCGCACCGCACGCGTCAAGGCAATGTTGAGTTGCTCGTCAGCGTGGTGGGTGGCCTTGACCCGCACGGCGCGGGCGGCGGTTTGGCGGCTATCGGGGAAGGGGGGAGAGTGGTTGAGGTCCCAAAGGGCCCTGTGGGCCTTCGGCCCACTCCGGCCGCAGCCGGCCGGATCCCTTCCCCTCCCTCTGGCTTTCTCGTGGGCCGCGTAGCCACTACGTGACCGGTGAGGTAACGAAGTACCCGCTACAGGTAGGGCGGATGGCGGGCCGCGTCCCCGCGGTAGCCACCTCTGGTGAAGCTCTCTCCCTGATGATCTTGCTCGTAGCGCCATGTTGGGCGCCCAACATGGCGCTACGGACAAGATCATCATGATGGAGAGACAGCACAGGGTTGCACGGGGTTGGTGGTGCCGGTGGGCCGGTACCAGGGGCGGGAGCCAGTACCGGGGGTGGAAGTCGTGCCGACACCCCCGATGGGAGCCACTCCGGCCCCGGAATGTGACTCTGGGTGGGGGCGCGGTGTTTCTGCCCCTGGGCATGCCGATATCCCCACAGGGCACGGGCCCTTGGGGTCTGACACCCAACCGGGGTGGTCGCGGGGTGGTGGCATTTCGCCTGGCGGAAACACGTGGTGGAAGCGGATGGTGGTGGTTAGGGGGCGGTGGCTGGGGCTGGCTCGCCTTCCCCGTCCCTGTCCCCGCTGGTCTCGGTGTCCTGTCGGTTCTGGGCGTGGTGGTGTTCCCAGATCTGCCGGTTCACCTTGGCCTGCAACCGGTGCTTGAGCCGGTTGTGGGTCGAGCACAACACCTGCATGTTCTCGGAGCTGGTCACCCCGCCGTGGGAGAAGGGGACGATGTGGTCGTACTGCGACCAGCTACGCGGCATGTCACAGCCTTCGTGCCACTCGCAGTAGGGCTTCTTGAACCCCGCTGCCTGGCGGACCGGGTCCGGGGCGCACCGCTGCTTTCGCCCCACATCCAACAAGGTGCGGCCCTGTTCGTCGGTCACGAACCGGCGCAGCCAACTGTCGGGGGTCAGGCGGGCCACCATCTGGTCGGGGATAACCACACCGTCCTCGGTGACGGCGGGTTCAGCCGTCTCATCGCCCAGGAAGCGTGTGAGGGGGACGGTGATGTTGATGGTCGCCAGAGGTTGGCGGCTCAGACTGGAGCAACCCCGGTGGCCCAGAGCGGTCTCGAAGATGCGCATCATCGCGTCATAGGTGCGCTGATGCTTCGGCATCGCCGCGTTCTCCGGCCCATACGGCTGCGTGTAAGCCT